>NZ_JAUOSJ010000013.1:0-151361 GCF_030548385.1 Agarivorans sp. 1_MG-2023 | reverse complement strand
TGTTATGACTTTGCATCTAACAGTGTGGCTCTAGTTTGACTAACCCACGATAAACGCAGGAGGTCGGCACTTTCACCGGAGATCATTATGTCTATACCTAATCGAGTTTCATTATGGACTGGAAAATATACGAAGAGGATCACTCTCCTTTAAGAGATGAGCTGATTGATGGTGTCTCGAAGATCATTCAGTTCAACCTGCCTGAAGATTATGTCGAGTGCGTTAAACACTATCATGGTGGGCAACCTAAAAATGATTGCTTAACTATTGATGTTGAAGGCTCACCTTGGGGTATAGGGTTTGGAGCATTACTCACTCTTGATCCTCTAGAAAGTGGAGAGAATGTAATTGAGTCACTTTCAACCCTAAGAAGAATTCATGGTGTCGCAAAGCAGTATCTTCCTATTGTTATAGGCGGGGGTGGTGATTATCTTTGCCTTGATTACTCAGAGAGCAAAGACAATCCAAAGGTAGTATTCTGGTTTCACGAGTTCGAAGCTGATGAGGCAATATTCCCCGTAGCTAATTCTTTTACAGAGCTTCTGGCCATGTTGAAGCCAGATGAAAGGTAAAGGTATAACAAGTCAATCAACTGCGCGCCTTCGGCGCCGAACGCAGCAAAGCTGCGCCGATTATTGAGGCGTTATATAAATGGAGGTAGTCAATGGGTTTCCTGATCTATTTGGATCAAAATACATTGAGTGATTTACGTCAACGTAAAATAGATGAGTCTCAAAATGACCTATTCAGACTGCTTAAACATGTTCTTAACTCTGAACAAATATCGGTCGTTTATTCTCATATTACTCTTGATGAAATTCTACAAATTCCAAAGGCTGAATATCGCCAAGAACATATCGATACTTTAGCTGAGCTAGATGCTAAATATATTGAGCCATTACAACGTACACTTAGCAACCAAGAACCAGAAAACATATGGTGCGCACACCTAGAAAACAAACAATCAAATGCAGACCTCGGTATCACTGCTCTAATGGAGGTTAGTCAGTTATCTTCTCGTAAAATTTCGGGGTTGCCGATTGATGAAAGTTTTTCCGAAATCAACGAAAAGTTAAAGGTGAACTTGGGCGCTTTAATTTCTAATTGTGAAACGCAATTGGCTTCGATTGACATCGAAAAACTTGATGAACCGTTAAGAAGTTATTTCATAAATATGCAGAGTCAACTGGATGAGTTAAGAGCAAAATCGTCCTCGTTGAAAGCACCTGATATTGCTAGTGAGCAACAATTAGGGCCTCAGCAATTTAGAGATATGCCGGACATTAGAGCCTTGGAGGTAAAAAGTCTTGATGTAAAGGGTGTGGTACATGCTATTGAAGCGACGTTTAAATTGGAAAATAGTAGTTTTGATCTTGCAGATTACTTCGAGGACACACCGAAAACTGCCGTAGCTCGTGCATATAGTCTAATGAATTGGGCTGATTATCACGCTGATGATTTTACCAAAACCAAAACCAAAAAGGGTAAAGATCGTTTTAATGCTTCAAATAATGATATGCAACATGCGGTGTCAGCTTTGGGGGTAAGTTTCTTGATTTCAGGTGACATAAACTTTATCAAAAAGGCTAAAGCGTGCTTCGCATACGTGGATTGTTCGACAGTAGTGTGTAATCCACTAGAGTTCATCGAGAAGCATTGCAACTTCATATAACAAAAAAATTAAGGTGGCGCGTTACACTCGACATATTTGGTATGGAGCCCTGCACGCTTGGTTACCCGCAACTCTCTGTTGAAATAGTTTGCACCCGCTCTTGATTGAGCAGCTTTGCCTTAGTCTAGGTAATAGAACTTTATTCCAATAAACCACAACACAATCTCTTGACCTAAAGCTAGCTTGAGGTCTTACCTTGGTGTTTTTCAAAAGGAGATTGCAAATGAAGGTTTTACTACTTGGGGCAACGGGAACCATTGGCAGTGCGATATTGACCGAGCTATTACAGCATGGGTGTTCGGTGCTTGCATTGGCGCGGTCTGATTATGCAGCGCAGACCATTACCGCTAAAGGTGCAGAAGTTTTGCGGGGTGACTTACGTGAGCCTCAGTTATGGTCGACCGCTATTCATAGGGTTGATGCCGTTATTCATGCCGCCGCAACATTTTGTGAAGATATGGTAAACATTGATTTGCGAGTGGTTAATGAACTAATCGCCCAAGCTAATATTAAGGGCGGAATAACGCGATTTATCTACACCGGGGGTGTTTGGCTATACGGGGAAACAGGGGATATTGCAGCCACAGAGCAGAGCCCATTTAAGCCAATATCTAGCTTTAGTTGGATGATTGAAAATAGTTCTTTAGTTTTGAACGCGCCTAGTTTACATACCAATATTATTCACCCAGCAGTGGTTTACGCTAAAGAGGCTGGGGTGTTGTCTAGCTTTGTTCCCCAGAATGGCCAAGTAGAAGTATGGGGCTCGCTCGACACTCGCTGGCCGGTAGTTCATACAGATGATCTTGCATCAGCCTATAGGCTTGTTTTAGAAAATGGTAGGTCAGGCATGTCATACAATGTGTGTGGAGAACAAGCGGTAACAGTGGGAGATATTGCTCACTCGTATATAAGAAAATGTCGATTACCAGCCGAGGTATTAGTGCGTTCTGTTGATGAGGTGGTTGCTGAAAATGGCGCTTGGGCTTTAGGGCCAACATTAGATCAATGTATGAACGCAGATAAGATAAAAAGGGAACTAGGCTGGACGCCGACTCACCAGAATATCCTTTCCGAATTGTAATTGTTTTTGCATTGGCTGGCGGTATTAACTGGGTTTAGCAGCTAAATAAAAAGACGTCTTCAAACGTCTTTTTTGATTGAGTTAAGCCTCTGCATATTAATGAGTAACAATGCTAAGTACTTTGTCTTGATGACTCGCTACTTAGCAAATTCTATTAACGTTCTACACGTGCTAGTGCTACACCCATCATTATAAATAGCGAACCAAATATGCGATTTTGTAGCGCCATAAACTTAGCTTTACCTAACCAAGGTTTAGCCGCGCTAGCTAAGGTGGCGTAACTAAACATGACTGCACAATCGATCAGTACTACGGTGAAACCTAATATTAAGTACTGGCTAGAAAGGTCACTGTTCGGGCTTATAAACTGAGGCAAAAATGCCGCGAGAAAGATGATAGATTTTGGGTTCATTAGGTTAACAATGAAGCCTTGTTTAACTAACTGAGAGCTGCTTTTTTTTGCTTGTGGCTCGGTGCTAAAGGTTTGGCTTTTCTCAAAAAACTTAGTAATGCCCAAGTAGAGTAGGTAGGCGGCACCTAGATACTTAATGATGGTGAATGCCAGTGCTGAAGACGCCAGCAGGGCACCTAAACCAACAGATACAATAAGCACATGGCCTATTAGTGCTAGCTGCAAGCCTGCAATGTTCTTACAGGCTTGTTTGAAGCCGCCGCTTAAAGAGTGGCTAATGGTAGCCACTGCGCCCGCGCCGGGCGATAAACTAAATACAATGCAAGCGGCAACAAACGTAAGCCAAACGCTAAACAACATTGGTAATTCCTTGGTATTGCTAGGTGATTAACCCAATATCGCAGAATTACCCTGAGTTCGTCTAGCCTTTGTTACCTTAGCTTTGTCTTTTACTACTCAAAATGGGTACGTACACCACCAAAAACAGCACGTTAGCGCTAATCCAAAGCCCTGCACTTATGTTCCAAGCTTGAAGTGGGTCTGTAATCGCCATAAATGTTCTAAATAAGGTCGCAGCCATCAATAGCAAAAACGCCAGTGTAATCACCGGTTTTATCACTAATGTTCTGCCTGTGTGGCCTAAAGATACACGGCTCATCATGGCGAAGATCATTAAACCTATGGCGCCAATGGTAATGAGGTGAAGGGCGTTGCTAAAAGTAAGTTGCGGTAAGTAGTAACTGGCGCCGAGTAATATTAAGCCTAGTGCCATGAGTAGGTAGGATAAGTGCAATGACCATAACAAAGGCACTTTTACCGTTTTTATCGAGCGCCAGTAAGCTAGGCGCAGTAGGTGCAACAAACCTAAAACCATCAGGGCTATTGGCACTATGCCAAAGGTAGCGGTGAAGTAGTCACTAATAAATACAAGCACCGTGGCAATGGCAAATGGGCCCACTAGTTGGTTCACCCAAGCTGGGCATTCAATGGCTTCAGTTTTTGCTCCGCGCACCGTGAAGAAAGGAATAACTCTGCCGCCTACCAAGGCCATCATTATGGTGAAGAGTAATACCATAGTGCGGCTTAAATGTAAGGCGAGGGCGCTGTTACCGTTTAAATCGGCAACTAACATACCGAGGTTGATTAAGGTCATTACGCTGAGTAAAGCGATGAATATGTAATTGCGGCGGTTTTGCGCTTTAAAGACTAACTTACTGTAAATCACAACAACACTTAGCCACCAAATACCTTGCAGTGCAGTAGCGGCTATTGCGCTGTTGGCGTCGTTTATATAAAACCCGATACGCGCCAAGCACCACAACAATACTAAGCCTGCTAATGCCTTGCCCTTAATACTGGGCTGGCCAGTCCAGGTTTGTACGGCGGTTAAAATAAACCCCACCGCTACCGTTGTGCCAAAGCCAATTAGCATTTCATGAGCGTGCCAAACATGTGGGCTTAAGCCTTGGCTACCTATTAACATATTGCCATTTAGTAACAGGATCCATAAACCAATACTAATAGCAGAGCTTAATGTGGCCAGTAAAAAGAACGGTCTAAAGGCGAGCTCTAAAATAGCTTGCTGATGCCAATGTTGGGCTTGGTCTGTGGCGTTCGGCTCACCAATTTTAATCACTTATAATACCTCTTGGCCTAGTTCGTTTAATCCTACACAGCGTAGCACGTAACCTACTTTTAAAATGCCAGCAAAAACAATGGTAGAGATGTGAGCTGTAATTTGCATTGGAATAGAAAAGCTTTGTGCTAAAGGGTAGGAGATAACAATGGATGAAATGATAATGCTGAGTGAAAGCAACATTAGCCAGTTACCACCTACTACGCAGCGCATGTATTGTTTTGCTGTTTGAGTGTAAGCGGAGCTTACTAGTAATGGGAATACGGTCATTGTGCTTTCCTCTTTTAAGTAGTGGCGAACTTTAGGTTCTTCACTGTTGTTTTAGAAATAGCAAACGCTGTGCCAAACGTTTAAGGCCAGGTTCAATGGGGCTTAGTGGGGCGATTTTTGTGGATGGTGTCAATATGACTTCTTGATAAAAAGTGTCAATTAGACTACTTTGAATTTAAATGACGGAGGTGATATGTCAGACATTTCTTCAAAGGCACTGATTGAACTGGCTTTAGATTTAGCCCAAAGCCTTAGTACTAAAGATCGCTTTGATCGTTTATTAGACACTGTACGCAAAACCATTAGCTGTGACGCGGTGGCTCTTTTAGCTTTACGCGGCGAAGTACTTAGCCCTTTAACTTTGCAAGGTTTGAGTCGTGATACTTTAGGTCGGCGGTTCGTTTTATCGGAACATCCTCGCTTTCAGCAAATATGCAGCTCCAATACGCCGGTACGTTTCCCTGCCGATAGCGATTTACCCGATCCCTATGATGGTTTGTTAATTGATCGCGAGGGTGATTTACCGGTGCATGCGTGCATGGGCTTGCCTTTGTATTTCGACCATAAGCTGATTGGCGTGCTTACGTTAGATAGCTTCACACCCAAAGTATTTGACGATATACCAAGTCGCACTTTAGAAGTGATTTCGGCGATGGCGGCTGCCAGTTTAAATACCGCGCTCACCCTAGATTTACTAGAGCAGCAAGCACATCATTCACAGCAAGTATTAGAAGAATTAAACCAAGCAGCCTGGCAAACCGCCAGTGAAGAACTGATTGGCGAAAGCCCAGAGATGCAGCGCTTAAAACAAGAGATAGCTTTAGTCGCGCCGTCTGATTTTACTATCTTAATACAAGGTGAAACAGGGGTGGGTAAAGAGCTGGTTGCGCGTTCTCTTCATATGCAATCGGGTCGATTTAAAGCACCTATTGTTCACGTTAACTGTGCGGCCTTGCCCGAGAACTTAATTGAAAGTGAGTTGTTTGGCCATGTAAAAGGCGCATTTACTGGCGCGGATAAAACCAGAGCCGGTAAGTTTAGCGTAGCGGACGGTGGCACCATTTTTTTAGATGAGATTGGCGAGTTACCTTTAGCGGCGCAAAGTAAGTTGCTGCGGGTACTGCAAAATAAAGAGATTCAAGCGCTTGGCCAAGACAAGATCCAAACAGTAGATGTACGAGTGATTGCCGCCACCAATCGAGATTTAGCTGAGGAAGTAGAACAAGGGCGCTTTAGAGCAGATTTGTATCATCGCTTAACGGTGTATCCAGTTACGGTACCCGCTTTGCGTTTACGCGCAGGTGATGTACAGCTTCTAGCGGGTTACTTTGTAGAAGTACTTAAACGTAAATTAGGAATTGGCCAGTTAAAACTGCAAGCCGATTTGGTGAGTTATCTTAATCAATATGATTGGCCCGGCAATGTGCGAGAATTAGAGCACCTTATTAGCCGCGCAGCTTTAAAAGCAAGGTCTCGCCAGCAACGCCAAGAAATAGTGCGCATAAGCATAGACGATTGCGGCGAGTTAGCGCCTAGTGAATATGTTGCGGCGGAACCCATTGCAGTGAGCCACGCAATAACGAGCCAAGGGCTAAGCCTGCGTGAAGCTACAGACAACTATCAGCGTGACATTATTGCAAATACTCTTGAAAAGCATGGTGGCAGTTGGGCAGCGGCAGCGCGCGAGTTATCGACCGACAGAGCCAACTTAAACCGCTTAGCGAAACGTTTAGGCTTAACTGTGAGCAAAGTGATTAGCCGTTAATCTTTAACATGGTGTGTTGCGTACTATTGTTATTAAACAGTAGTTAAGCAAGGGAATGTATATGAGGCCTTTATTTAATGGACTAGTCGTTGTGACTGCGAGTTTGCTGGTGAGTGCAGGGCTGCAAGCCGCCCAATATGCGCGAATCAACACCGATGACGGTGTAGTTTGGGTAGAGCGTAAGGGAGAAATACTGCATCACTTAAGTGACTCGCCGTTAGCGGGTGGTGAGATAAAGGCTAACTCTACGCCTGTTAACAAGGCTGAGTTTGTATTGCCGGTTGAGTCTGCCACGGTATTTGCTGTCGGTTTGAACTACCGCAGCCATGCCGGTAATGCTGGCGCTAGTAAACCTGAGATATTTTATAAATCAGCTAGCTCGTTGAGCATTGGTGGCGAGCTAGAATTACCAGCTGATGCTAATAACGTACATTTTGAAGGTGAACTCGTGGTGGTGATAGGCAAACCATGTGCAAAAGTGACTAAGCAACAGGCTAGCAATTGCATATTTGCCTATACCGCTGGCAACGATCTCACTGAGCGCTCTTGGCAGGGGCAAGATTTGCAATGGTGGAGAGCCAAAGGCGCTAATGGTTTTGCACCAATATCTCCTTGGTTAACCACGGTAAGTGGAGAAAACACCTTTACTGTGACGACTACGCTCAACGATAAAGTGGTTCAGCAAGAATCAAGCAGCAATATGATTCATTCGGTTGAGGATATTGTTAGCTATATTAGCCAATACCTTACTTTGCAGCCTTGGGATGTGATTTTTACGGGGACGCCTGGGCGAACTCAAGCATTAAAAAGTGGCGATAAGGTTAGTGTGAGTATTGAAGGTTTGGGCGAGGTGCTCACTCACATCAAGTAAGCACCAGCGTGGTTTACAGCTTGTGTTTACTTAACCGGGGTTAAGCCTTTATCTCGGTTTTTCTTGGCGCCGTCTAAGTCGAAGTCTGCTGAAGCCCAAGCAGCGGCTTCTTCAAAGCTAAATTTGTTAGCGGCCCAGTCTTTAGCGGCGGTTAAATCGAAACCAGAATCTATCCAGCCTCTAGCATCAATGGCAGTAAAGGTTTGCCCCCAAGAAGTAATTTGAGCAGGGTCAGTAAATTTCTGATCAATAAACTCTTTTACTTGTGGCTGACTCATTCCTGCTCGCACATAGGTTTGAACTTGTTCTACATTTACGCCTATTTCTTTCCAAGCTGCGATTTCAGATTCCGACATACCATCCCAAGTGGGAGTGCTGGAACAAGCCACTAATAACAGCAATCCAAATGCAACGCTTAATATACGCATATTTTATTCCCTTAATTATCAACAATAGCCTTCTAGAAATATAAACCATAACTACATAACTACAAAACTGCCATTTGTTAGGGCTGTTGTAAGGCTAAAGTGGTAAGGAAAACGGCTGAGCTTAAGTGCCGGTAGGCTATCTTTTCAACGCTTGATTGATGGTTGCTTGTGCTGAGCTGAATAATCAGTGATTATACGGGATTAAATTAGATATTCGGTATATATAGGTAGGCTGGTATGAGTGAGGCGGACAATCGCCCTAGCAATTTCATTCGTCATATTATTGATGAAGATCTTCAATCGGGAAAACATACAAGTGTGCATACACGTTTTCCTCCTGAGCCAAACGGCTATTTACACATCGGCCATGCTAAGTCGATTTGTTTAAATTTTGGAATTGCTCAAGACTACCAGGGTGCATGTAACCTACGCTTTGACGACACCAACCCAGAAAAAGAAGACATTGATTACGTTAACTCGATTCAGCAAGACGTTAAATGGCTGGGCTTTGAGTGGAACGATGAGGTGTGTTATTCATCAAATTATTTTGATCAGCTACACGCTTATGCAGTAGAGCTGATTGAGAAAGGTTTGGCGTTTGTATGTTTCTTAAATGCAGAAGAGTCTCGCGAGTATCGTGGCACCTTAAGCCAACCGGGTAAAAATAGCCCTTACCGAGATACCTCAGTAGAAGAAAATTTAGCCTTGTTCGAGAAAATGCGAGCGGGCGAGTTTAAAGAAGGTGAGTGTTCGTTACGCGCTAAAATAGACATGAGTTCTTCGTTCATGTGTATGCGTGACCCAGTGATTTATCGTATTCGTTTTGCTCATCATCACCAAACCGGTGACAAGTGGTGCATTTACCCAATGTACGATTTTACTCACTGTATTTCTGATGCTATCGAAGGCATTACTCATTCTTTGTGTACCTTAGAGTTTCAAGATAACCGCCGTTTATACGACTGGGTATTAGAAAACATCACCATTGATACGGTACCGCATCAATATGAGTTTTCACGCTTAAACCTTGAATACACGGTTATGTCTAAGCGCAAGTTAAATACCTTGGTCACCGATGGCCATGTAAATGGTTGGAATGACCCACGTATGTTAACCATTGCCGGTTTACGCCGCCGTGGTTATACCGCTGGTTCTATTGTTGAGTTTTGTAAGCGTATTGGCGTGACCAAAATGGAAAACATGGTAGAAATGCCAATGTTAGAAGCCTGTATTCGTGAAGACTTAAATGCCAATGCACCACGTGCTATGGCGGTATTAGATCCGATTAAAGTGGTTATCGAAAACTACCCTGCGGATAAAGTAGAGCAACTAAGTGCACCGCTTCACCCAAGTGAAGACATGGGCGAGCGTGATGTACCGTTCAGTCGTGAACTTTACATTGAAGCAGAAGACTTCCGTGAAGAAGCTAACAAGAAGTTTAAACGCTTGGTAATTGGTAAAGAAGTTCGCTTACGTAACGCCTATATGATTAAAGCTGAGCGTTGCGACAAAGATGAAAATGGCAATGTAACTACGGTTTACTGTACTTACGACGACACCACCTTGGGTAAAAACCCTGAAGACGGTCGCAAACCTAAAGGCGTTATTCACTGGGTATCAGCTGACCATGCCAAGCCTGCTGAAATTCGTTTGTACGATCGTTTGTTCACAGTACCTAACCCAGCTGCTGAAGAAGACTTTACCCAAGTGCTTAACCCTGAATCTTTAGTGGTTAAACAAGGTTTTGTTGAACCTAGCTTAGTGACTGCGAAAGCAGAGCATGCGCATCAGTTTGAGCGCCAAGGTTACTTCTGTGCAGACAGCCAAGATTCAAGCCCAGAAAAGCTAGTATTTAACCGTACTGTGGGTTTGCGTGATACTTGGGCAAAAATAGGCGACTAGATAGTCAGTTACCGCCTTTATCGAGATTAATGGAGTTGTATCGATGAGCAAAACGGACATGGTAAGTGAGCAAGACGCATTAGTAGGTCGCGATACTGCGATTATTCTTGATGGCGTTCATGCGGTAAACGGCAGTAACTATTTGCAAGCGGCTGCCGGCTTAACAACCGCTTACTTTGGATTAGGCTGCTTTTGGGGCGCAGAGCGTTTGTTTTGGCAGCAAAATGGTGTGGTATCTACCGCGGTAGGATATGCAGGTGGTTACACCGCTAATCCCAGTTACGAGGAAGTGTGCACCGGCCTTACCGGTCACACCGAAGCGGTAAAAGTCGTATACGACCCTAGTGTGATTAGTTATCAGCAGTTGTTAGCGTGCTTTTTTGAGCAGCATGATCCTACTCAAGGAATGCGTCAAGGCGGCGATGTTGGTACTCAATACCGCTCAATGATTTTTGCGAGTAATCGTGAGCAAGCCAGTCTTGCAATGCAGGCTCAACAGGCCTACCAGAAAGCCTTGCAGGGCGAAGGGTTAGCGCGAGCGATTAGCACTGAGATAGTTGATTTTGAGGTGTTTTACTATGCCGAACTTAATCACCAGCAGTACTTACATAAAAACCCTAACGGCTATTGCGGACTAGGTGGCTTAGGTGTTTGTTTACCGCCTTGGTTACAAGACTAACTAGCCTTTAAGGTAAAAAAGCAGCCTACGGGCTGCTTTTTTGTTGGTTTATCTTTAACAAAACCGGATTAATGCTTTGACCAATCGAGTTCAATTTTCATTTCTGAATGACTGCTAGGTAATCCGCACATTTCGTCGTACGCGGAATGGTGTATTAACCACACTTTATCTGGATGCTGTTGCTGGTAGTGCTGTTTAACGCTTGAAAGGCTGTTAAATCGTTTTGGATGGCTCTTGCTCTGAGCAGGGTTAAGGTTCTGCTCGCAAACTAGGTAAATATCGCCTTCGTGAGAATTAATAACGAGTTCCATTTTGTTTCCTAACCGTGATTGCACTTAATAGTGAATACGTAGTAAAGATCAAAATAGATGAGTGGGCAGGATAATAAAGGAAGAGAGAACTGGGGGAGGGTAAATCCACCCCCAAGATTTCTAAGCTAGCGGCGTAACTTTAAGATACTAATTGGGCAGCTTATGCCTAATTTTTCAGCGGCTTGTTTAAAACCGGCCTCTAAATTCTCAAAACTCAAGTTTGAGGTAAATTCCATGCATAACATGTCTCGCTCTTTTTCGATGTTCCATAATACGGCTTCATCAGAAGTGGCGGTTTGGATCAGCGGTAGTGCTTGTGTTATTGCTGCGCTTATTTTTGCTTTATATCTCATGAATCACCTTTAAGAAAGTCAGGGTCGCAGATCACTCACTTTCAAACTACTAGATATTTAATGTTCCAAGGGTATTAGGGCAGTAGTGCAATTGGACGCCGCTGTACGGCATTTAACTACTGCTCCTTAATCATCATCCATGACAAAGCCATCTTAAAGCACTTTTGATTACAAGACTGTGTAAAAGTTCGCAAAATACGATAAATATGACTTTTTTGAGTTAAATATAAGTTTTTAGTGCTGAAATTTGACATTAAACTTAGCGATTAATTGGTCAAGATGTAATCGCTATATATTTCAGTTACCTAGCATCTATTGTTATTTCAGACACTAGTTGATGTACTAAGTTATCTAGGGTATTAAAGTCGTCTTCGTTTAAAATTTGGTTCTTTGCATTGCTAGAAAACGGCAGTAACTCTAACCATCGTGATACCACCCAACTTTCGTCGTCGTAGGCAAAAAAATCGGGGTGTTGTTCGTACAAGCTGTGTTGCACTAAAACTTGCTGTAATTTCTCACTGAGATCATCTTCAATAGGATTTGCTTGTTCAAGTGACCAAGCAGGTTTGTTTTTTGTTAGCGCACTATAGAGTTTGTCATCGGCTTGATTAGTATCGCTGAGTTCGACGCGCTCTAAGCCTCTAATTGTTATGCCTAACATGCCATCTTCAAGCTGCTCAAAATCTTCAATTATGCAATGCACACCAATGTTGAATTGAGGGAAGTCTTCATTACTGGGTTGGCATAGCACAAAGCCTTTGGCTTCCTCACTGGCGATAGACACCAGACGTAAATAACGAGGCTCAAAAATTCTTAGCTGGCTTAAGCCACCAGGCAGTACCAGTAGATCTAATGGAAACAAGGGTAATCGCATAGGTCACCTTATCTTAATCAAACTATGTATTTAACTACGTGAGTAAATCGGTAGTTGATCAATGTTGATGGTGCTTTATCAATATTAGCTGATAGGAATGCCGCTGTGAAAGCGAAAAGTAGGATCTGTTTGTTGTATAAGCTCAGCCTCTGCTTGGCCGATTTGCTGTATACGAGATTCTAGTTGCTCTTGCGGGAGAACACTGGCGGCTAAACTTAGGTAATCTTGATAATGTCTGGCTTCTGAGCGAAGCAAGGATTGATAAAACTTACCTATGTCTTGGGGTAAGTGGGGCGCTAATAAGGCGAAACGCTCACATGAACGGGCTTCTATATATGCACCAACGATAAGTTTATCGGCTAATGCTTGTGGCTCAAAGTGGCGTACTTGGCGAATTAAGGCTTTTGCGTAACCGCCCGCACTGATATTTTTATAAGACACTTGGTGGCTGTTCATTATTGCGCAGACTTGTTCGAAATGATGTAACTCTTCTCTAATCAGTAGCCGCATTTTTTCTATTAATTGAGCTTGAAAAGCGCTTAAGCCCGCGTTTACCTCGCGCTGGCTATCTCGGTTTAGTGCTGAATATTGGTTTGCCATGCTGCGGTTGTTAAGGTTTAGCTCTTGGCTCAATTGCTCTACTAATAAAGGTAGTATGTAGCACCTCGTCATTATGTTTAGTGTGGCGTGCGCTAAATCTTGTTGTTCTTTACTCGCTTGCCGAATGCCTTGAGGAAAAAACCACTGCTTAAAACCTTCAACAGACCATTTTCCTGCTCTAAATATTAGGTACTCGTAGGGCGCGAGTAGGTTTTTTAGCTCTTGCTGTAACTCGGGCGCGCTATTTGTTACGTATTTACTGATCAGTTTGCTAGCAGTAGCAGCTGCTTTCCATTCAGCATTTGCATGGTCGGTAAGCAGTAAACTGAGGTTCTCGGGTTTACGAGCTTGCTCTATCCAAGCTTGAGGAGTTGAGCAAAATAAGAACTGGTTGATCGGTGCGAGTAGCGAGCTATATGGCATAGTGGTAAAAAAGAGTCCGTTTTCTGTCACTTCGCGCAGTTTCACCCATTTGGAGGCTTGTTTTCAAGTACTTGATGCGTACACTTAACGCTTCTTAAAAGATGAGATGGTGTTATGGAACACATTAGCCAACAGTTTGACCAACTGCTAGCCCCACTAGAACAGTTAAGTAGTTTATGTAGAAAACTACCTTGCGGCGAAAAGAAAAACGCCTTAGAAAAGCAAATCGCGTTAATTAAAGAACAAAATGAACAAGCTAAATTAGAGGCTTATCAGTTAATTAAGAATCCGGTTTAACCTCTTCACTGCTTGGTTGTTCGGTATCTTCCTCAATAAATACTGCTTCATCGTCCTGAGAGCTAACATTTAGGCTCGTTGCTTGGTCTGAGGCAAGCTCGGGGTCTTTGTCTAAAACATTGTATAACGCCTGCTCTTCAATGGGTTCTTGCTCAATTCCTTGCTCTGTTTGTTCAGTCTGTAGTTCATTAAGCAACGCTTCAAATGTGTTTACGGCAATGAGGGGAGGCGCGGGAACTAAGGCAATATTCTGCTGAAGTAAAAACTGTTGCTGCTGAATACTTAGTTGTTCGGTATTACTATTAAGCAGCAATCCTTGAATCACCTCTAAACTAGTGGCTAAATCAGACTCTAAGTATTGCTGCCTAGCGCTGGTTAAACGCAGTTTTTGTTTTAGCTCCCAAGTTTTATACCCTTGTTCGGGGTTGAGCGAATTGGGGACTGGCAACACTGGTGCTGGCGTTATGATTGATGGTGCAGGTTGTTGGTTAATCATTGCGTTTAGCTTTTTTTCACTTTGATACCAATTAGATGCCAAAATCATAATCGCGATCAGCAACACACTGGTTACCGCAGGAAATACTACTTTTTGTAATTGTTTGGTTTCTTTTTGTTGAGCTTTTTTAGCAACGGCTACACTGAGCTTTTGAATATAAAATTGCTGCTGGTGGATGGTTTTCTTTAGCGCTAAAACTTGTTTGTTACTGCTATCTAGTGGTTGATTTATTGCTAGAGAGCCTTCTCCAATCATGAGTTTTTGATAGCTATTTTTAATCATCACCATCAACTCAGCAGAGCCGCCTTTATCTGGGTGGCAGCGTGAGGCAAGTTGTTTGTAACGAGATTTTATTTGTTCTTCTGTAGCATCTTCATGAAGATCAAAAAGCTTAAAATGCGTAGTCATGGTGCGTGTAACTTTCCCTGTATTTCTGTGAATAAGCATACAAACTTTTAATGCTTTTGTCTTAATTAATCACTGTTAAGCAATGCAAACTTTGGTGCCTTTATCGGGTACAATCGTGCTGCTTAACAAGAGGTAAAGTGCATGCAATATCAAGTCGCGTTTAATATTGAAGATTTTATGGCCAATTATTGGCAGCAACAGCCATGTTTACTTAAACAAGGGATGCAGGCATTTATTGATCCATTAACTGCTGAAGAATTGGCTGGATTGGCAATGGAGCCTGAAATTCAGTCGCGCTTGGTAACCTGTAGGGGCCAGCAGTGGCAAGCTGAATTAGGCCCTTTTGAAAACTTTGATCTGCTCGGTGATTCTCACAGCTCTTTGTTAGTGCAGGGGGTTGACCATTGGCACCCTGAGGTGGCGAAACTGGCTGAGGCATTTCAGTTTATTCCTAACTGGCGTTTTGATGATGTAATGGTGTCTTATTCAACGCCGGAAGGCGGGGTGGGACCGCATATCGACCAGTATTGCGTTTTTATTATTCAAGGCGAGGGCAAGCGCCATTGGCGAGTGGGTAAAAAGCAAATGCTTAAAGAGTTTGCTCCTCATGCCAAACTTAAACACTGTGAAGCTTTTGACGCTGAGATTGATGTCATTCTAGAGCCTGGTGACGTACTTTATATTCCACCAGGTTGCCCGCATGAAGGTTATGCAGTTGAACCGGCCATTAATTACTCTATTGGCTTTAGAGCGCCTAATGCTAAAGATTTATTGTCAGGATTTGCTGACTATCTATTACGTCATGACTTAAGCTCTAAGCGTTTTGCTGACCCGAAACGCACTGCGACTCAAGAGTTTGGACGGATCCCCGAAAACGACAGCTTAGCGTTAAATAAGTTAATGCTAGGATTACTTAATTCGCCAGAAGCCACTGCGCAGTTTTTGGGTGAGCACCTAAGCGAAAACGCCCATAGCTCAGATATTGTGGTACTGAGCGGTAGCGAAGATGAACTAAGTTACTCAGAATTACATGCCTGCATGGAGCAAGGCATTGCTTTAACTCGCTGCGCAGGTATTAAGGCGCTTTATCTGGATGTACTGCCTTATCAAATATTTGTTGATGGCCAAGCTTATGCAATACCTAATTGCTCGTGGGCATTAGCTAAAACGATGTGTGATAAGTCGGTTGTGGATAGTTATTCTTTGCGTGCCTTTGATGAAGACAGTAAACAACTCGATTGGCTTATCGATTTAGTTAATGCGGGTTACTGGTATTTTGATGGGCAATGCGACGAGTAATTTGCAAACAGTTATAACGCTAACAAGGTAGGAACAAACTGGCAGCAAGAGCGATGCTGCCGTTTAAGTTTACGTTTTTTCGCTGTTACACGTGTATTCGCCAATGCAAAAAGCTTTAAACATCCCTTGGTTTCTGAAACCAAGGGTACTAAAAGCTATTGCAGTAAGGAATTGCTGTATGAACGGGGGAATGGCTAGCAGTTGTGATACTTTCTGGTAAAATCCCTCAGCAAATGAATGTTCCCCGTTAAATCAGCATGTAAGCAATCATAATTTGCTGATTTTTCGCTTTAAATATAGGACTGTTTACCATGAGTCTTGCTGATAAAGTATTAGCAGTGAATAATGATTTACCCATTCGCACCGACAGCCCAGTACATAGCGGTAAAGTACGCTCGGTGTATTGGCTAACCGAAGCCGACAGCAAACGACTCATTAAAGAAAAAGGCTATAACGTAGCGGCTGATACACCGTTAGCCATTATGGTGATAAGCGATCGTATCTCTGCCTTTGACTGCATTTGGCATGGTGAAGACGGCCTAAAAGGCGTTCCCGGTAAAGGCGCAGCCTTGAATGCGATATCTAATCACTGGTTTAAGTTGTTCAAAGAGCAGGGCTTAGCCGATAGCCACATTCTAGACATTCCTCATCCTTTCGTATGGATTGTACAAAAAGCCCGTCCGGTAATGATTGAAGCCATTTGTCGCCAATACATTACCGGTTCTATGTGGCGAGCTTACGATAAAGGCGAACGTAACTTTTGTGGTATTGATTTACCAGAAGGGTTAAAGCGTGACCAAAAGATGCCTGAGTTGCTCATTACTCCTTCTACTAAAGGCATCCTAAAAGATATTCCTGGTGTACCTGAAGCTGATGATGTGAACGTAACTCGCAACAATATTGAAGATAACTTTGCAGCCTTCAAGTTTACTTCGGCCTCTGATATCGACGTATACGAGAACCTATTAAAGCAAGGTTTTGATGTTATTAGCCAAGCGTTAAGTGATATAGACCAAGTGTTTGTTGATACTAAATTTGAGTTTGGTTATGTCACCGATGCGCAGGGTAACGATAAGCTAATTTACATGGATGAAGTGGGTACACCTGATTCATCGCGCATTTGGGATGGCCCGCAGTACCGCCAAGGTAAAGTGGTTGAAAACTCGAAAGAAGATTTCCGCCAAACCTTGCTTAGCTACTTCCCTGATCCAGATATTTTGTTAAACAAAAATCGTATGCCTGAACGTGAAGCATTGGCTCGTGATAACAACTTACCGGTGGAAGTGCTGATGAAAATCTCTAGCACCTATATTGGTATTGCTGAGAAGATCACTGGCTCAAAAATTGTTATGGGTGATAACCCTAAACAAGAGGTGGTGGATATTCTCCGTCGAGACTACGACTTAATCGCCGACTAAATAAAAAAGAACAAGGCAAATATGCCTTGTTCTTTTCTGCTCTACTTAACGAAATTTCCGTAAGTTCACGCTAACTGACTAAACTGCTTAAGGCATCTTTAACTGCTGATTCATTTTGTTGAATACAGGCCTGGTTTAGCTCATTCAAGCTTTTCTCAAGTGGCGCCAAAGAAAACTTCCCTGCATCGCGCGCAATATGGTTTATATGTTGTTGTACTTCAGGCCAGCGCTGTTCTCCAACATAGCCATTGATTAGGCTCGCTCTATTTTTGGTTTCAATAGTAAATACCCGATACAACTCATTTAAGTAGCTTTCTTTGAAACTATGTTGAGCCAAGCTAGCACCCGTTTTATTGGTCAATGTAGCGCAATCTGTGCCCTTTAGGTCATTGGAATTTAGCTCACTCAATGATTTGATCAGGCTTAAGTAATTAAACTCAGAAAGCTGGTGAGTATGTAATAACTGCTCATCATCGCAGATTGATTCAAAGCCCTGACCAAATTGTTGATCGAGTTGAATTGCATTTACTAACTGTTGCTGAGTGAGAGGGCTAACTAAGGGGTAGTAACTTACGCCTTGAAGTTGCTCTACTAATAGTGCTGAATTTGACTCTGTATCTGTTACTACTAATAAAGAAGGGCGCTGACTGCGCTGTTTGACTTGCTGAATACGTTTTGGGTTAAGGTCTTCAGCCTTAATCAGCAAGTAGTCCACTTGGTCCAAGTTTTTTATCTGGTTATAGGCTTCTTGCCATACTCGGTGTTGCCAATTAAATTGCTGTTGGCTTGTTTTAAGCTCTTGAAAGTCATGTTTGGACTGACTAAATGAGGCTATGCTTAAGTCTGTTCTAGTCGTCTGTAGTTCTAGATCTTCAGCTTTAATAATTGCTTGAGCTATATCGCTAAGATTCTGCTGTTCTTCGCTTTCTTCTTCCAACGATAACGTGGCCATTAAGTAGCTATTCGCTTTTGCCCTAAGGCAAGTTAGATGAGAGTGGTTTGTTTGTTGTATCTGAGAATCATCTTCAAGTAGTTGCAGAGTTTTGATTTGGTTAAGGTTTAGCTCATCGAGCTCTGTTGGCAATTGTTCATCTGTGCTGATGTATACCACTTTGCGGCTATCATCTAGCTGACTATATTGCGCTTGCTCTATTACTTCTGCGCCTAGCAGTTGTAATTGCAGGCTAAGACAACGCTGAACAAACGGATCAGGCAAGGCGACGACGCACTGGGTTGTTTGAGGCTTGTCTTGAGCTGAAAACAATACTTGGTCGTTTAAGGGCGCAAAATCAAAGGTTAAACTCAAAGTATCTTGGCTTTGTTGTTGCCTAGCATTAACTTGCTTGGTTAGTGCAGCGCTGCAGCCAATGATTGATTGTTGTAACTCGCTTAAAGCCGGCGCATTCTCGCTGTCTATGGTAAACACCAATTGCTCTTGTTCAGTAGTAAGCTGAAACAGCACCTGTGAGCCCTCTGGGTACAAAGAGACTAAATACAACTGAAGATGTAAAATGGCACTTAAATGTTCGCTGTTGACAAAATACTGCTGTTTTACTTCAGGACTCACCACTAACGACCAACTCAAGCTTTTTGACCTGTACAAAGGGCTGAAGGTGAGTAAATGACTTTCTAACTCGGCTAATATAGAGCTAGCTTGAAGGGCAATATCAGCTTTATGCGCTTGTTCCCAAGGTAAGCACTTCATAAGAGTACTTAAGCGAAGTTGTGCGTCTAACGCTTGGCAATTAAGCGTGTGTGAAAATGCTAATTGGCTAGCATTGTTTAACTGATTTAAGGCTTCTATACAGCCTGCTTTTAACGGTGTGTAGAGTGAAGCAAGTTGTAATTGTTCAATGCGTTGCTCACGTTTTTGCTTACTCGCCAGGTCGCTTTTATGCTCAGGGATCGGACTCAGACTAACTAAATAAAGACTGTCTTCATTAAAAGGTAAGGCTACGTGGGTTGCTGCATAGGCTTGTTGATTCTGTTTGGTTGTTGCCAGCATACAGAAACTCTCGGGGAAGGATACTAGTAGCTCCATAAAATCAGCAGGCTCATGATCCTGATTGTTTACCGTATGAAAATAATTATTTAGATTTATTTTAACCAGTTTATTTTTATCTACTCCTAAAAATGCCAAGCCTATCGGACTAGATTCAATGATGTGATTATGCTCATCAACAATGAAGGTGGCATTGTCAGCATGTTCAAGCAAGGCTTGTTTTAAACTGTTCGCTCGACTAGATAACTCAACCAGTTGCTTTAACTTGGTTTTATCTTTTTCGTGTTTAGATTTAGTACGAGTGAGCTCTTTCTGTAGTTTAGTATTGGCCATTTCTAAGGCAGTTTTAGAGCTAGTGACTAAGGGCTTTTGCTCCCCCATACTGGGCTCTTTTTGGATCTTGGTATCATTTTTTGAAGGAATTTTGTGCTTATTTAACAGGATACTAGCTATAAGGCTTAGGGCTAGCTGTATTAAAAGTATCGCAATAATTAGGTTGATAAGCGCTAAGCGATGAGGGTAAAGCCAATAGTAAACACTACTGGGAGTGGCAAACTCTATTTCTACCCAAGCAACAGGGTTTATTTGACTGGCTGGCCGTTGTTGGTTATCAACTTGTGCGGCTAATTTATTGGTTTTTTGGGCGTCTGATTGGTTTGATTTACGCGCTTCACCTGCCTCTGCCATTAATTGCTTAGAACTTTGGTCAGTCACTTTTACGTAGTTAATGCTTGGTGATTTAAGGAGTTGCTGAGCTAAGTCGGTAAGAATGCTTTTGTTTTGAGTATTCACCGCTCGACGCGCGCTTATTTCAAATAAGCTGAGAGCGGTGTTAACTTCTGCCTCAATTGCTGCAGTGTGTTGCTTATAAAGAAAAGGTAAGCTAATTGCTACTAAGCTGGCAATAACGATGATGCTTAATAAGTTAAACAGTAATGTAGATTTCAAACGCGTTCTCACGGGCATCCTTGCTAGCTAAAGCTCAAAAATTTGGGCGCTTAATGCGCCCGAGTCATTAAAATGCGTAACCTAGTCGTAGATAAATGCTGTCAAACTCAACCTTTCTAAAGGTTTTCGCATTGTCTTGGTCGCGCTTATAGTAATTGTAACCACCGCCAATGTCCCAACGTTGGTTAAAGGCATAATTTACACTTAAATCAGAAGATACAACTTCACCGTCTCCATTGTTGCCGTACTCACCGGCCAAGGCTAGGTTTACACTTGGGGTAAAGTGGTAACCAACAGTGGCGTTGACTAAAGGATAAAATAGCCATTCTTCTTCGCCAGAAAGCTCGCTAGAAAAGCTAGAGTCTGGATAAAGTGATGCTTGGGCATATTGCACTAATATGCCTAAACCTGCTTTGGCAATCCACTGTTTGTCTAGTTGTAGGTCATATTGCCAGTTTACCGCGTTATCCCACACTTGGTATTGGGCATAAACATCAGTGCTACCTTCTACTTTACCTTGGTCACGAGCTTCGTAAGGTTGAGTCTGGTAGCTAAAGCTATGTTGGTCGCTAGCAAACCAGGTCCAGCGCGCTGCGGCGGTGGTTATTGTATCCTCTTGGCCAAATTCAATATTTTGGTCGTTGGCAAAACTACCGATATCATTTGATTTTAAGCGGGTAGGGCCAAGTAAAAAATCGAATTTGAATTGCGGATCAAAAGTAGTTGCCGGCTTTTTAGAACGTGTCCCCCCTTCAAAAAAGCCATTAGACAGGGATATTTTTAAACCTTTCGCGTCACCGTCAACCATGGGGCTTACGCGAATGTCTTCATCAATAGGGTTAACGAAAAATAGGTTACTTAAGGTGGCGATACTGGCTCCGGCGACCACGTCATCCCAATAGTGCTTGTCGCCATGTACTCGGCTCCAACCTGTGTAAGCCGCTAAGGCATAAGCAGGAACGCCCCATGCAGAGCCATAACGTGTTTGAAAAAATGACGCGCCGCTGAATGCTGCTGCGGTGTGCCCTGAAGGGAAGGAGTTATTAGTGGTGAAATTAGGTCTGCGTTTATCTACCGCAAATTTAATACCGTGGGTAAATACCATAGTCGTCGCAAAAGACTTAGTAAGCTGAAGGCTACCGGCATAATCTTCTTTCACTAAACTCACTGCTAAACCGCCTAATGGCAGCAATATTTGAGTGTAATCACCAATTTGGACATAGGTTTCTTCGGCCATAGAGTTGGCACTGAGTGTTGCGAGCACGGTGGCTGCAACTAGGCTTGTTTTAAGCTTCATTGTTCTTCCTTGTTTTATTTGGTGATTAATCCGTAATCACCAATACTGCTTTACACATTTTATAATACGCAGGCTACCGCTGTTAGGCTAGTAAACAGCTTAACTAAATACCGCATAAATATTTGCTGAGTTAAGATGAATTTTGTAAATCACACTGTTACATTAGCCTCGCTTAAATAGAGTTTAGTGGAAGTTTAATGAAATATAGCCCTAGTATTGACCAACTGATTAAATCGCTGCAGGTTTTACCTGGGGTTGGCCCCCGCAGTGCGCAACGTATGGCGTTTCACTTGTTAGAAAGAAAACGTCGAGATGGTTTGCAATTAGCCGAACATCTCACGAAGGCGATGGATGCTGTTGGTCACTGTGAGGTGTGCCGAAATTTTGCAGAAGAAGACTTATGCCCAATTTGCCAATCGCCAAAGCGTACCAGCAAAGGGGTGATTTGTGTGGTTGAAACGCCAGCCGATGTTGCTGCAATTGAACAAACCGCGCAGTTTTTTGGTAGTTATTTTGTGCTTATGGGCCATCTATCGCCATTAGACGGCATTGGCCCCAGTGAACTGCATTTAGATAAGCTAGAACGGCGTTTAGCTAATGAAGATGTTTCAGAATTGATACTTGCAACCAACCCTACTGTAGAAGGTGAGGCGACTGCTTATTACATCGCCGATATGGCAAAGCGCTATAAAGTCAAAGTATCGCGCATCGCCCATGGAGTGCCGCTTGGTGGTGAATTAGATAGCGTGGATGGAACAACGTTGTCTCACTCGCTCATTGGCCGCCAAACGTTTTGATAAAATAGTGCGTGACTCTCAATTGGGACCTTTAGTTTGCGCAGATAATTTTCTGACTTTTTAGTTATTAAGTGTTAGTTTAAGCGGCGTCAAAAACATAAAAATAATATGTTTTGACTATGATAATACGGTAAATAATTAAAAGGAATTATGAATGTTAAATAAGTTAGTACTTATTACAGTTACATTATTTTTATCAGCTTGTGCTAGTTCGCCTTATACATATGATGTTGAACCAACTCCAATCAAAAAGGGTGAAACTCAATACCTTCTCGGTGAAGTAACTGTCAAGTTGACTTTAGGCCAAGGCGCTAGTGACGATGAATCTACATTTGTGTCTGAAGCGGAGCTAAATCAGCAGTTCGTTAAAAGTCTTCAACAACATCTTACCGAAAACAATCTGCTTGCTACAGATGACTCGGTTGATTCAATCAAAATGAACGTAGAAATCGCTTACTTGCGCACGTTTAATCACGGTGGAAAAGCTCTAAACAAACCGCAGATATCACACACTGTGACAATCGATGGTCAACACGGGCAATTAGCTACCTTTGGCAAGTCAAATTATACGACCAAGTACGGCGGTTTTAAAGATGCAGCTGTTAACCTAGAAATCTCAATGTTTAACTGGGACGCTGAGGACGAGCCTAAAGATGTAGATTTAATTTCACGCCTCATAGTTGAAGAACTTTCAGGTTTAGGAAAGTAATTACGACCTTTAATCTAGGTTCGTAGATTTTTATTTCTTCTAAAGCTGGCTACAAGATGCCAGCTTTCTTATCTCTCAAGTCTCTTTGGTCTTCCTGTGAAACCAATAGTTATGCAGATAAACGACACTGGTTTCGAATGTTCGCTCTTCTTCGCTCTTGGGGACTGTAACTAAATCAGTTAACTAACAAGTATCATTACCTTCTTGATTATTAGGCTCACAACTGATTTCTATTTTTTTTAGTGCATTGCTTGAAATCAAAATTGCTAACCCCCATATCGTTTATCAACTAAAGAAGTATGTTTAAAGCAAGGATATAACTCGATGACTGATGCAGCTCATGCAGAAACACATGGCTTTCAAACTGAAGTAAAACAATTACTGCAGTTGATGATTCACTCACTTTATTCTAATAAAGAAATTTTCCTTCGTGAGTTGGTGTCTAACGCCGCCGATGCCGCAGATAAACTGCGTTTCAGAGCATTAGAAGATAACACGTTGTTTGAAAACGACGGTGATTTACGTGTTCGTGTTAGTTTTGACCAAGATGCTAAAACGATTACCTTGTCTGATAACGGCATTGGTATGACACGCGATGATGTGATTGAGCATTTGGGTACGATTGCTAAATCAGGTACTAAAGAATTTTTTGGTCAGTTAAGCGGCGATAGCGCGAAAGACTCACAACTGATTGGTCAATTTGGTGTAGGTTTCTATTCAGCCTTTATTGTTGCCGATAAAGTGACAGTAGAAACACGCGCAGCTGGCGCAGAAACAAGCCAAGGCGTGCGTTGGGAAAGTGCTGGTGAGGGTGACTACACCGTTGCCGACATTACTAAAGAAGGTCGCGGCACAGACATTATTTTACACCTGCGCGAAGACGAACAAGAGTTTCTAGATAGCTGGAAAGTTCGCTCAATTATCACTAAGTACTCTGATCATATCTCTATTCCAGTACAAATGTGGAAAGATGAAACTCCAGAGTCTGAAGGCCCTGAAGGCGAAAAAGTTGAAGCTATCCCTGGCGAATGGGAAGCGATTAACAAAGCGACTGCTTTATGGACTCGTGGTAAAAACGATATCTCTAAAGAAGAGTACAACGAGTTTTACAAGCATATCTCTCACGACTTTGCCGATCCACTAAGCTGGGCGCACAATAAGGTTGAAGGCAAGCAAGATTACACCAGCTTGTTGTACATCCCGAGCAAAGCCCCATTTGATATGTGGAACCGCGAGCGCCAGCACGGCCTTAAGCTTTATGTACAACGTGTATTCATTATGGATGACGCTGACGAGTTTATGCCGGGTTACATGCGTTTCGTTAAGGGTGTGTTAGATTCAAACGATTTACCGCTTAACGTTTCTCGCGAAATTCTACAAGACACCAAAACCACTGCTAATTTACGTAGTGCATGTACCAAACGTGTACTAACAATGCTTGAGCGCATGGCGAAAAATGATGCTGAGAAGTACCAATCATTCTGGGCTGAGTTTGGCCAAGTATTGAAAGAAGGCCCAGCAGAAGACATGGCGAATAAAGACCAAATCGCCAAGCTATTGCGCTTTGCCTCTACTAACAGTGATAGCGCCGAACAGAATGTTTCATTCGCTGATTACATCGAGCGCATGAAAGAAGGCCAAGACAAGATTTACTACGTAACGGCCGATGGTTACGCCGCTGCAGCAAACAGCCCGCACCTAGAAATCTTCAAGCGTAAAGGCATTGAAGTTTTGCTTATGCACGACCGTGTAGATGAGTGGTTGATTAGCCACTTGCCAGAAGCAGAAGGTAAAACGCTAGTTTCTGTGACTAAAGGTGACTTGGACTTAGGCGACTTAGATGATGAAGAAACTAAGAAGCAAAAAGAGCAAGACGAAAGCGAATACGCAAGCTTTGTTACCCGTGTTAAAGAAAGCTTAGGCGACAAGGTTAAAGATGTACGTTTAACTTACCGTTTAACCGACACGCCTTCGTGTATTGTGGTTGATGACAACGACATGAGTACCCAAATGCAGAAGTTGATGCAAGCGGTGGGTCAAGATGTTCCTGAGCAAAAGTACATTTTTGAGCTTAACCCACAGCATGCTTTAGTTAAGCGCGTAGCAGACGAGCAAGATGAAGAGAAGTTTGCTGAGTGGGCTAATGTATTGTTTGATCAAGCAACCTTGGCAGAGCGCGGTAGCCTAGAAAACCCTTCAGAGTTTATTAAGCGTATTAACCAACTATTAGCCTAAACGCTAATTATAGGGTAAAAAGGCAGCACTACGTGCTGCCTTTTTTGTATTTTAAGTCGCTGATTGATGAATGATTATACAAACTAGTAAACTGATCCGAGCACTTGTCAGTGAGGGCAGCGTGTAAGCTCACAGTTAAAGCGATAATTCATTGCTACACTAAAAAAAAATAAAAAACATTAGGTAGCTAACATGCGCACATGGTTACTTGTTTTGGGCTTTACGTGTTTTGCCGTTCTAGCCGATACAAAGGTGTCATTGTGGAATGCACATAACCCATCTCAATATCTCGATAACGCGATTGCTGAATTTGAAAAACAAAGCGGCGCTACCGTCGAGAAAAACAATTTTCTTTCAGAGCGTTTACGCGAAGAAGTGCTTAATCAAGCGCGTACTAATACCTTGCCAGATATTCTGTATGTACCCAGTGATTTTGTGGGCATGCATGATCTTATTTCATTGGCTCCAGTACCTGAAGACTGGATTATTCCGCAGCTTGAACAACGGGTATTAGCTGCCGGGTATACGGATGGCGAGCAATACGGCATTCCTTTGTTTCAAGGTAATCACCTAGTACTTTATTACAATAAAGACTTGGTGAAACAACCAGTGAAAAGCTGGGCAGAGTTATTAGAGCAGCAAACACTACTGAGTGCCGATGGGCGCGATGCCATTGTTTGGAATTATCGAGAAATGTATTGGTTCATTCCTTTCCTAACCGCCTATCAAGGTTGGTTAATGGAGGACGGTAACATCACTCTCGATACGCCTGAAATGCAAAAGGCATTAAGTTATTACAAGCAGCTGAAAGATATAGGTCTCGTTGATTCAAGCTGTAATCATGATTGTAGCGTTGAACGTTTTAAAAATGGAGACGCAGCTTACATGATTAATGGTGATTGGATATACAAAGAACTTAAGCAAAGCGTGGGCGATAAACTTGGCGTGAGTGTATTACCTAGCATAGCGGGTAAACCCATGTTGCCAATGTTTTCTGGTTACGTTTTGGCTTTTCCTCGTTTGGCGGAAACAGACACTAATTATGAACAGATAAAACAATTTAGTTTGTTTATGCAGCAATCCACATCGCAAGATATTATTTATGAACAAGGTGGCTTAATTCCTGCCAATCTGGATGTGCTTGAGCAAAAAATAAATAGTGATACTGAGAACGACCAGCAAATGCTGCAACAAATGGCAGAAACCAAGGCTATGCCCAGTGATGCTGAAATGACAATTGTATGGTTGGCTATGGAACGCGGGTTTAATCGCTATATTGATCATAGTTATTCGGTCGAGCAAGCCACCAAATTTATGCAAAATGTTGCCGATAAAGAAGTTCGTAAACGCGGAAGCAAAAAATGACCATTAGGCTTCGGTCTATCACCTTTATATTGTTAATCTTTGTTGCCATTATTCCGGTAACCGTACTGTCGTTTACGCTCTATAAGCAAATGTATAGCTTTGTTTATAAGTCGGTAGACAGTCGTTTGGTGGCGTCTGCTAATCAAATCACCGCGGAGTTGTCGCACAGCAACGAGATTTTAACTAATGGCTTACGTTTGTTGTCTGAACAAGACAGCATAGTGAAAGGCATTGATGATCTGCTGTTTTCAATTCACCTGCCGGACGTACTCGCTAATTTTGTATTGGATACACCGTTGATTGAATCACTGTATTTGGTGGAAGCTGATGGATATGTGATTGAGTCCTATGGCGGAAATATTCTTGCGTTAGAGCAATCTAATATTCTTCACAATCGTTTCGAGTCACCCTTCAAAATCAAAGATCTCGACTCAAAAAGCAAAGTTTATCTAATCGACAATTATTCATTGGTAAACAAAGGCGGGCGTCACCATAGTTTGGTTCATGTGGTGCCAATTTACTCCGACAAAGCCATCGATCATATACATGTGAGAGGTTATCTGATTGCTGTTGTGCCTATTTATAAACTGGGCTCAACGGTAGAGAAAGAGCTTCAAGCTGACGAAAGCCTAGCGGTGTTTTACCGTGAAGAACAGCTAGAAGGTAACTTGATTGGCGATGATGAGTATGATGTTACGCATTCAAGCAGATTGATTATTAGCGGGCGAAATTACCAAAACTCTGTATGGCTTAAAATTAAAGTTGGCCAGCGCTTAGACAGCTTAACTCATCAAGTAAAAGAGGCCATGGCACCCGGTATGGCAACCAGTGTAGTAGTGATTGTGGCGATTATTCTCGTTGTAATGCTATTTGCCCACTTGGTCGCCAAAGCCTTTGGCCAATTGTATGCGCTGATCCGCGACTTTGAAAAAGGCCGAGAAGCCGACTGGGTTGCAGACGGCAAAGTGACAATTCGTGAATTTGCCGATGTTGCTAATTTGCTCGCTGAAATGAAATCGACAATTGGTGAACAGCTTCGTACGGTAAACCAAAAGAACGAAGAACTGGCCAAAGTAGATAAACTGCGGGCAGGCTACTTAGAAGAAGTTCAAACACTTAACAGCCAATTAGAGTTTAAGGTGGAAGAGCGCACAAGGGATTTAGAAGAATCCATGGATAACCTGGCTCAAAGTAACTTCTTCTTCCAACAATTGGTGCAATTTAGACGAGTGCTTGAAGCCAGTGTTGGCAATCGGCAAATCTCTCGAGATGCATTACGTATCCTTGCGATGTGCTTTCCCAATATGGGTTTGATAATCCATTTGCCTAAATCGCGCGGCCATCGCACAGTTTATGAAAGTTTGTCGCTAGAGATTGATAGTTTTGAGGTATTGCAAAACCGCGTATCAGAAAAATCTCGGCAACGTTGGGATCGCTTTAGCATTGAGTTTAAGCAGCAACTGGTGAATGTTTTTGGTATTCGTTGTGGCGGTGGTGAAATGGGTTGGCTATTGGTCAATGAACCAAAACTTAGTGAAGAGTACAGCAATCGCATTTTGTTGTTTATTACTGAGCTGAGCGCTTTCTTGGAAAACCGTACCCTGAATGAAGAGCTAGATCATGTTGCCAGAACCGATTCGTTAACTGGGATCCGCAATCGCCAAGCCTTTGATGAGCTTCAATTTACCTTGGAAACCCAATTAGATGCCGAAGTGGGATTGTTCATTATTGATGTTAATGGCCTTAAACAAATGAATGATGAAAAAGGCCATGAAAAAGGTGACCAATTGATTATCTCGGTCGCTAAAGTTATGGCGGAGTGTTGCCAAGGTATCACCTCTGATTTTTACCGCATTGGTGGTGACGAATTTGCCATTGTGTTGGTAGGAGAGCAGTTGGTTAATGCTGAATTGTTAGAGCAAACCTTGCAAAACAAACAAAATAACCAGGTAGGGATCGACTTAAATAGCTTTGGCGGAGAGCCTTTAGTGAGTTTCTCTTTGGGTTATGCCTCAACCGGTGATGTTGATTTTAGCGGCTTATATAAACTGGCTGACCAAAACATGTACAGCAATAAACAACGCTACTACGCCCAGCTTCGTCAAACTCAACTTTAGTCGAGCTTCCCTTGTAGTATTGGCCCCATCAGTGTAAATTCACGTCTCTTGTAAAAGCACTAAAAACTAGACCAAGGAACAGCAAATTATGCGCATTATTCTTTTAGGCGCTCCAGGTGCGGGTAAAGGTACCCAAGCACAATTTATTATGGAGCGTTATGGCATCCCTCAAATTTCTACTGGTGACATGCTTCGTGCAGCTGTAAAAGCTGGCACCGCATTAGGCATCAAAGCAAAAGAAGTAATGGATGCAGGACAACTGGTCTCAGATGAGTTGATCATTGGTTTAGTAAAAGAACGTATTCTTGAAGACGATTGTGCCAAAGGCTTCTTGCTAGATGGCTTCCCTCGTACTATTCCACAAGCAGACGCAATGAAAGAAGCCAGCATTAACATTGATGCTGTTTTGGAATTTGACGTTGCCGATGAAGAAATCGTAAAACGCATGAGTGGCCGTCGTGTTCACCCAGGCAGTGGCCGTGTTTACCACATTGTATACAACCCACCTAAGGTTGAAGGTAAAGACGACGTTAGCGGCGAAGACTTAGTTATTCGTCCAGATGATGAAGAAAGCATCGTTCGTGACCGTTTAGCTATTTATCATGAGCAAACTAAACCATTAGTAAGCTACTACGGTAAAGAAGCTGAACAGGGCAATAGCAAATACTTTAAACTTGACGGAACTCAGTCAGTTGAAGCTATCAGCAATCAATTAATTGAATTGCTTGATTAATTGCTCATCACGATAAGAAAAAAGCGGCTTTTGCCGCTTTTTTTTATGCCTAAAAATGCCGTACACTGTGTCATCTATATATAGGGAATAGTTGAATGCCGCAAAACGACAGCGAATTAAAATGTGCCGTAATTATGGTAAACCTAGGTACCCCAGACGAAGCTACGCCAAACGCCGTTGCTAAATTCTTAGGTCGATTTTTATCAGATAAACGTGTGGTTAATCTGCCCAGAATACTCTGGTTGCCCTTGTTGTATTGTGTCATCTTGCCACTGCGTTCACGTAGAGTTGCTAAGTTGTATCAGCAAATTTGGCTAAAAAATGGCTCTCCGCTAAAAGTCATTAGTGAGCAAATTCATCAAAAAGTGTCAGCCAAACTTCGTGGCAAGGTTGAAGTGTACCTAGCCATGACGTACAGCTCACCTGATATTCAGGAGGCTGTTAATGAGGTGCTAAAGGCTGGCCATCAAAAAGTATTGTTGTTGCCTATGTACCCGCAATATTCGGTTTCTACTACCGCCCCAGTATTTGATGCTTACGCAAAAAGTCTAAAGAATACCTATAACTTGCCCGAGTTACGTATGGTGAAAGAGTACTATGCTGAGCCCGCTTACATTGAAGCATTAGCCAATTCAATTAAGCAACATTGGGAGCTCACCGCGCGCGGCGAGGTATTACTGTTTTCATTCCATGGCATTCCCGAACGTTATGCTAGAAATGGCGACCCTTATCCACAACAATGTGAAGATACCGCGGCTAAAGTGGCAGGCTTGTTGGGATTAAAACAAAACCAATGGCGTTTATGTTACCAGTCGCGCTTTGGTAAAGATCCTTGGGTGAAACCTTACACCGATCAGCTGCTTCATCAATTAGCTGAGCAAGGGGTTAAATCGGTAGATGTTATTTCGCCTGCTTTTTCAGCAGACTGCTTAGAAACCATTGAAGAAGTGTCTTGTGAGTTACGTGATGAGTTTTTAGAGGCGGGCGGTGAACAGTATCACTATATATCTGCGTTGAACGATAATCCTGAGCAAGTAGAGTTATATTGCCAACTTATTGAGAAACATACTCAGGGTTGGTAAATCGTTAACGATTGATAAAATAAAGCCTCGCAATAGTTGAACACTATACGAGGCTTTTTCGTTTTAACGCCCTTTTCCTAGCGCGTCTTCAAATTCGTAAGGCGACAATATTAGCCCTTCTTCTAGCTCGTTCGGGAATACAGCCACGTATAGTTCGTCACCGGTTAACCCTTCTGTCCATCGGCTTCGCCACTTGTTCAGTGAAATAGCTTCTGCTTTACAGTGTGCCCAATCTCCAGTGGCCCAGTCTTCGGCAAATTCTTTACTTGGCCAAACAGGAACACAGTCCTCGTCTTCAGAGTTGAGCATAACGCAGCCGTCATCATCAATTAAGATCCACAGCTGATTCTGTGCTTTGCTTTCTTTAATCAGGTATTGCAGGCGTGATTGACTGTCAGACTTAGCGACAGAGTTTGCATCAGACATAAATCGTCCTCGGTTGCGGTGATTTAAGATTAGAGTAATCCAAATAGAGCTAGGCGTCATATAAAAGGGCCAAGTGCTTGGTTGAATGCTTAATATTCAAACGAGAAATGACTTAGTCGCTACACTTATGTGATCGTTGTCGTTAAATGTGCGATGTTTAGTCAAGTTGTGGCATAATGCGCGACCAAACTTTTTAGCAAAGTGATTACACGGCAAATTGGCCGCGGTCACTAAACCATGCGGAATATTTACATTGCTTACTTCTTCTAATATCACCATGCAATTTGGCGCTAAGCCATTATTTGAAAATGTCTCAGTTAAATTTGGCGAGGGTAATCGTTATGGCCTAATTGGGGCAAACGGTTGTGGTAAATCGACCTTTATGAAGATATTGGGTGGTGATTTAGAGCCAAGTGGCGGTAATGTTTCTAAAGATCCCAACGAACGCATCGGTAAGCTAAAACAAGATCAGTTTGCCTACGAAAATAATGCGGTTATCGATACCGTGATTATGGGCTACGAAGAGCTGTGGGCAGTTAAGTCTGAACGCGATGCTATTTATGACAACCCTGAAATGACCGAAGAAGACGGTATTCGTGCCGCTGAGCTAGAAGCCGAGTTTGCCGAAATGGATGGTTACACTGCTGAAGCACGTGCAGGCGAGTTATTATTGGGTGTAGGTATTCCCATTGAACAGCATTATGGCCCAATGAGTGAAGTTGCGCCGGGCTGGAAGCTACGTGTATTGCTAGCCCAAGTATTGTTTGGTGACCCAGACATTATGTTACTCGATGAACCTACCAACAACTTGGATATTAATACTATTCGCTGGTTAGAAGGTGTGTTGAACGAGCGTAACTGCACCATGATCATCATTTCGCACGACCGTCACTTTTTAAATAGCGTATGTACTCACATGGCTGATTTAGATTACGGCGAACTACGCACATTCCCAGGCTCGTACGACGAGTACATGACCGCTGCTACCCAAGCACGTGATCAAATGCTGTCTGACAATGCCAAGAAAAAAGCGCAAATTGCTGAGCTAAAAACCTTTGTTAGCCGTTTCTCTGCCAACGCCTCTAAGTCTAAGCAAGCTACGTCTCGTGCTAAGCAAATTGATAAAATTCAATTGGCCGAAGTAAAACCTTCAAGTCGTCAAAACCCATATATTCGTTTTGAAGAAGAGAAAAAGTTACACCGTTTAGCAGTACAAATTGAAGGTTTAGAGAAAACTTACGAAGAGACCTTATTTAAAGATCTAGATCTAATGGTTGAAGTGGGTGAGCGTATTGCTGTTATCGGCCCTAACGGCATTGGTAAAACTACATTCTTAAAGTGTTTGATGGGTGATACAGAATTTGGCGGCAGCATTAAATGGTCTGAAAATGCGCAGCTTGGCTACTATGCACAGGATCACTCAGCTGACTTTGAAGAAGATAAAAACTTGATTGATTGGATGTGGCAGTGGGGCAAAGAGGGCGACGACGAGCAAGTAATGCGCGGTACTCTGGGGCGTTTATTATTCTCACAAAATGATATTAAAAAGTCAGTAAAAGTCATTTCTGGTGGTGAACAAGGCCGTATGTTGTTTGGAAAAATGATTTTACAAAAACCAAATGTAATGGTGATGGACGAACCAACCAACCACTTGGATATGGAATCTATCGAATCATTAAACTTAGCCTTAGAAAACTACCCTGGCACGTTAATCTTTGTAAGCCACGACCGAGAGTTTGTTTCAAGTTTGGCTACACGTGTGATTGAGATGACGCCAGAAGGTATTGTTGATTTCCATGGCACTTACGAAGAGTACTTAGCGAGCCAAGGCCTAACGGCTTAAGGTTGCTCTGAACCCTTAAACAAGAAAGCAGCCATTGGCTGCTTTTTTTATTCCAAAAATATACTTATTGTTTTGCACAAGACTTGGTGAGTGCATTTAACCATTGTATTAAAGCTGTATGATTAGCTGAGCGTGGGTAGCAGGCATTAAGCCAGTAATGCTTACTGTATTTGCTTTGCTCAATATCTAACTCCACTAAACGGTTCTCTTTGGTGGCAAGAGAGCGACAACCACCGCTAACGAAGGGGTGCTGTTGAAGCATGCTAATTAAGTTCTCCACTGAGTCGGTTTCTGCCAATTGCTTAAAAGGTAAACCTTGCTCGCTCATCAGTTGCTTAATTTTGCTATAAGTATCGTTCCAACCAACCACCGAAAACTTTATAAAAGACCAGTGTTGTAACTCTTCTAAGCTAATTTTTCGCTGTAGTTTCGCGAGAGGGTGATCTTCGCCTGCTAGCATCACCATGGTTTGCTGGCTAATGGGTTCTTGATGAATAGTGGATGGAAACTCATTGTTATGGTACTGAATGCCATAAGATATACGGTTATGTTGAATATCAACTTCAGCGCCTGGATACCACGTTTTAAAACACCAAGTAGCATTGGGAGCCTGAGTTAATAATGCTTTGGAAAAAGCGCTTCCGTATTGGTGGCTAAAAGTACTGTTTAGTGCAATTGAGTACTGTTCAGTTAACTGCTCTGGTAAAAATTCTGCTTGTGTAGAAATAGTCGACAATAAGGCATCTAATAAATGGGGTACTCTTAAGTAAATTCGCTGACAATATGGTGTAGCAATGAGTTGATTATTGCTTCTTACAAATAAGGGATCGTTTAGTATTTGTCGTAGCTTATCTAATCCCCTGGCTACCGCCGATTGAGATACGTACAACTGTTGTGCCGCTTTGTAGGTACTGGATGTTTCATATACCGCACGTAATATTCTAAGTAGTTTTAATGACAACTGGTCATAAGCTCTGGTGTCTAATTTTTGCAAAATCTCTCCTAATATTGCCGCGCACTATAAGTCGCAAACCGACTTAATTGAAGTCTTATTTAGCGTTAACTTGTCTTAGGGCAAATAAGTAGAATTAGCGCGATTTTTTAATGACTTAACGCTCGTTTTAACGACAACTTCTGAACAGTGTTTAACCGCCAGGTTATTTGTTAGTCATTGTTAATCACTCGATTATCCAAACCTCAAATTTGAGATTAAGCCTACCGGTAGGGTATGGCTTAGTGGCGTTTTTGGCTTGTATAGACCCGTAAACCCTCGAGTTAGAAAACTTGAGGTAATCTGATCCTATAACAAGGTTGTATTGATGAAGAAAGTTAGTTTGCTAACGGCTGCAGTGGCCTTAGCGTTGTCTGGTTGTGGCAGTGATTCAAATGATTCACCGAGCAGCCCTTCGCTGTTCACCGTGACCGCTATTGATGGCTATTTAGCCAATGCAGATGTGTACGCTGGAGATAGTTGTGAGTTAAGAGTGGGCGCAACAGATGACAAGGGAGAACTGTCATTATCGGTAGAGCATGCAGACAAAACCATTTGTATAAAAGCGATTGCCGGCGTAACCGTTGATTCCAACCGAGGGGTAGTGGTAGATGAGTTCGAATTAGCGGCTCCTGCGGGTTCTGCAGTAATTAGTCCAATGACTAACCTAGTGGTTGAGCAAATGATTACTGACGACAGCTTAAGCCAAGAGCAAGCTGAAGCCGCAGTGGTAGATTCGTTTAATAGCGAAGACTCTGACGTGGTGTATACCGAGCAAGACATTTTTGGAGACTACATTGAAGCGGCTGAAAGCGGGGACGAAAAAGCTGAAGCGGTTAACATTGTAGGTGAAACTTTAGTTGATAATGATGATGTTTTAGATCCGTCTGAACAGCTAAAAGTAATTGAAGATGTGTCAAAAGAGACATCAGAAATTATTGCTGACCCAGCGAAAGATTTAGAGCACTACTCTCCCGTTGTAGTGGTTGACCCAACAAATGGCTACGAGAAAGTAGAAACAAATTACCGCCCATATGTAGATCTGGAGCAGTTACCCGCTCCGGTTAGCATTGAGCTAGGTGAAAGTGTTGATCAAGACGTAAGCCTTTATTTCAACGATGCTAACGAAGCAGATGTACTTAGCTATTCAATGGATGCCTTTGATAGTGGTTTAAGTATCGATTCTGACTCAGGCATTATTAGCGGCACGCCTCAAGTCGCAGGGCAGTTTACTTTATATGTTTATGCTAGTGATCAAAAAACACGCTCATACCCCTTGGTCCTTGAGTTAAATGTTAGTTCGCCTAACCAAGCGCCAATAGTTAATACTGCCACGCAACAACAAATTCAAGAGCAGTTACTCAAACTCGAACTTAGAGCTAATGAGCAAGTAAACGAAACAATCGATCTAACGCAACTATTTGAAGATGATGATGCACTGATTATTTCTGCTGATTCTAATGTACCGGGATTAACACTAAGGGTTGAACAAGAGCAGTTACTATTGGGTGGTACACCGACCACACGCGGTGACTTTGTGTTGTCTATTGGCGCCAGTGATTCAATTAATGCTGAAGTAAGAGCTCACTTTGCTATTGCGGTAGCAAAAGCGTTTAACCACGCCCCAGAAGTCAACAAAACTGCTCAAACCCTAGTACAAGAGCAGCTAAATGCATTAGAGCTTAAAGTAGCTACATCGGTTGACTCTGTTATATCGCTGAGTGGTCTGTTTACCGATAATGAAGATTTCACGTTAACGGTAAGCACCGACGTGCTTGGCTTAAGTGCAAGCTTGGAAGCAGATAACTTACTACTAGTTGGCACTCCAACTAAGCAGCAAACAGGCCGTTTAACGGTATCTGCGACTGACAGTGAAAACCCAGCAGTAGATAGTAATTTTGCTTTAGTGGTTGCCGCAGCAGATCTACCGGTAGATCCCGTTGAACCAGTGGTTCCGGTAAAGTACCGATTTAAAGAAGAGCACTTTGCTAAGGCCGGCGCGTGGCGCATGGGCGAAGTAGGCATGGATAATGATGGGATTGAATTTGGTTGGGTTTCGCTGCGTATCGTTGACGGTGAAAAACAATTTTGTTGGAACCCTCATGAGCATGACATTAAAGATGCCGCCGATTTAGTTGACGTAGAAGCAAATCCACCGGCTGAAGAAGAGTGGCGTTGTGACCCGGTTACCTTGAATCAAGATGGTAGTTTAAGCATGGCTGGAGATGACGAAGGAGATGCTGACTTCTCTTTTGTCGCCACCTTTGAATATGCCAAAGACAACCATTACCAGATCATGTTTGCTATGGATAATGAGTTATTCTGGCTCGACAGTAATGATACACCGTTTACTCACACTGCAGCAGTGCCTGTCGCTAACAATACTTTATATCAAGCAATTGAAGATCACCCCGATGGGACTGATGTATTCTTACAGCAAGTTGTTTACAAGCAAACTAGCCAAAATATTTATCTAAACTCGGCGCTTAAAGCGGGTAGCTTCGAAGCAATGTGGCCACATCATAATTGGGGCGAACAAGGGTTTAGTGGTGACTGGACAGTTACTGCTGAAAATGACATACAACGATTAAACCTAAGTAGCTCAGATGAAGGTGATTTCACTTGGGTTTACATGCGCACTTTTGGTGAGGGTGAGCAGGTGTTAAGTATCATTTATGACCAAGCTGAGGGCGAATCGCTTTTCACTTTGCTGGAGTCAGAAAACTTAACGCTTATCGAAAGTACCATTCAACAATGGAACCCATCACAAAACCCTGAACACAATGTCGAAGCGTTGATTGGTAAGAACTGGTACTACACCGAATATGGTAGTGACGATGGTGATGATTCTACCAGCAACTTCACCCGTATTTGGTGTGATACAGCGTTGTTTGAAGACGGTAAGATGTTTATGAACCATCGTAGTCCAGAAAACTTAACCTCTTGTGATACACAAGCTGACATTGAAGTGGGCGAGTACAAAATTGTAAACAATAAACTGTCTATCCGTATTACGGCTGATGTTGACGATACAATAAGTGCAACGCAATTTGAGTACACCGAGCTATTTATTCAAGCCCTTGCTGATGATCTATCAGAGGGCGCGTTTATGGTTGAAGCGTTTGGAGGCGAACGTTATGCCTATTATAGTGATTTGCAAGAAGCGGAGAAACGCTTACAAAGTAAATCCAGTGATGCTTGGTTCAAACGTGCATTCGATTTTTACTTACCTAAAAGTGAAGCATTACAGTATCAGCTAGGTACGGTGTCACTATCGATAAAAAAAGACACTAGTGACCTAGGAGCGTTTTACGATGCGGATCTTTACTTTGACCCTGCGGATGGTGAAAGTATTAGCTGCTCTGCGATAAGAGAGTTTTACAGTGCTTTCACCTTAAACGGTCCGGATGGTTTTAGCGTTACTAGTACTGAATGTTTCGATTTAGTCGAAAATGGCGTGCAATCAGCGGCATATGACTTTGATTTTAGTCGAGCTCTGAATGATGGAGATACTTATAGCTTCATTGGTAAGGTAAAAGACGACCAAAGCCAGTTTATGGAAGCGGTTAAATACAATATGCAATGGGTAGAGACTAACTCTGCAAATTAATTGTTAGTGGTTTTCTAGCATAGATACTTTTACAACAATCCCTGCCTCTATGGCGGGGATTTTTCTTTTTGGTGTTTTAAAAGCCTTTAGATACAAAAAAGCCAGTAGCGTTGCTACTGGCTTTTGATAGTGAGCCTAGCGTTTAAAGCTGGTCAACTAACTTAACCGCATCGCCAATGTAGTTGGCAGGGGTCATTTTCTTCAACTCATCTTTCGCCGATTCTGGCATATCTAAACCGTCGATAAAGTTGCGCATTGCTTCTGCGTCCACTCGCTTACCGCGAGTTAACTCTTTCAGTTTCTCGTATGGCTTTTCAATACCGTAACGGCGCATAACGGTTTGTACTGGCTCGGCCAATACTTCCCAGTTGCCATCAAGATCTTTCAATAAGTTTTCTTCGTTTACTTGCAACTTGCTTACGCCTTTAAGCGTAGCTTGATAAGCAATTAGCGAGTAACCCATTGCCACACCAAGGTTACGTAATACCGTAGAATCGGTAAGGTCACGCTGCCAGCGAGAAACCGGTAGTTTAGCGGCTAAGTGACCGAACAATGCGTTGGCGATGCCTAAGTTACCCTCAGAGTTTTCAAAATCAATTGGGTTCACTTTGTGTGGCATGGTAGAAGAACCAATTTCACCAGCAATGGTTTTTTGCTTGAAGTGACCAAGGCAGATATAGCCCCAAACATCGCGGTCAAAATCTAACAAAATAGTGTTAAAACGGGCAATGGCATCGTACAACTCGGCAATGTAATCGTGCGGTTCGATTTGCGTAGTGTAAGGGTTCCACTGAACACCTAAACTGGTAACGAATTCTTCAGAAAACTGGTGCCAGTCTACCTCTGGGTAAGCAGAGATGTGAGCGTTGTAGTTACCTACAGCACCGTTAATTTTACCTAAAACTTCCACTGCTTCGATTTGTTTAAGCTGGCGACGTAAACGTGCTACTACGTTAGCCATTTCTTTGCCCATAGTACTTGGTGAAGCCGGCTGCCCGTGAGTACGAGATAGTAACGGTGTTTCACGCAGTTCTTTAGCAAGACTGGTAATCGCATCAATTAGCTGTTGCAGGTAAGGCACTAATACTTCGCTACGTGCTTCACTTAGCATTAAAGCGTGAGACAAGTTGTTAATGTCTTCAGAAGTACAGGCAAAGTGAATGAACTCAGATACGGCGTTAAGCTCTGCGTTACCTGCTACTTTTTCTTTAAGAAAGTACTCAACCGCTTTTACATCGTGGTTGGTAGTACGTTCAATCTCTTTAACGCGAGCAGCATCGGCTTCGCTAAAGTTATCGTTAATGCTATCTAAAAAAGCAATGGCTTCAGGAGAAAAGGCAGGCACTTCTGCAATGTTGTTTTGCTGGGCAAGTTTTTGTAACCAACGAATTTCTACCCTTACGCGGTATTTTATTAAGCCAAATTCGCTAAAAATACTGCGCAGTTCAGAAGTTTTATCCCCGTAGCGTCCGTCTATCGGGGAAATGGCTGTCAAGGCCGACAGTTCCATGGTGTTCTCCTAAATTAACTAATCAATGGTGTGTAAAAGTGTTGATGTTTGCTGTAAATAATTCTTTCTTGAAAACAGTAGTTGGCGGCGTTGTCCGCCTAATTGGCGCCACAGTACACAAGCACGAATACCGGCTAAGAGTAATGCACGCACTTTGTGTTGAACCACCGGCTGTTGTAAATAGCTCACGTTACCTGCAACTTGAATGCGTGGCCCTAGCGGGCTAATAATGTCGCTATAGATATCAGCGATGCCACCTAATACTTGTTGGTCGAGTAAGTTAAAATGCTGTAACTGGCGATCGAGTTGGGTAATCCGCTCGCCCATCATATTCATAAGGTCAGGACGTTTATTTAAACGCCGTTCTAACGCTAATAGGCTAACCAAGTAACGAGTGATTTCGGCGTTGCGCTTTTCTTGTTGGCTACTAAGTTGAGCGTTCATTACGCCTAAACCTAGTTTTAGCTCTTCTAGTGAACCAAACACTTCAACCGTTTGATCAGGGTTGGTCACCAAAATACTGTTGAGGCAGGTACTTAAACCGGCTTCTTCACAGTTACTGGTGCGAGCAACGTCTTGTACCAGCTTGGCCGCTTGGCAAATGCCTGCAAAGGCAATAACACGATCAGATAGAGGATTACTCATAAGCGCTATAGGCCAATTTTCTGTTCAATGATACCGCCACCTAAACATACTTCGTCTAAGTAAAATACCGCAGATTGACCTGGCGTAACGGCAATTTGAGGCTCATCGAAAACGACTTTAATTTCATCATCGCCTTGCGGGATAATGGTGCAGGCTACGTCTTGCTGGCGGTAACGGATCTTAACGCTGCAACGCAACTCCTGCTTAATCACTTTGCGGTCAACCCAATGCAGTTGCGCGGCGATTAAAGCTTGTGATTTAAGGCGAGGGTGGTCATGGCCTTGGCCAACAATAAGCACATTACGCTCAATGTCTTTATCTACTGTGTACCATGGCGTTTCGTCACCGTCTTTGGTGCCGCCAATACCTAAACCTTTACGTTGGCCTAGGGTGTGGTACATCAAACCTTGGTGAGTACCAATTACTTTGCCTTCACACGTTTCTATATCACCTGGTTGAGCGGGTAAGTACTGAGCCAAAAAGTCAGTAAACTTACGCTCACCAATAAAGCATATTCCGGTGGAATCTTTTTTATTAGCGGTGATCAAACCTTGTTCTTCGGCGATTCGGCGAACCTCTGGTTTTTCGATTTCACCAACAGGGAACAACGTTTGAGCCACGTGCTTCTCTTCTAGAGTATACAAAAAGTAGCTTTGGTCTTTGTTGCTGTCTAAGCCACGTAACATTTGCCAATGGCCGTCTTTAAAGCGACGTTGTACGTAGTGACCGGTTGCGATGTAATCGGCAGACAGTTCTTCTGCGGCAAATTCCAAGAATGCCTTAAACTTAATTTCCTTGTTACACATAATGTCTGGATTTGGCGTGCGACCCGCTTTGTACTCTTCCAAGAAGTGTTCAAACACGTTATCCCAGTATTCCGCTGAGAAGTTTATGGTATGAAGCTTAATACCTAATTTGTCACACACAGCTTGGGCATCGGCTAAATCTTCAGCCGCTGCACAGTATTCGCTGTTATCGTCTTCTTCCCAGTTCTTCATAAAAAGACCTTCAACCTGATAGCCTTGCTGAATAAGCAAGTAGGCTGAAACTGAGGAATCAACGCCGCCGGACATACCGACAATCACTTTTTTAGTGTTGTTTGAGTTCATGCTAACTAGTTGGAAAAAATTTGGGGCGAATTCTACCAGAAAATCTGTGATGAAAACAGCATTTCACATAGCCAAACTATGCTATCTGATCACCAATTAATTGTTGGTACTCACCATTGTTGATGCCATCTAAGGTATAGCTACCAATTTGATAACGTACCAAGCGTAGAGTAGGGAAACCAATCGCTGCTGTCATGCGCCTTACTTGCCTATTTCTACCTTCTTTAATGCTAATGCTGAGCCAAGTAGTGGGAATAGATTTACGCTCTCTAACGGGAGGATTGCGTGGCCAAAGGTTTGGCTCGGCTATTATTTTTATTTTGGCGGGTAAACAAGGGCCGTCTTTGAGTGTTACACCGCTACGTAGCGGCGCTAAATCTTGCTCTGTTGGCGCACCTTCTACTTGTGCCCAATAGGTTTTGCTGGTTTTGGCTTTAGGGTTCGCTAATTGATGTTGCAGCTTTCCGTCGTTTGTTAACAGTAGTAACCCTTCGCTGTCTCTATCTAAGCGGCCAGCGGCATACACTTCTGGAATATCAATAAAGTCTTTTAAGGTGGCTCGGCCCTGGCCATCGGTAAATTGGCTGAGTACGTCAAAAGGTTTGTTAAATAAAACTAAACGGCGTGGGCCGTTGAGCGGTTTAATGGGTTTAGCTTCAGCCTTTCGTTTAAAACGGCGCGGCTTTGGCGCTTTTGCAAACTTATTCATAGCGTCGATTGTAACAGCTAATGCATGTACCACTAGTAAAACAATGTTAATGCGTTTGTAAATGGTTTATTATTTTGGCCGAATTATTGGACGGTCAGTTGCTAATAACAGCAGCTTATTTGCTTTTATATGTAAAATTGACCACCTCGCGGACTCGATCATTATTCAAAAAATGGCAGCCGTAGCGAGAGCAACCACAACTTTAGGGACCGACATGACGTCAAAGATTATTTATACCTTAACGGACGAAGCGCCAGCCTTAGCCACATATTCATTGCTACCTATTGTACAAGCGTTTACCGGCGCTGCTGGTGTACACGTAGAAACCCGCGATATTTCTTTAGCGGGTCGCATTATTTCTAGCTTTCCAGAATGCTTAACTGAGCAACAACAAATCTCAGACGCATTAGCAGAGTTAGGTGAATTGGCGAAAAAGCCTGAAGCTAACATCATCAAGTTACCTAACATTAGTGCTTCTGTTCCGCAGTTAAAAGCGGCAATTAAAGAGCTTCAAGCACAAGGTTATGCCTTGCCAGAGTACCCAGAAGAGCCAAGCAACGACCAAGAGCGTGACGCTAAAGCTAAATATGACAAAATTAAAGGCAGTGCAGTAAACCCGGTACTACGTGAAGGTAACTCAGACCGCCGCGCACCTGGTTCTGTTAAACAATATGCTCGCAACAACCCTCATTCTATGGGGGCTTGGGCTAAAGATTCTTTAAGCCATGTAGCCAGTATGGAGCAGGGCGATTTTTACGGTAGTGAAGTATCGGCAACTATTCAACAGGCTGACACGGTAGCGATTCAATTAAAAACTGACGCTGGTGAAACTATTACGCTAAAAGAGGCTTTCCCTGTATTAGCGGGTGAAGTTATTGATGCAGCAGCACTGAATGTGGCCCAGTTATCAGCCTTTATTGAAGCAGAGATAGAAGACGCTAAAGCAAAAGGTATTTTGTTTTCACTTCACATGAAAGCGACCATGATGAAGGTGTCTGACCCAATCATTTTCGGCCATGTAGTTAAAGTATTCTTCAAAGATGTATTTGCTAAATACGGTGAGTTATTTGACGAGCTAGGTGTAGACGTACGTAATGGTTTAGGCGATGTATACGCTAAAATTCAAAGCTTAGACAGTGCAAAGCAAGAAGAAATAAAAGCCGCTATTGAAGCTGTTTACGCAGTTCGCCCGGCGTTAGCGATGGTGGATTCGGATAAAGGCATTACCAACTTACACGTACCAAGTGACGTGATTATTGATGCTTCAATGCCTGCAATGATCCGTGCTTCTGGTCAAATGTGGAATAGTGACGGTAAGCAACAAGATACTAAAGCGGTTATTCCTGATCGTAGCTATGCCGGTATTTATCAGCAAACTATTGATTTTTGTAAAGAGAATGGCGCATTTAACCCAACGACAATGGGCTCGGTAGCTAACGTTGGCTTAATGGCGCAAAAAGCTGAAGAATACGGTTCGCATGACAAAACCTTTGCTGTTCCTGCGGCGGGTACGGTTGAAGTAATTGATGCAAATGGCCAAGTAGTACTTAGCCAATCAGTTAATCAAGGCGACATTTTCCGTATGTGTCAGGTTAAAGACGCGCCTATTCGTGACTGGGTAAAACTCGCTGTTAACCGTGCGCGCCTAAGCAATACTCCTGCAGTATTTTGGTTAGATGCAAACCGTGCCCATGATGCTCAGTTGATTACTAAAGTAGAGAGCTACTTAGGTGACCACGATACTAGTGGTTTAGAGATTAAGATCTTAGCACCTAATGATGCAACTCAGTTCTCGCTAGAGCGCGTTAAACAGGGCCTAGATACTATTTCAGTAACGGGTAACGTATTGCGTGATTACCTGACGGATCTGTTCCCAATATTGGAACTGGGTACATCAGCTAAAATGTTGTCGATTGTACCGCTAATGAATGGTGGTGGGTTGTTTGAAACGGGTGCTGGCGGTTCAGCACCGAAACACGTTCAGCAATTCGAGAAAGAGAACCACTTACGTTGGGATTCTTTAGGTGAGTTTCTAGCTCTATCTGCTTCTTTGGAGCATTTAGGACAAGTTACCAATAATGCTAAAGCTGCGGTTCTAGCTGCGACCTTAGATAAAGCAACGGGCATTTTCTTGGACCAAAACAAGTCGCCTTCACGCAAAGTTAAAGAGCTCGATAACCGTGGAAGTCACTTTTACTTGTGTATGTACTGGGCTCAGTGCTTAGCCGAGCAAGAAGGTGATAAAGAGCTTAAGCAAGCGTTTGCAGCCATTGCTGATAAGCTAGTTGCGCAAGAGAGCGCGATTGTAGAGCAGTTAAACGCAGCTCAAGGCCCAAGTGTAGACTTAAGCGGCTATTTCCAGCCTAATGCCGCTAAGGCGTCAGCAGCAATGCGCCCAAGCGCTATCTTTAACGAAATAGTTGATAGCTTGCGTTAATTTCGAGCTAAGCCATTTCAATAAGCCGGTACATTGTTATCGGCTTTTTTGTATCTGCTGATAAATGAGAGTGGGGGAGCTAGAAAATAAAATGCCAGTCATTAAGACTGGCATTTGGCCTAGCAGAGTATTGCTATTAAAAGGTCATTGCTGACTATCGTCAAAGACAATGCTTACAGCATGACTACCTTTTGGCCCTTGCTGAGTTTCAAATTGAACTGGCTGACCAGCTTTAAGAGTACGATACCCTTCCATTTGAATTGTCGAATAGTGAGCGAAGATATCTTCTCCGCCTGTATCCGGGCAAATAAAACCAAATCCTTTTGCGTTGTTAAACCATTTAACTGTACCGTTTGGCATACGACATTTCCCTATTAAATTTATCTACCAAACCAACTTGTTGGTCATTTTTGACGCAACTTTAAGTCAGCTGTTTAACAATTTAGTAAAATATTTACTACAGTCAAGTTTTCAAGGCATTTTTCTACTAGCCTTGTTAACTCAAAGCGGTTATGTTGAATACAGAAACGCGTTTTTACTACTATAGTTTTTATGAGCAAATTATCTGACTGGCTAGATGTTGAAGAATTCACCAAAGAGGCCAAAAGCGAGACGGCACCACCACCAATGTATAAGGTGGTATTAAATAATGATGACTATACTCCTATGGAGTTTGTTATCGAAGTGTTGCAGTTGTTTTTTAATATGGATTTAGATAAAGCAACACAAATAATGTTAACCATTCATTATAAAGGTAAAGGAGTTTGTGGGGTTTTCACGGCCGAAGTAGCTGAAACAAAAGCTGCACAAGTAAATAGTTATGCTAAACAAAATGACCATCCCTTGATGTGCACCATGGAGAAAGCATAGCTACGTAGTATTGATTGTCTTTAGGGGGCCTATGCATGCTAAATAAAGAGTTGGAACAAACTTTAAACCAAGCGTTTAAAGAAGCGAGACAACAGCAACACGAATTCATGACGGTAGAACACCTGTTGTTGGGTTTACTAGAAAATTCTGCCGCAAAAGAAGCCCTAGTCGCGTGTGGGGCTAATCTCAATCAACTTAACCAAGAGTTAAGTAGTTTCATTGAACAAACCACCCCAATCATTCCAGAGGACGATGGCGAGCGCGAGACTCAGCCTACTCTAGGTTTTCAACGTGTGCTGCAACGTGCAGTGTTTCATGTTCAATCATCAGGCAACAGTGAAGTTAGCGGAGCTAACGTACTAGTCGCTATCTTTAGTGAGCAAGAGAGCCAAGCGGTTTACTTCCTTAAAAAAGCGGATATTAGCCGCTTAGACGTGGTTAACTTTATATCACATGGTATTCGTAAAGATGATGAGCCAAGTGCTGAACAAGGCCCTGCAGCGGATACTGAAGCGCAATCTGAAGAAACTAAACAACTAGAGAGTTTTGCTAGCAACCTAAATCATTTAGTGTTGAAAGGTAAAATCGATCCTCTTATTGGTCGTGACAAAGAACTGTCGCGTACTATTCAAGTATTATGTCGTCGTCGTAAAAACAATCCGTTGTTAGTGGGTGAAGCAGGGGTAGGTAAAACCGCCATTGCTGAAGGACTTGCTTACAGAATTGTTCACGAAGACGTCCCTGATGTCATTAAAGACGCTACTATTTATTCTTTAGACATTGGTTCTTTGCTTGCCGGTACTAAGTATCGCGGTGATTTTGAGAAGCGTTTTAAGTCGTTGCTAAAACAGCTAGAAAATGCTGAAAACGCCATTTTGTTTATCGATGAAATTCACACCATTATTGGCGCAGGTGCAGCATCAGGCGGCCAACTTGACGCCGCTAACTTGATTAAACCTCTACTAAGCAATGGCTTATTGCGTTGTGTTGGCTCAACAACTTACCAAGAATACAATCAGATCTTTGAGAAAGATCGAGCTTTGGCTCGCCGTTTCCAAAAAATTGATGTGGTGGAACCAACAGTTGAGGATACCACTAAGATCTTGATGGGTTTGAAGAGTCGCTATGAAGCTCACCACGACGTACGTTATACCAAACAAGCAATGCGCAGCGCTGCAGAATTAGCAGCCAAGTATATTAATGAGCGTCATTTACCTGATAAAGCCATTGATGTCATCGATGAAGCGGGTGCTAGTATGCGAATGCTGCCGGTAAGTCGCCGTAAAAAAACCATTGGTGCCGGTGATATCGAAGCGATTGTTGCAAAAATTGCGCGTATTCCTGAAGCCAAAGTATCGTCTTCTGATCGAGAAACCTTACGCGGCTTAAACGATACCCTTAAAATGGTGGTGTTTGGGCAAGATCCAGCCATTGATGTATTAGTGGATGCGATTCGCTTAAACCGCTCAGGATTAGGTGCAGAACAAAAACCAGTGGGTTCGTTCTTGTTTGCCGGGCCAACTGGTGTCGGTAAAACTGAGGTTACTCAACAGTTAGCCAAAGCTATGGGTGTAGAGCTTATTCGTTTTGACATGTCTGAGTATATGGAACGCCATGCTGTTTCTCGTTTGATTGGAGCACCTCCTGGCTACGTTGGTTTTGACCAAGGTGGTTTGTTAACGGATGCAGTACTCAAACATCCTCATTGCGTGGTATTGCTCGATGAGATTGAGAAAGCACACGAAGATGTATTCAACCTGTTATTGCAAGTAATGGATCACGGTACACTCACCGACAACAACGGCCGTCATGCAGACTTCCGCAATGTTATTTTGGTTATGACCAGTAACGCCGGTGTTAAAGAAACTCAACGTTCAGCTATTGGCTTTAAAGAGCAGGATATGAGTTTTGATGCGATGGCGGAAATTAACCGTATTTTTGCTCCAGAGTTTAGAAACCGCTTAGATAACATTATTTGGTTTAATCACTTAGGTGAAGACATCATCGAGCAAGTGGTGGATAAGTTCATTGTAGAGCTGCAAGCACAGCTTGATGCTAACGGCGTATCAATGGAAGTGAACACAGAAGCACGTTTGTGGTTATCAGAACAAGGCTACGATCGCTCTATGGGAGCCAGGCCAATGTCTCGGGTTATTCGCGAACAACTGCGCAAACCACTCGCTAACGAAATCTTGTTTGGACGTTTAAACCAAGGTGGCCATGTTGATATTGGTTTGAAAGATGGCAAGCTTGATTTTCAGTATGAAGATGAAGTGGCCGAAGTATAATTTAGGCCAATATGCAAAAAGCCAGCGATAAGCTGGCTTTTTTAATTGTTGCTCACAACAATATGCGGATTAGCGCGCGCGGAAAACAATGCGCCCTTTTGACAAGTCGTACGGTGTTAGTTGAACCGTAACTTTATCCCCGGTTAAAATGCGGATGTAGTTCTTACGCATTTTGCCGGAAATGTGGGCTGTAACAACATGTCCGTTTTCTAGTTCTACACGGAACATTGTGTTAGGCAAGGTGTCTAACACTGTGCCTTGCATTTCAATATTGTCTTCTTTCGCCATTGAGTCCTCTGTTTGACACGCACTTATAAAAACGCAGGGAGAATGCCAGATTTACCGCCTTGTGTAAAGTTTATCCTCCAAATCTATTGCCATTTCCCATTAATAAATCGTTGATGTGGCAAATAGTTCCGTTTGTAGTTCATTTTTTTGCAGTTATCGACTTGATAACCCAAGTACAACCATGACTTATTGTTTTGTTGAGCGGCTGATATTTGCATTAGTACCGCCAAATTACCCAGTGACAGTTGTGATAAGTTCGGCTCAAAGAATGTATATACGGCGCTGTAGGCGTTTTCTTGTACATCGGTGACGCATACCGCTATCAGCTGGTCATTTAGAAACAGTTTTAGATATTGAGTATGTGTCCACTCACAACTTAAAAACTGAAAAAATGACTCCTCGCTGGCAGGGTACATGCTGCCATCTTGATGTCGTGCGGCTATGTAACGCTCAAAGAGCTGGTAATCAACTTGATTAAGTTCTTCCTCCCACTGCATTATGACTAGTTTGTTTTTGTTCAAAATACGTTTTTGAGAGCGACTAGCGCTAAATGCTTGAGTATCAACGCGTAAGGACTGACAGGCGTGACAGTGTTCGCAGGCTGGGCGATATAACTCATTGCCGCTACGGCGAAACCCTAAGGCCAATAACTGTGGGTAATAGTCAGTCTTTTGCTGAGAATTACATAGGGTAAAACATAACTGCTCTTTTTCTTCAGGTAGGTAAGGGCAGGGGCTTATTTGACTTAAGCCAATAGGCAATTGCATTAACGTATTTCCTGTGGCCGCCAGCAGCTTGGATTTAGCGGTTTATCTTTAGTAGTTTTCAATAAACTTAGAAAATCATCTCTTGCTAAAGTTTGCATACCTAAACTTAGCAGGTGAGGGTTTTCTACTTGGCCGTCAATATAAACGCCACCATGAGCAGCAAAGTGCTGGCAGAAAAGGTGAAAGGCCAGTTTTGAAGCGTTGCTTACGGTATGGAACATCGACTCACCACAAAACACCTGGCCTACATTAACGCCATAAAGGCCACCGACTAGTTGCTGTTGTTGCCATACTTCAACTGATTGAGCATGACCAAGTTGATGAAGCTTTATGTAAGCTTGGTACATGTCGTTGTTAATCCAGGTCTCACCTTCTCGCTGCAATGCACATTGACGAATAACCTGTTCAAAATCACGATTGATGGTGACTTTTAAGGAAGATTTACGGATAAATTTACGCATGCTTTTGCTAATGGTATGGCTTGATAATTCTAGCCCAATTCTAGGATCGGGGCTCCACCATAATACTGGCTGCTCATCACTAAACCACGGGAAAATACCATTGTTATATGCATCGATTAGCCGTTTACTGCTTAGGTCTGCGCCTATAGCTAGTAGCCCGTTTGGATCGCTAAGTGCTTGGTGTGGGTCAGGAAAGGGTCGATTAAGATCTAGATATACCGGCTGCAAAATAACTTGGATGTAAAATGGTTATTAGTTGAGTATATCAGCAAAACCAAGGTGAATAGGCAATAAAAAAGCCGGCATTGAGGCCGGCTTTAGATTGCACAGATGGTAACTCTAGTCGTTTAGGCTATCTAAGTAACGCTCAGCATCTAAGGCAGCCATACAGCCAGCGCCAGCAGAGGTAATTGCTTGACGATAAATGTGGTCTGCAACATCACCTGCGGCATAGATCCCCGGAATACTGGTTTGAGTTGCATTGCCCTCGGTACCAGATTGTATGGTTAAGTAACCATCTTTCATTGCTAATTGGCCTTCAAAAATGCCAGTGTTAGGTTGGTGACCGATGGCAATGAATGCGCCCATAACGTCGATATCTTGAGTGGTGTCGTCGTTTACGTTTCGCACGCGAACACCAGTTACGCCCATTTCGTCACCCAGTACTTCATCCAATGTTTGGTTTAAATGAAGAACAATATTGCCGTTTGCCACCTTGTCCATTAAGCGTTTAGTAAGGATTTTTTCACTACGGAACTCTTCGCGGCGGTGAATAAGGTGAACTTCTGAAGCGATATTTGAAAGATATAGTGCTTCTTCAACAGCAGTGTTACCGCCACCCACAACAGCTACTTTTTGGTTGCGGTAGAAAAATCCATCACAGGTTGCACAAGCCGATACGCCTTTACCTTTAAATGCTTCTTCTGATGGAAGCCCTAAGTACTTAGCGGAAGCGCCTGTAGCGATAATTAGAGCGTCGCAGGTATATTCAGCGCTGTCGCCTTTAAGCTTATATGGTTTCTCTTTAAAATCGACTTCGTTGATGTGGTCAAACACAATTTCAGTTTCAAATTTTTCAGCATGAGCTTGCATCCGTTCCATTAACGCTGGACCGGTTAATCCTTCGGCATCGCCAGGCCAGTTTTCAACTTCGGTGGTTGTGGTTAGCTGGCCACCTTGTTGAATGCCTGTGATAAGAACAGGGCTAAGGTTTGCTCGGGCAGCGTAAACCGCTGCAGTGTAACCCGCAGGGCCTGAACCGAGAATGATTAGTTTATGATGTTTCGCGTTGCTCATGATTGTTTCAATTCCTTAAAGTCCTTGCTTGGTATATGAGGGTATAAAACTCAATATCAAGCATCAAAATATGAAAAACTTGCGGCCTGCACGGGCAAGCTGATTTGTTGGATACAGCATAATCGTCTTCGTTAATCCCAACAAATAATAAAACTTTATATGGATATGCGTATTTATCTAGCCTTTAATTCGGCTTTTTACTTGATAGTCTGGGCATTTTGTGGAATAAATAATGCTCGGGGATAAAACAAAAGTTTAGAAAAATCTGTTCGCTTGGGTTTTAGCTCTGCATCTCGCTTGTAATGACTTATTTATGTGTGAAGGGATACCCACATAGTTTATGCAGTGACAACCAGTAATAATGCATAAAAAGTCAGCTCAACTTGGTGTACTTAGGGACAACAATCGTATCACCACTAATGGAAGCAAAAGGTCGACCAATGAAGGAACTGGATCGTATTGATCGCAACATACTTAATGAGTTGCAAAAAGATGGCCGCATATCAAATGTGGAACTTTCAAAACGCGTAGGTTTAAGCCCTACACCTTGTCTAGAAAGGGTTAGACGCCTGGAGCGCCAAGGTTACATTACCGGTTACACCGCAATTTTAAATCCTCAGTATTTAGACGCTTCACTGTTGGTTTTTGTTGAAATCACGTTGAATCGTGGTGCGCCAGATGTATTTGAACAATTTAACCATGCAGTGCAGCAGCTTGAAGAAATTCAAGAATGTCACTTAGTATCTGGTGATTTTGACTACCTATTAAAGACTCGCGTAGCGGATATGTCTGCTTATCGTAAGTTGTTAGGCGAAACTCTTCTTCGTTTGCCTGGTGTAAACGACACGCGTACTTACGTTGTTATGGAAGAAGTGAAGCAGAGTAATCGACTAGTTATCAAAAACTAACGGAGTCGTTTCCCCCTCCAATTCATTTTTGATAAAGTTAAACAAGCGGCTAATGCCGCTTGTTTTGTTTTTAACCAAACAGAATATTTATTGGATATTTTTAGTTCAAGGGAACGCTTGTGACAGATCTTACAGACAACAGATTGTCTGGCTTTGCTCGTATTGCGGAAGTATGCGCTATCGCAATGGGCGCTTTAGGTGTTTACCTAATGGTAGCCTTATTAACATTTAATCCTAGTGATCCGAGTTGGTCGCAAACAGCAGTTGAACAATCCATTGCTAATGCAGCTGGCAGTTCTGGTGCTTGGTTTGCCGATTTACTGCTATTTAGTTTTGGCTTTATGGCTTATAGCGTTCCTTTGATCAGTGGTTTTTTAGCTTGGGCTTTATTTTGGCGCCCCTGTCCGGTTGCCCAACTCAATTTCTTTACTCTAGGTTTAAGGGTAATTGGGTTTGTTTTCACTTTCGCGAGTTTAACCACTTTAGCGAGCATTCATATTGATGATTTTTTCTTTTTTTCTTCAGGAGGCTTAGTGGGAGATATTTTCACTCAGCTAATGATCCCAGTGTTTGGTTTGTTAGGCACTAGTATTATTTTGTTAGCAGTATTTGCCGGTGGTGTAACCTTATTCACCGGCGTATCTTGGATTCAGTTTGTTGAGCAACTGGGCAGTCTTTTAAACGCAGCCTATAGTGGCCTGGTATCTTTGCCCGAGCGAATGCGGAATAAGAAACAACGCGAATTAGAGCAAGATGTATTAATGCGCGACTTTGAACCAGAAGCAAAAGCTGAAGAAAGCACTGAATTGCCAGAGCCAAATATGGATTCTGATATTCATTTGCAAACTGATTTTGTAGATGAACAGCAGCCCTCTTTACAAGAAAAATTAGAAGCAGAGCCTTTAGTGAGCTCGCAAGCGATTGAACCGAGCTTTTCAATAGACAGTTCATTTGAGGAAGAGTTATCTCAAGCTAAAGAAGATATTGAGTTTGCCTTTGAAGACGAAAGTGTAGACCCACCAAGCGTGATTCTTGACCAAACACCACCTGAGCCAATGCCTGATATTCCCTTTGAAGGTGGCTCAATGCCCGCTAAGGCGAAAGCTGTCGCACCCAGTCAGCCACAAACTCCAGCTGCAGCTGCTCAACCTCGATTAAGCAGACTACCCGATATGAATTTATTGGATAGGCCAGACAAAAAGCAAAACCCGATTTCTCAAGAAGAGTTAGAACAAGTTTCTCGTTTAGTCGAAGCCAAATTACTGGATTTTAATATTCAAGCATCGGTAGTCGCAGTGCACCCTGGCCCAGTAATTACCCGTTTTGAATTGGATTTAGCGCCTGGGGTAAAAGTAAGCAAAATCACCAATTTGTCTAAAGATTTAGCGCGAGCTTTATCGGCAATTAGTGTGCGTGTGGTTGAGGTTATTCCCGGTAAGTCAGTGATTGGTTTAGAACTGCCAAATCGCTTCAGAGAAATAGTTTACTTAAGCGAAGTGGTAGATAGTCCAGTATTTCATCAGGCTAAATCGCCACTCACTATGGTGTTAGGTAAAGATATTGCCGGTCAACCTGTAGTCGTCGATCTTGCCAAAATGCCGCACTTATTAGTGGCTGGTACAACAGGCTCGGGTAAGTCTGTTGGGGTAAACGTAATGATCGTGAGCCTACTTTATAAATCAACACCCGAAGATGTTCGCTTGATCATGATCGACCCTAAAATGTTGGAGTTGTCGGTTTATGAAGGCATTCCTCATTTGCTGTCTGAAGTAGTTACAGACATGAAAGAGGCAGCTAATGCACTGCGCTGGTGTGTGGGTGAAATGGAACGACGCTACAAATTAATGTCAGCACTCGGCGTACGTAACCTAAAAGGCTATAACCAAAAAGTGTTGGATGCCATGGCATCGGGTAATCCTATTGTCGACCCTCTGTGGAAGCCAGAAGACAGCATGGCAGAAATTGCGCCTACCTTAGAAAAGCTACCGCATATTGTGGTGGTGATTGATGAATTTGCCGACATGATGATGATTGTAGGCAAAAAGGTAGAAGAACTGATAGCACGTATTGCGCAAAAAGCCCGTGCTGCAGGTATTCACTTAGTCTTGGCAACACAGCGTCCTTCGGTGGATGTGATTACGGGTTTGATTAAAGCCAACATTCCTACACGAATGGCATTCCAAGTTTCTAGTCGTATCGATTCTCGAACCATCTTGGACCAACAAGGAGCTGAAACCTTACTGGGTATGGGCGATATGTTGTACTTGCCAGCGGGTACCGGTGTTCCAACACGTGTGCATGGTGCATTTGTAGACGATCACGAAGTTCACGCGGTGGTTTCGGCCTGGAAAGAACGCGGAGAACCCGATTACATTGATGAGATATTAAACGGCGAAGCTGGCCCAGATGCCATGCTGCCTGGCGAAGTCGCTGAATCCGACGAAGAATTAGATGCTTTATTTGACCAAGCGGTAATGCACGTAACCGAAACTCGCCGCGGCTCTGTTTCTGGAGTACAACGTAAGTTTAAAATTGGTTATAACCGCGCGGCGCGTATCGTTGAACAAATGGAAGTTCAAGGCATTGTGAGTGCCCCTGGGCACAACGGCAATCGAGAAGTGATTGCACCACCTCCTGTTCGAATTGATTAAAGAGATAAGATGAAAACATTAGTAAGTATTGCTTTCGCTGCATTGGTATCAGGCCAGGCTGTAGCGGCTGACGCCGCTGCGGAATTAAAACAACACCTTGCAGACTTGCAGGGCTTTCAAGCACAGTTTAAACAAACGGTGATAGATGCCGACGGTGTCAATATTCATGAGGCAGAAGGTAAACTTAGCTTAGCAAGGCCTGCCAAACTTAACTGGCAACAAGTGATGCCAGAGCAAGATATGATTGTGTCGGACGGTTCAACTATTTGGTATTACAGCCCGTTTGTTGAGCAGGTTACCATCATGGATGCGGGTGAAGCGATTAATCAATCGCCCTTTATTTTACTAGCAGACGATCGTAAAGAGAGTTGGCAGAACTATCAGGTAGAAAAGTTAGAGCAGGGTTATTTAGTTAAATCTAAACAAGATCCAATGCAAGCTGCGTTTTGGGTGAAACTAAATGCCGATAGCAGTATTTCGCGTTTCGACATCATTGAAAGTACCGGCCAGCGCAGTGAATTTACATTAGACAGTTTTAAAGCTAATCCAAAGTTTGATAGCAAACTGTTTCAATTCGATATTCCGGCAAATACAATGATTGACGACCAACGCTAATGAGTTTGGAGTTAAACTTTGAGGCCGATTTTCGGCCTCTAGCAGCAAGAATGCGCCCTACAGAATTAGCGCATTACGTTGGCCAGCAGCACATTTTAGCGGCTGATCAACCTTTGTATAAAGCAATATCAAGTGGCCAGCTACATTCAATGATTTTATGGGGGCCGCCTGGCACCGGTAAAACCACTATTGCTGAGCTAGCTGCGCATTATGCCGATGCTGAAGTCGAAAAAATTTCTGCCGTAACTGGTGGCATTAAAGAAGTTCGGGCTGCTATTGAGCGGGCTCAACAAAATCAGCAAGTAAGCCGTCGCACAATATTGTTTGTTGATGAAGTACATCGATTCAACAAAAGCCAACAAGATGCATTTTTACCATATGTAGAAAATGGCACCGTTATTTTTGTGGGTGCAACAACCGAAAACCCCTCGTTTGAGCTTAACAACGCTTTATTGTCGCGGGCAAAAACCTATGTATTACGCTCACTAGATAGCGCGGCAATTATGCAGCTGCTAGATCGTGCGATTAACGATGATTCACTTCTAAAGCAACAAAATCTGCACTTCGAAGATGGTGTGCTTGAGGCCTTAGCTGGCTTAGTGAGCGGCGACGCGCGTCGTGCACTCAATCTGCTTGAGATGATGTCTGAGCTGGCTGAAGTAGATGCAAAAGGTAAGTACTTAAGCTTTAGTCTGCTTAAGCAAGTAGCTGGAGAGCGTTATAGCCATATCGATAAAGGAGGCGACAAGTTTTATGATTTGTTGTCGGCTTTACATAAATCAATTCGTGGCTCATCGCCAGATGCTGCCTTGTATTGGTATAGCCGTATTTTAGAAGCCAGTGGCGACCCTTTATCGGTTGCGCGTCGCTGCTTAGCAATTGCCTCAGAGGATGTGGGAAATGCCGATCCTCGCGCGATGCAAATTGCGGTTAGTGCATGGGACTGCTTTACTCGAGTTGGTGCAGCAGAAGGTGAACGTGCGATTGCTCAAGCGGTGGTTTATTTGGCTTGCGCACCTAAAAGCAACGCGGTGTATGCCGCTTTTAAAGCCGCCCGTGTTGCAGCCAAAGAATACGGCGATGCAGAAGTGCCAGTACATTTACGTAACGCACCCACCAAATTGATGGCAGAGCTAGGGTATGGGGCTGAGTATCGTTATTCACACGACGAACCCAATGCTTATTCGGCTGGTCAACAATACCTGCCAGACGCTTTACACGGTAGCCAATTTTACTATCCACAACCGCGCGGTTTAGAAAAACAGATAGCTGAAAAACTGAGTTATTTACATAATCTCGACCAGCAAGCCAAATAAGCACCCACTTATTCAAAGTAATTCACCTATATTGCGCGATCTAGTCGAAAGCTAGATTGTGTCTGTAGGTAGTTGCTCTATAATAAGCGAGTTTTGTAAAGCAAACATTTAGCAATACCTTACTAGGCGTTATTTGGCAGGGTATTGTGATTAATTATCAAATTGAATTGGAAGTAGGTTATTGAATGTTAGACGCTAATTTGTTGCGCGGCGAAATAGACACCACCGCTGAGCGCTTAAAGACTCGTGGATTTGAACTTGATGTAGCTCGATTGACTGAATTAGAAAGTCGTCGTAAAGAACTACAAGTTCGCACCCAAGAACTACAAAATGAGCGTAACACCCGTTCCAAATCAATCGGTCAGGCCAAAGGGCGTGGCGAAGATATTGCTCCGCTGCTTGCCGAAGTAGGCCAATTGGGTGAAAAACTCGACGCCGCGAAGGGCGAGCTAAACGAGTTACTAGAAGAAATTAAAGATTATTCTTTAACGCTACCTAACTTACCTCATCCAAGTGCGCCAATAGGCAAAGATGAAGACGAAAACGTTGAGTTGCATACTTGGGGTGAATTACCGGATTTTGATTTTGACGTTAAAGATCACGTTGATGTAGGTACTGACTTACAAGGTTTAGATTTTGCCAACGCAGTAAAGATTAGTGGTTCACGCTTCATCGTAATGAAAGGCAAAATTGCTAAGTTACACCGTGCCATTGCTCAGTTTATGCTAGATACCCATACCGAAGAACATGGTTACCAAGAGATGTACGTGCCTTACTTGGTTAACTCTGATTCTTTGTATGGCACGGGTCAAATGCCTAAATTTGGTAAAGACTTATTTCATACTCAGCCGGCAACCGAAGAAGGTATTGGCATGAGTTTGATTCCAACGGCCGAAGTACCGCTCACTAATATGTTGCGTGATAGCATCGTAGATGAAACCGAGTTGCCCATTCGTATGACTGCTCATACTCCGTGTTTTCGCAGCGAAGCGGGATCTTACGGGCGTGATACTCGCGGTTTAATTCGTCAACACCAATTCGACAAAGTTGAAATGGTGCAGCTGGTTCACCCTGAGAAATCATACGACGCCTTGGAAGAGATGCGTCAACACGCGGAAAATATTCTTCAGAAACTTGAATTGCCATACCGGGTAGTTACTTTGTGTACCGGAGATATGGGCTTTGGCGCAACTAAAACCTATGACTTAGAAGTATGGGTACCGGCGCAAGATGCTTACCGAGAAATTTCTTCAGTATCTAACTGTGAAGACTTCCAATCGCGCCGTATGCAAGCGCGTTTTCGACCAACCGGCGCTAAAAAACCAGAGTTGTTACACTCATTAAATGGTTCTGGTTTAGCAGTCGGCCGTACCTTGGTGGCTATTTTAGAGAACTACCAAAATGCTGATGGCAGTATTCGTATTCCAGACGTCCTGCAACCTTACATGGGCGGAGTAGAGCTTATTTCTGCTTAGCACTAACTAATAAATGAGTATTAAAAAAGCGCCTTAAGGCGCTTTTTTGTTATTTAAATTAGATACATTTAACTGGTTTAGGTAGGCCAGCTACTTTGGTTGCTTGTTTGGCCGGGCCTTCTGGGAACAGCTTATATAAGTATCGACTATTGCCTTTTTCTGGGCCAAACTTTTTGGCCATGGCTTTAACTAGCGCCCGCATGGCTGGTGAGGTATTAAACTCCAGATAGAAATTTCGAACAAAGTGAACCACTTCCCAATGGGCTTCATTCATTTCAATGTTTTCTAGTTCAGCAATATGAGCGGCTAGCGCTTCTGTCCATACCTCTAACTCAAGTAAGTAGCCGTTTTTATCGGTAGGGTATTGTTTGCCGTTAAATTCAATCATGCCAGTGTTTCGTGCCTTATTAGCCTGTTATCACGGCTAGTTTACCACTTACCATTAAGCAATAACTGTCGAATTTTCTTTAAGTCTTTACCGATGAGCTGTAGCTGATAAGCAATCAATAGTTCGTTGCCAACTAATTGAGGCAATAGTTGGTTAATGGCGCGCATTAAAGCCTCATGCTGCAGGCTTAAACTTGGCCTTTGCTCCGATTTTAGCAACAGGTAATCGTGCATTAAACACAGCTCGTTTTGAATGGTCTCGCCTAGACTCGCTAAGCGTTCAGCTGCATGGCTAGATTGCAGCTGATTACGATGCGTAGAGAGGGCAGACAGGTGAGACAGCAAATGATGGCTTAAACCTACCAGTTGATACAAATCAGGTGATAATCGCTGCTTAGCACTGGGTTCTGCCAGCATATGTTGCCAATGGCGAACCAGTTCGGCTTCGCTTTGATAGGCGTGGTAGCGGCTTAAGCGAAAGGCCGTTGACTCATCGGTAGTTTGAGAGAAATACTGCTCGAATATGGCTTGCTGATACTTAGCAATATTGGCAAATAACTGGCTAATAATTTTGCGGCTTTGCTTATGTTGCCAATCGGGCCACAGATAACGCATCGCTGTCATTGCCATTACCGCCCCAAGAATAGTGACAAAGGTTCTTACCATTAACGCTTCATTTGCGGGATAGCCTTGTATGTCTAAAGACATGGCAACAAACACCGTAATAACAGCCACAGAAATAGCATAGTTAAAATGGAAGAACAAAAAGAACAGCAATATAAAGCCTGGGAGCAATGCTATAAGAATGATCTCTGGAAGAGCTAAATAGCTGAGTCCCGCTGCAAGCACAACACCCACGATAGTGCCATAAACTCGTTTGTCTACTCGCTTTTTAGTATCGTGATAATTCGGCTTAACTACTAATAAACAACTTAACATCAACCAGTAAGCGTGTTCGTCTCCCGAGAGCTGAATTAAGCCATAAGCGGCTAACATAATGGTAGCCATTCTTAAGGCATGGCGGTTTATGGAGAGTGTAAAGTCGAAAGCTTGCTGCAAATATTGTTTTATTGAAATAGAACTAAAAGGTGAAAAGCTTTGTTCTGGTTCAGGAAAGTGCTGCTCATGAAAGCATAGAGCGGTGACTTTCTTTAAGTTTTTGAGCATGTAGGCAAAGCGCGGTGGCACATCTTTTAAATTAGCTCGGTTTTGCTCAAGAGTATCAATTGCATAGTTAAGTTCTTGTTCTATTTCTGGCGGGGTTTGTCTTGCACCAATAACCCGGGCGATTTTAACTAATATAGTTCTCGTTTCAGCGAGCAATGTTCTTGGAAGAACCTTTTGCAAACGTTCGTAATCTAAATGGGACGAACTTAAGCGCTCATGGAGTAACTGGGCTTTAAAAAATCGGTCCATTTGGCCTGAGCCAACTTGCTGTTTGTTACGCTGTTGGTGCACATACAAGCCGTGGCGTATAACGCCTAGCTGCTCAGCAATATCAGCGCTTTGGGCTGTTAGCTTAACTTGAATGTCGTTGATGTTAGCTGCGCGTTGAAATAGCCGGGTTTTAGTTAATTGGTACAAACTGATTTGGCGAAATACATTATCCAGCTGTTTGTCTACCCAGCGGGTAGGGTAAAGGGCGTTTATAACCAGCGAAAGTAACGCATAACTAAGTGCTCCTATCACTAACCAAAGTGGTTGCACCCAAGGGTTTGCATAGGTGGAATACCCTAGCATGGTGTAAATGGCAATAATCAAGGAACAAAGAGAGATAGAACCGTATTTTTGCCCAAGCACCGGCATGCGCATAAACAAGTAACATGAACTAAATAAACCAACAGCGAACAACCACGGCCAAGGGAATAATAGAGTGACCGATACAGTCGCTAAGGTAAAACTGGTTACCATTAAGGCTGTGCTTTGCAGGCGTTGTTGATAGAAGTCAGGGCTGTCGGCTAAACCCGCAGCCACAATACCGAGAGTGGCGGTAAGTGCGAGATCTACGTCTAGCAGCAAGCCTAGGCTTAATACTAACGTAGCTAAACCAGCAGCTTTTAACGCTACAGTCCAGTTAAGTGCAGATGAATCAATTTTTAACGTTAGTGCCATAAATGAAAACGCCCTGCAAAGGCAGGGCGTATTTATCCTTTACCAATCTGGCTTAGTCGTCGTTCAAGAAACCTAAGATATGTAACAAGTGTACGAAAATATTAAATATATTCAAGTACATAGAGATAGTTGCTCGAATGTAGTTGGTTTCGGTACCGTTTAAGATGTTGCTGGTATCGTAAAGAATAAAACCAGAGAACAACATTACCGCTGCACCACTAATGGCTAGGCTAAGCATTGGTATTTGTAAGAACAAGTTAAGTAACATGCTCACTACAACCACAATTAAACCCGCCATTAAAAAGCCGCTCATAAAAGAGAAGTCTTTTTTGGTGGTGAGTACATAGCCAGACAAGCCGAAGAAAATAAGACCTGTCATACCTAAGGCTTGCATCACAATGGCTGGGCCTTGTGGAAACTGTAGGTAAGCGCTAAGCAATGGACCCAACGAGGCACCCATTAAGGTTGTAAATACAAATGTCCAAACAAGCCCCATCGAAGAATTGATGCTGCGAGGTAAGACGAAGAATACGATGATCATAGCGGCAACCATCATACCAATAGACGCCATGTGACCAATACCGGCGACTACTGCAAAGAAAGCTGCAATTGCACTGGTAAACAAGGTCATCGATAGTAAAGCGTATGTATTACGCAATACCTTATTTGTTTCCAGTTTCGATGCAGCGCTATAGTTTATCGTGCTAGGCTGATTCATTATTTCACTCCGTTCAGGCTGAGTTAGTTGGTTAGTTTATATAAACCGAAATTGTAGTATAACCAGTTTTTAACTAAAAAAAATCAAATCCGCCATCTAAAAATGCTGGTAGCGTCACCAATTCATCACAGATAAATTTAATAAAGCACTCAAAGACTTAGCTTTTTGAATGTTTGTCAGTGCAAAATCACCTTACCTTATACTAAAGCGAGTGTTGCACTCGGTTTCACATAGCCCTATGATCAGCGCATTAACAGGGCAGTTTGCCTCAACCCTTCAACGATTAAGTGAGACGGATAACAGATGTTAGTTTTAGGACACACTAATCCAGACTGCGATAGTATTGCCGGTGCAATATCTTTAGCAGAGTTATTAACTAAGCAAGGTACACCTGCTACTGCTATTGCTCAGGGCGAACCAAACCCTGAAGCACAATTTCTTTTAGACAAAATTGGCTTTCAAGCGCCAGAAGTTCGCACCGAGATTGCCGGTGAAGATGTATGGTTAATTGATTACTCTGATTGGGGCCAAGCGCCTAAAGATGCTAAGAAAGCCAATATTCGCGGTATTGTTGATCATCATAAACTCGGCGACATTACCACTGCTGAACCAGTAGAGTGTTGGATCCGCCCAGTGGGCTGTAGTTGTACCATTGTTTACAGCATGTACCAAGCCTCGAACATCACACCAAGTAAAGAAGCGGCAACACTAATGCTTGGTGCTATTTTGAGCGACACGGTTAAGTTTAACTCGCCTACATTTACTCCTGTAGATCGTGAAGCTGCAGAAGCCTTAGCGAAATTGGCCGGCGTAGCGGATATTAATGCCTTCGCTGATGAGCAGTTTGCTGCTAAGTCAGATGTAGCATCAGTGCCTGCATCTGAGTTGGTGCTTCGCGACCAAAAGGTTTACGAGATTAACGGTAAGCAATTTGCTATCGCTCAGCTTGAGTTAACCTCGGTTGCACCGGTATTAGCGCGCTTAGATGAGTTAGAAACAGAATTAGTGGCGCTTAAACAAGCTCATAACTACCACACCGCATTAGTATTGCTTACTGATATCACTACATTAAATTCTACTGGGTTAATCTGTAGTGATGAAGCCGCATTGGTGGCGTCTACTTTAGGTGGAAGCATTGATGGCTCTATTATTGATTTACCTGGTGTAGTTAGCCGTAAGAAGCAGGTGATGCCGCCCTTACAACGTGAGTTTGACGCCAGTTAAACACTCACCTTTGTATAGAAAACCAGCCGATTTAGGCTGGTTTTTTTGTGTTTGTTGATCGCTAAATTAATTTTCTAACTTTGAGTTTCGTTTTCAGTAACCCATGCGCTGTTTTTAGTTTACAAATTACGTTATTTAATTACTTTTTAAACAGTATTTACTGTTGTTATCGTCACTTAATGAATTTTTCTGCAAAAAATGTGAGAAAAAACTCGTTTATTTAGTCTCTTAGGCGTTTTTGTAAAAAAAAATCACACTTAATTTCAAGTCAAGTCTGAAATTCTCATTATATCTGTGATAGCATTTCCGTTACTTTCGTGACGAATGGACTAGCTCCTGCGTTATTGAATGCTGTTGTTTTGGAGGTTGTAAGGATAATCTACTGATAAAGACGATTATTCACACATCATCGAGAGCTGATGTGGCTCCTCTTTAAATGAAAATACTATTGATGTTCAAGGTCTTGTCGGTCTGAATAACATCAATATAGCAGTAAATAGGAATTACTGGATGACAAACATAACTCAACACAATAAGAGCCTTTATAGGCCTGAATTCGAACACGATAGCTGTGGTATCGGATTTGTTGCCCACTTAAAAGGGCGTAAAAGTCATGATGTGATCGAAAACGCATTAACCATGCTTACTTGCATGGAGCATCGTGGTGGTACAGGTTGTGACGTCGATAGTGGAGACGGCGCAGGTATCCTCATTCAGCTTCCTCATGAGTTTTTTAAAGAAGAAGCGACAAAACTAGGTTTCAGCTTACCTAACCCAGGTGAGTATGGCGTGGGTATGGTTTACTTCCCGCGTGATGAAGCTATTCGTCGCGAATGTCGCGAAATTTTAAACCGAAACATTGAGAAACTAGGCTTAACCTTATTAGGTTACCGCGTAGTGCCAAAAGACAACTCAAGTTTGGGTCAGGCCTCAGTTGATAATGAGCCGCAAATTGAGCAAGTCTTTATTGCGCGCCCATCTGATCTAGACCAACAGATTTTTGAACGTAAGCTATTTGTTTTACGTAAATACACGCTGCACATTGCCGATGCAACGGTTGCAGGTGTAAACGAAAGCTTTTACATGGCGTCGATGTCTTCGCGCACTATTGTCTATAAAGGGCAGCTAACAACCGCGCAAGTACGTAAATACTATTTAGACTTACAAGATCCACGCGTAGTGTCGGCAATTGCCATGTTCCACTCGCGTTTCTCTACTAATACCTTCCCAGCTTGGCGTTTAGCACAGCCTTTCCGTTACATTGCCCACAATGGCGAAATTAACACGGTTAAAGGTAACGTAAACTGGATGCGTGCCCGTGAATCACTGCTTGCAAGTGTAAACTTCAGCAAAGAAGAACTGGATATGATTAATCCAGTGTGTGATATCACGCGTTCTGACTCAGCCAACCTAGACATGTGTGTAGAATTACTGGTGTTAAGTGGTCGCCCACTTGAGCAAGTAATGATGATGGTTGTGCCAGAAGCATGGCAAACTCAAGACGATATGGACCCTGTGAAGCGCGCCTTCTACGAGTACTATTCGTGCATGATGGAACCATGGGACGGCCCAGCTTCAATTTCATTTACCAATGGTAAAGTGATTGGCGCAACTTTAGACCGTAACGGATTACGTCCTTCTCGTTACCTTGTTACCGATGATGGCCTAGTTGTCATGGGTTCAGAAACAGGTGCGTTAGTAGTAGACCAATCTAAAGTGGTTCAAAAAGGCCGCTTGCAGCCAGGTAAAATCTTTATTGCAGACCTAGAACAAGGTCGCATTATTGCTGACGACGAAGTTAAACACACAGTGTGTTCTAGTCAGCCATACGGCAAGTGGGTAGAAGAGAATAAGATTGTTCTTGATGACCTACCTTTACCAGAAGGTTACGACCGTTTTGCTACGCAGCACAGCTTAGAAAAACGTCAAAAAGCTTTTGGTTACAGCCAAGAAGACATTAATGCCGTTCTTAAACCAATGGTTGGAACGTCTAAAGAACCATTAGGTGCAATGGGTACAGATACGCCATTGGCGATTTTGTCTGACAAAAATCCGCATCTATCGCATTACTTTAAGCAGTTGTTCGCTCAAGTAACTAACCCGCCAATCGACCCAATTCGAGAAGAAATGGTGATGTCGCTACGTACTTACGTAGGCGCGGACTTAAACTTACTTGAAGAAACACCACTGCATTGTCGTAAAGTAGAAATCAAGCAGCCAGTATTAACCAACGAACAGTTGGCTAAGCTACGTAGCATTGATCATAACCACTTCCAAGCAGCGACTATTTCTACTACTTTCCAAGCCACTGGCGCGGAAAATGAACTAGAAAAAGCAATCGACCGTATTTGTCGTCATGCTAAAGACGCTGTAGATGACGGATTCTCAATCCTTATTTTGAGTGACCGTCGAGTAGATAGCGACCATGCTGCAGTACCATCGGTATTGGCCACAGCCGCTGTTCACCACTACTTAATCCGCGAAGGTATCCGTGCTCACGCAGACTTGATTGTTGAATCAGGCGACATTCGTGAAACGCATCACCTAGCCACTGTATTAGGTTACGGCGCAGCGGCGGTAAACCCATATCTAGCCATTGAAACACTGCTAGACATGCGTGACCAAGCCATTATTGATAGCAGCATGTCTAACGATGATGTGATATCGCGTTACAGCAATGCAGTAAATAGTGGCTTGTTAAAAATCTTCTCGAAAATGGGTATCTCTACACTTCAGTCATACCAAGGCGCGCAAATCTTTGAAGCGCTGGGTATTAACTCTGATGTGGTTAAGAAATACTTTACTGGCACAGTAACTCGTATCGAAGGTTTAAGCCTGGACGGAATTGCCACTGAAGCTTTAAATCGTCACCGCGAAGGTTTCCCTGCAGACGATAACCCGTTTAATGATTTGATTCTTAAAACTGGTGGTGATTACGCTTGGCGTCAAGATGGCGAACGCCATTTGTTTAACCCAACGACTATCCGTTTGCTGCAAAACGCTTCATCTACTAATGACTACAAGGTATTTAAAGAATACGCAGCCAATGTAGATAACCAAGCGAAAGAAGCCTTTACACTGCGTGGCTTACTGAAGTTTAAGACTGACCGCGAAAGTGTACCTCTAGAAGAAGTAGAATCAGCTGACAAGATCCTGAAGCGTTTCGCTACAGGAGCAATGAGCTTTGGTTCAATCTCTTGGGAAGCTCATACCACATTGGCAATTGCCATGAACCGCATTGGCGGTAAGAGTAACTCTGGTGAGGGCGGTGAAGACCCAATTCGCTTCAAGCCTATGGAAAATGGCGACTCAATGATCTCCAAGATCAAGCAGGTTGCTTCTGGTCGCTTCGGTGTTACCAGCCATTACTTAGCGAATGCTGAAGAATTACAGATCAAAATGGCACAAGGCGCTAAGCCTGGTGAAGGCGGTCAATTACCTGGTGATAAGGTAGATGCATGGATTGGTAAAACACGTGGCTCAACGCCGGGTGTAGGTCTAATTTCACCACCGCCACACCACGACATTTACTCAATCGAAGATTTAGCTCAGCTAATCTACGATTTGAAAAATGCTAACCGCGACGCACGTATTAACGTTAAGTTAGTATCAGAAGCTGGCGTAGGTACAATTGCATCGGGTGTATGTAAAGGTTACGCCGATGTAGTGCTTATTGCTGGTTACGACGGTGGTACAGGTGCTTCTCCACTTAGCTCAATTAAACACGCAGGTTTGCCGTGGGAGCTGGGTCTAGCAGAAACACACCAAACTCTTATTCAAAATAAACTGCGTAGCCGTATTACAGTGCAAGCCGATGGCCAACTTAAAACACCACGCGATTTAGCAGTAGCAACCTTGCTAGGTGCTGAAGAGTGGGGCGTGGCAACCGCTGCACTAGTGGTTGAAGGTTGTACCATGATGCGTAAGTGTCACTTGAACACCTGTCCGGTAGGTATTGCTACACAAGACCGTCGTTTACGTGAGCGTTATGCGGGTCAAGTTGACCACGTTGTTAACTTCTTCCAAATGATGGTTGAAGGTTTACGCGAAATTATGGCTGAACTTGGCTTCCGTACCATCAACGAGATGGTAGGCCAGAGCCAGTGTTTAACGCCTCGCACCGACGTTGACCACTGGAAATACAAAGGCGTAGATTTATCGCCAATCTTGTATAAAGCAGACGATAGCGGAAACGAGACGCTTTACTGTAGCCAAGAGCAAAAACACTTAATTCACGACATTGTTGACCGTCGCTTAATTAAAGATGCTGCTGCTGCGCTAGAGTCTGGCGAGAAAGTTTCTTTAAGCTCTGAAATCATCAATACCGACCGAAGTGTGGGTACTATGTTGTCGAACGAGATATCTAAACGCTACGGCGCTGAAGGTCTACCTGCAGATACCATTAACGTTAAATTTAGCGGTAGTGCAGGGCAAAGCTTCGGTACGTTTGCTGCTACAGGTATCAAGTTTGAACTTGAAGGTGATGCCAACGACTACTTCGGTAAAGGCTTATCCGGCGCCAAATTGGTGGTTTACCCAGATTCAAGTGCACCGTTTGAAGCGCGCAAAAACATCATTGTAGGTAACGTAGCCTTCTTTGGTGGTACAGCGGGTGAAGCATACATTCGCGGTATTGCTGGTGAACGTTTCTGTGTTCGTAACTCAGGTGTTACCGCCATTGTAGAAGGTGTTGGCGACCACGGTTGTGAATACATGACTGGTGGTAAAGCGGTTATTCTTGGTGAAACAGGCCGTAACTTCGCTGCTGGTATGTCTGGCGGTGTGGCTTACGTATTAGACCGCAGCAAGCAGTTCGCTTCTCGCTGTAACATGGAAATGGTGAGACTTGGTGGCATCGAAGATGCAGCTGAAGCCGCCGAGTTAAAAGCCCTAATCGAGAACCACTTAGCTCACACTGGCTCAGACGTAGCCAAAGAGTTGTTGGAAGATTGGGACAATGCGCTAAGTCTGTTTGTTCGTGTAATGCCTACTGATTATGAACGTATGCAAAATTACATGAAAGACGCGAAAGCTACCGGTGAATATGAAACGGATTACGATGTAGCAGTTGCTGCATTCGATATGCACCTTGATAGCGTTGCGCAAGCGAAAAAAGCCAAGGCTGAACAAGCCAAACAGAAAGCTGAAGCGGTTTAGGAGAGAGACATGGCAAATCCAACTGGATTTATGGAAATAGACAGGAAGCTATCGACAGACCGCGACCCAGCAGAGCGTTTGATAGATTGGCTAGAAGTTAAAACGCCTATGAGCGAAGAAGCGGTTAAAGACCAAGCTTCGCGCTGTATGGATTGCGGGATCCCATTTTGTCATTCAGGTGACTCAGCTTACGCCCCGCGCGTAGCTGGGTGTCCGATTAACAACTTGATCCCTGAGTGGAATGACTTGGTTTACCGTGGTCGCTGGAAAGATGCTATCGACCGTTTACACAAAACCAATAACTTCCCTGAGTTTACGGGTCGAGTATGTCCAGCTCCTTGTGAAGATTCTTGTGTACTGGGGATTAATGCTCCACCAGTTACCATTAAGAGCCAAGAAGTAAACATTATTGAGCGCGCGTTTAAAGAAGGTTGGGTTAAACCTAATGTTCCTAAAAAACGCAGCGGTAAAACAGTTGCTATCGTAGGCTCAGGCCCTGCTGGTTTAGCTGCAGCGGCGCAATTGAATTCTGCTGGTCACACGGTAACGGTATTTGAACGAGCAGATCGCATTGGTGGCTTGTTAATGTACGGTATTCCGAACATGAAGCTGCAAAAAGAGATTGTTCAGCGTCGTGTCGACATCATGCGTGAAGAAGGCATTATCTTTAAAACCTCTGTTGAGATTGGTAAAGATATTTCAATCACTCGCTTAAACGATGATTTTGATGCCTTGCTGCTGGCCACTGGTGCAACGGTACCTCGTGACTTGCCAGTTGAAGGTCGCAAGCTTAACGGTGTTCATTTTGCAATGGAGTTCTTAGGTAAAAATACTAAGAGCTTGCTAGATAGCAACCTAGAAGACGGTCGTTACATTAGCGCTAAAGATAAGCACGTTGTGGTTATTGGTGGTGGTGATACAGGTACAGACTGTGTGGGTACATCTCTACGTCACGGTTGTAAAAACGTGATGCAGTTAGAGATTATGCCTCAGCCTCCACAAGAGCGTGCTCAAGATAACCCTTGGCCCGAGTTTAAACGCACGTTGAAGCGTGATTACGGTCAAGACGAAGCTATTGCTATTCAAGGCGAAGATCCTCGTCGTTACCTAGTAATGACGCAGAAAATGGCTGGTGATGAACAAGGTAATGTTACCGAAGTTCATACTACCAAGATCAACTGGGCTAAAAACGCCAATGGTCAAATGATTCCTGAGCCAGTAAAAGGCAGCGAAGAAGTTATTAAAGCTGACTTAGTATTATTGGCAATGGGCTTTATGGGTCCAGAAGCCGGCATTATTGATGAGTTAGGCGTAGAAAAAGACGCTCGCTCAAATGCTAAAGCAGCTTACGATGAATATGCCACTAGCGTTAAAGGCGTATTTGCTGCGGGTGATGCTCGCCGTGGTCAAAGCTTGATTGTTTGGGCAATTAACGAAGGCCGTGGTGCTGCACAAGCAGTAGACACCTTCTTAATGGGTAAAAGCTACCTGCCTAAGTAAGTCGCCTTAAAAGATTAAAAAACCCAGCTTTGGCTGGGTTTTTTTATAAGCAAAATTTGTCTGCTAAATGTGCACTTGGCATGCTCTTGTCAAAAAACCTTAAAAAGACAGTTTACAAGCCCAAGATAGGGGGGTAATATGCGCCCCGTTGCTGCGGAGGGGTGGCAGAGTGGTCGAATGCACCGGTCTTGAAAACCGGCAAGGGTTAATAGCCCTTCGAGAGTTCAAATCTCTCCTCCTCCGCCATATTAAACGAAAAGCGCTGACTAATGAGTCGGCGCTTTTTGTTTTCCGCTTAGCTAAATCCAATCCAGTATCTCTAACTGATAAATTGCTAGTTTATTGCGCAACCTGCCAATAAACACGGTTCTAATCTAAACTTATAAAGCTTAATCCTTTAAATTCTTATCTTGATGGGATATAACATTTGCTGCGCAGGCAACACTCAGTCTGCCAACCCGCCCAATTAGTAGATTGATGTTTTAGTTACAGCGGAGAGAACGCTTGATAAACGTATTTCTGGTTGACGATCATGAGCTAGTGCGTACAGGGATCCGTCGCATTTTAGAAGACGTTCGAGGATTTAAAGTTGTTGGTGAAGCTGAAAGTGGCGAGAAAGCCGTTCAGTGGTGCAGAAGCAATCAAGCCAACGTTATCCTAATGGATATGAACATGCCCGGGATCGGTGGCTTGGAAGCTACCCGTAAAATTTTACGTTACGATCCAGATGCCAAGATTATTGTATTGACCATACACACCGAAAACCCGTTTCCTACCAAGGTAATGCAGGCAGGTGCGTGTGGCTATTTAACCAAGAGCGCAGCCCCAGACGAAATGCTACAGGCCATTCGTGCAGTTAATGTTGGTCAGCGTTACTTATCACCTGAGATCGCTCAGCAAATGGCGCTAAGCCAATTTAATCCAGCAGAAGACAATCCGTTTCAAAGTTTATCTGAACGAGAGTTACAGATAATGCTAATGATTACCAAAGGCGAAAAGGTCACGGATATATCAGAGCAACTTAGTCTTAGCCCTAAAACGGTTAATTCATACCGCTATCGCTTGTTTAGCAAGCTCGATATTAGCGGCGATGTAGAGCTAACGCATTTAGCTATTCGCCACGGTATGATTGATACTGACAAATTGTAATTTTGGCTGACAAAAACACGCCATTCGACAGTAAGGCTTTTCTCAACCAAGTCTCAGAAGCTAGCGGCATTTACATGATGTTCAATGCCGCTAACGACGTGATCTATGTCGGTAAAGCTAAGTCACTCAAAAAACGCTTAAGTAGTTATTTTAGAAAAAATGTTGATAGCAATAAAACCCGCGCGTTAGTGTCGAACATTGCCAATATCGAAGTAACGGTTACTCATACTGAAACCGAAGCGTTAATCCTCGAACATAACCTGATTAAAAAGTATTTACCCAAATACAATGTATTGCTTAGGGATGACAAATCGTATCCTTATATCTTAATCAGTAATCATAAACATCCGCGTATCTCGATGCACCGTGGCGCTAAACGTACCAAGGGTGACTACTTTGGGCCTTATCCTAATGGCAATGCGGTGCGCGAAAGTCTGCACTTAATGCAGAAATTGTTCCCCATTCGTCAATGCAGTGATAGCGAATATGCCAATCGTCAACGGCCATGTTTGCAATATCAACTTAAGCGTTGCTCAGCACCTTGTGTTAATTTTATTTCTGAACCTGACTACCAGCAGCAGGTCGATCTTGCGAGCATGTTTTTAAAAGGTAAAAGCCAGCAGGTGATTAATCAGCTGGTTGATAAAATGTCAGCTGCTAGCGATAACCTGAATTTTGAGGCTGCGGCAGGCTTTAGAGACCAAATTCAAGCCATGCGTAAGGTGCAAGAGCAGCAGTTTGTTAGCGGAAATACTGAACATAGTGACGTACTTGGCTTTGCCTTTAGAAACGGTATTGCAGTGGTTCATCTATTACTTATTCGTGATGGTCAAGTGCTGGGTAGTCGTTCCTACTACCCTAAAGTGCCAAAACAAGCAGAATTACCGGAAGTATTACGAAGCTTTGTGATGCAGTATTATCTATCTGAACAGCGTAAAGGTAACCAGCCTAACGAGGTATTGCTCCCTGACGTTGAAGGCGATTGGCCTGAGATTGAAGCGGCGATAGAATCCGAGTTAGGTACGAAGGTAAAACTCACTTCACCTAAGCGCGGTGAAAAACTCCGTTTTGTTGCTTTGGCCAATACTAATGCAGAGAACGCTCTACTCACTAAGCTTAACCAAGAAGCGACTATTCACCATAGAGTGACCGAGTTAGAGAGCTTGCTTCAACAAGATAAGCCGATAAAACGGATGGAGTGTTTTGATATCAGCCATACCCAAGGTGAACGTACCGTGGCGTCTTGTGTGGTATTTGATAGGCAAGGGCCTAACAAATCAGAGTATCGGCGTTTCAATATTGAAGGTATTACCGGCGGAGATGATTATGCGGCAATGGCACAAGCCCTAAAAAGGCGTTATCAAAAAGCCCAATTGGCTGAAAAGATCCCCGACGTACTGTTTATTGATGGTGGGAAAGGGCAGTTATCGGCGGCATTCTCCAGTATTGAACCTTTAAACCTCGATCCTATGCCATTGCTGGTAGGTGTCGCTAAAGGTGTAACACGTAAACCTGGCTTAGAAACATTGCTAATTGGTAAGGCAATGACTGAGATTCATCTACCGAGTGACTCGGCTGCTCTGCATTTAATTCAACATATTCGTGATGAAAGCCACCGCTTCGCGATAACAGGCCATAGAAATAGGCGCGACAAAGCACGTAAAACCAGTGTGCTTGAAGATATTCCAGGTATAGGAGCTAAACGTAGGCAAACGTTGCTTACCCATTTAGGTGGAATGCAACAAATGAAAAACGCCAGCGTAGACGAATTGAAAAAAGTTCCCGGAATTAGCCCGACTTTAGCGCAAAAGATTTTTGATACGTTGCATCACTAGGCAAGATTAGGCAACATAGCGGCAGTAGTTTTATAAATGAAAAATAATGATAAATATTCCAAATTTACTAACCGCGTTTAGAATTGTATTAATTCCATTTTTCGTCTTAGCTTTTTACCTTCCTGTAGAGTGGGGCATGCTTGCTGCTGCATTCATTTTTGGTTTAGCAGCTGCAACAGATTATTTAGATGGATACCTAGCGCGTCGCCTAGGCCAAACCACTCCGTTTGGCGCATTTTTAGACCCCGTAGCCGATAAAGCCATGGTGGTTGCTGCCTTGGTGCTATTGGTTGAGCATTACCAAACATTTTGGATTACCGTGCCTGCGGTGATAATGATTTCTCGCGAGATCATAATTTCAGCTCTAAGAGAGTGGATGGCGGAGTTAGGTAAACGCTCAAGCGTAGCAGTGTCTTGGATTGGCAAATACAAAACAGCTGCGCAAATGGCAGCTATTACCGGCCTTACTGCACAAATTGATCCGCTGGTTACCCAAGCAAGTTATGGCTTGTTTTATGTCGCAACCATATTAACGTTATGGTCGATGGTCAGTTATTTAATGCTGGCATGGCCACAATTAAAGCAGAATGGCTAATAAATCGCAGCTTTAGTCTAAAAATCCAACGAACAGTACGAAACTTGCTAAAAGACAGTTGACGTAAGGATTCTGGCCGCTAAAATGCACAGCACATTCAGCGGCAACGCTGGAGTGTTAAAAAGCTGAACTTGACTAGTTATCTAATTAGCAAGCAAAGCAAAGAAGCGGCACTAGCTCAGTTGGTAGAGCGCAACCTTGCCAAGGTTGAGGTCATCAGTTCGAACCTGATGTGCCGCTCCAATTTAACACAGATAGTATGGCGGGTTGGCAGAGTGGCTATGCAGCGGATTGCAAATCCGTGGACCTCGGTTCGACTCCGGGACCCGCCTCCATTACTATCGAAATTTGTGTCGCCCGGGTGGTGAAATTGGTAGACACAAGGGATTTAAAATCCCTCGTCTGAAAGGACGTGCCGGTTCAAGTCCGGCCCCGGGCACCAACTCTTCTTTGCATTATTCTCCCAGCTTTTTCAGCTAACCTTTCATCTGTATTTTGATTCAAACTCTTCTCCTGTTTAGTTCCATTTATTAATTTACCAATCATGCTCTCTAGACGTAATCTGTAGTTAAACGCTAATTCATAGCGTGTAATATGCAGGCTAGTCGTTCACTAAAGAAGCTAATTGGTGGTTGCTAGATCGCTTTTTAAGCACTTGAATCAACTCCCTTAAAAAATCCGTTGACTCATTTCTGTAATACGTTAAAGTACATCTCGCTTTCAGGCCTTAGGCCGATATTGTTAGCAACAAACGTGTCGCCCGGGTGGTGAAATTGGTAGACACAAGGGATTTAAAATCCCTCGTCTGAAAGGACGTGCCGGTTCAAGTCCGGCCCCGGGCACCAGTATTTAGAGTTGAAAATCTCGTTACTGCATAAGCGGTAACAAAAGAACTAATTTGTTAGTCCTTACCAAAGACTAATGAAGATAGAAATTAGTTAGCACTGCTTCAGTGTTGATTAAAGAATTAAGCGGCACTAGCTCAGTTGGTAGAGCGCAACCTTGCCAAGGTTGAGGTCATCAGTTCGAACCTGATGTGCCGCTCCAAAATTTGTAACGCTGTATGGCGGGTTGGCAGAGTGGCTATGCAGCGGATTGCAAATCCGTGGACCTCGGTTCGACTCCGGGACCCGCCTCCATTACAAAGTAAAGTTTTGCCCGGGTGGTGAAATTGGTAGACACAAGGGATTTAAAATCCCTCGTCTGAAAGGACGTGCCGGTTCAAGTCCGGCCCCGGGCACCAATTCAGAAAAGCCAGTAGCATTTGCTACTGGCTTTTTTGGTTTCTAATTCCCACAAAAATTATCCTTTTGTTTAGTTTCACTGCTTTGGTGCGCGCTAGGTCGATATGCGCCAATTCGGTGCGCAAAGTTTCTTGTAATGACCCATCAAGTACCCAAAACTAGGTACTCATGCTTTGGCATAGCGTTTGCTCTATTAACTATGCGACATGAGAGATGTATGGCTTTGCCACATCAAGAGCCGCCACTACAATTTGCAATAGACATCTAGGGTTCCGGCTGCAACGCAGTGTCTGGACCGAGAGTTGTCAACCTCATTAAGGGGTTACACGGAGGGATAAAAGCCCGGGAGATGACACTTAAATACGTCTCTCATGTTTTTATTTTAAGTGTACAACCACATTGAGGTGACCATGTTGAACTTAGTTAAATCTCCACTCCGTTCTTTGGCTGTAGCAGCCACTATTCTAAGTGCTAGTGTAATGAGTATTAGCTCAGCGCAAGCCGCCGATAAACCAACCTATAAACTTGCATGGACAATCTACGTGGGCTGGATGCCATGGGATTACGGGGCGGCTTCTGGCATCGTGCAAAAATGGGCCGACAAATACGACATCAATATCGAAGTAGTTCAAGTTAACGACTACATCGAATCTATTAACCAATACACTGCAGGCGGCTTCGACGCTACCGTAATGACTAACATGGATGCCTTAACCATTCCCGCAGCTAGCGGCATTGATTCTACGGCGTTAATTGTGGGTGACTTTTCAAACGGTAACGATGGCGTAGTGTTAAAAGGTAATAAGAGCCTAAAAGATCTGAAGGGCGAAAAAGTAAACCTTGTTGAACTTAGCGTTTCTCATTACTTATTAGCACGTGCATTGGAGTCGGTAGACTTAAAAGAGCGTGACATTAAAGTAGAGAATACTTCCGATGCAGACCTTGTGGCTGCGTTTACCACGTCAGATGTAACGGCAGTAACCACGTGGAATCCACTGCTAAGCGAAATTACCTCAATGCCAGATACCAACATGGTGTTTGACTCTTCCAAGATCCCTGGCGAAATCATCGACCTGTTAGTTGTGCATACCGATACCCTAAATCAAGATCCTAAATTGGGTAAAGCGCTAACCGGCGCTTGGTACGAAATTATGGCTACTATGTCGGGCAGTGACGAAGCAGCGATTAAAGCGCGCAGCTTTATGGCCGAAGCATCGGGTACAGATTTAGCGGGTTACGATGCTCAATTAGCCTCTACCAAAATGTTCTACGAAGCAAAAGAGGCAGTAGATTTTACCAATAGCGCTACCTTGCCATCTACCATGGCTAAAGTGGCTGAGTTTTCTCACCACCACGGTCTGTTAGGTGAAGGCGCACCAGATGCTAGTTTCATTGGTATCGAAACGCCATCAGGTACCTACGGTGACAGCGCAAATGTAAAACTACGCTTTACCTCTGAGTACATGGACATGGCGGTTCAAGGCAAACTATAAGGCCGTTCTATGACTCGACTAATTAATAAAAAGCCTAGCCGAATTACTCGGCTGCTGTTGGGCTTACTTCCTTTCATTGTGTTGATTGTGCTGTACATGATGGCATCGCAAGCCCGTTTGGTAGATAACCCAAATGACAAGCTATTGCCGGCAATGTCTAGCTTTGTAGACGCAATAAACCGCATGGCCTTTGAGCCAAGCAGACGTAGCGGCGAATACTTAATGTTGGCCGACACCTTAGCTAGCTTGAGTCGCTTAGCGATGGGAGTAGGGATTAGCGCACTGATTGCCTTAATCGTAGGCGTGGCTAACGGTATGGTGCCCTTTGTACGCGCGCCATTATCACCCTTGGTTACAGCCTTGTCGTTAGTGCCACCCATGGCAATACTACCGATTTTGTTCATTGTGTTTGGTTTGGGTGAGCTATCCAAAGTGATGTTAATCATCATTGGAATTTGTCCAATCATGATCCGTGATTTACAGCTGCGAACCGATGCCTTACCGCCAGAACAAATTCTTAAAGCACAAACCTTGGGAGCATCAAGCTGGCAAACCATAATTGCCATTGTTGTGCCGCAAATACTGCCTAAATTAATTGAAGCAGTGCGTTTAACTCTCGGCAGCGCGTGGCTGTTTTTGATTGCAGCTGAAGCCATTGCCGCTACCGAAGGTTTAGGCTATCGCATCTTCCTGATTCGTCGTTACCTCGCCATGGACGTTATTTTACCTTACGTGCTTTGGATTAGTTTGCTGGCTTTTGTAATGGATTGGTTGTTACGCAAGCTGTCGCAACATGCGTTTACTTGGTACCACACTGCACAAGGAGACGCGTAATGGCAGCCCCCATCATACAAGCCAAAGATGTATGGAAAGAATACGGCGACAACGTAGTGTTAGAGCGAATCAACCTGAGCGTAATGGAAGGCGAGTTTGTGAGCATTGTTGGCGCATCTGGCTGTGGTAAGTCTACGTTTTTAAACTTGCTACTGGGCAACGAAAGCGTTAGCCGAGGCCAGTTATTGCTTAATGGCGACATACTACCAAACGAGCCCGGGCCTGAGCGCGGTATTGTGTTTCAAAAGTACTCGGTGTTTCCTCACCTAAGTGCCGTGCAAAATGTGATGTTAAGTGATGTATTTGCCCAGTCGCCTTTTGTTAGTCGCTTGTTTGGTAAAGCGAAGCAACAAGCCTATACCCAAGCAATGGCGATGTTAGACAAAGTTGGCTTAAGCCACGCAGCACATAAATATCCTGCTGAATTATCGGGAGGTATGCAGCAACGATTAGCCATTGCTCAAGCCTTAATGAAAAAACCAAAAATTTTGTTATTAGATGAACCTTTTGGTGCGTTAGACCCCGGTATTCGTAAAGACATGCACAAGTTAGTGCATCAACTTTGGCAAGAACACAAACTCACTATTTTTATGATTACTCACGACTTATCAGAGGGCTTTAGCCTAGGTAATCGTCTGTGGGTATTTGATAAACCCCGTCACGATGCACAGCAACCAGAGCGTTTTGGTGCTCAAGTTACTTACGATATCCCCATTGCAAAAGACATCAAAAATCTGTCTTTTACCGAGGATATGAAACCGATTATCGATGCATCTGTCGCGTAATAAGGACAAATTATGACCTCATCAACCCAAGATATTATTTATCAAGAAACCATCGCAGGAGCGGCTCATTGGTCGGTTACTGTGCCTGCGGGTAAAATCCTACGTTTTATTAATACCAGCGGTAAAGCTAATGTTAGCCTGTTGTTTCACAACCCAAAAGACTTGCTAGAGCGCTACAACGCGCCGGATACGCTTAAATGTCAGCACACCTTCAAACTGACTAAAGGCAACTGTTTATATTCCGACATGGGCAGAATATTTTGCTCAATCGTTCGAGACGATAGCGGCTGGATAGACAGCGTAGGTGGTTTAGCCAACAAGCAAAAAGTCGCCGCCAAGTGGGGCGAGCGTAGTTATCAGACCCAAGGTAACCAGTGGCTACAAAATGGTTACGACAGCATGTTGGTCGAGCTCGCCAAATACGGCTTAGGCAAGCGTGATATGGCGGCCAACCTAAACTTGTTTAGCAAAGTTGCAACAGACGCCGAAGGCAACCTGCAGTTTGATGAACAAGCGAGTAAGGCCGGCGATGTCATTGAGTTGCGATTCGAAATGGACACATTGGTGCTGATGTCTACCTGCCCACACCCTATGAACCCCGCTAGTGACTATCCCAACCATCCAGTAAGCGTAGAAATGTGTCAGGCGGAGAGTGTGAGCCAAGATGATTATTGCCGCAACTTTAGGCCAGAGAATGGTCGAGGTTTTGAAAACACTGAACGTTATCGCTGCGAAACAACGCAAGCCAGTTGTTGTGTTGCTTAAGTATTGGGACTAGAAGGAAAAAATGATGATTAAAACAAGCCAATTAGTAGCCGATGACGCCACGCTACGTGATGTAGTTCCAGCCGGTGACTATTATATGAAAGTGCTAAAAGCCGGTCAAACCCTGCGTATTTTAGACTTAGAAGGTAACCAAGCCGCCGATACCCTATTTTATAACGCTAACGATCCTAGCGAACGTTACAGCGCTATGGACACCATTCGTGAACAAGGCAATGTGTATTTAACGGCGGGCACGACCTTAGTGTCAAACCTAGGCCGCGAGATGCTCACCATTACTGCAGATACCTGTGGCCGACACGACACCCTCGGCGGAGCTTGTGCCACCGAGAGCAATACCGTGCGTTATGCCTTAGAGAAAAAGTGCATGCACGCCTGCAGAGACAGCTGGTTATTGGCCGTGGCCGAAAACGATCAATATGGCTTAACCAAGCGCGATATTACCCACAACATTAACTTCTTTATGAATGTGCCCGTGACTGCTGAAGGCGGTTTAAGCTTTGCCGATGGGATCAGTGGCGCAGGTAAGTACGTTGAAATGCGCGCCGAGATGGATGTGATAGTTTTACTGTCTAACTGCCCACAACTTAATAACCCTTGTAACGCCTATAACCCAACACCAGTAGAAATGCTGATATGGGATGCTGCATAAGCAACACGCTCCACATTAAGGCTAGGGACGACCCTAAACACGCCTTTACTAATAAGCCGGGACGACCCGCAGTTCTCAGGTGACACTATGTTCGAAAAAGTATTGATAGCCAACCGCGGCGCGATAGCTTGTCGGATCATTCGAACCCTCAACTCAATGAATATTGCCAGCGTTGCACTCTACAGCGAAGCCGACGCCGACAGTTTACACATTAGCCAAGCGTCTGAGGCCCATTGCCTAGGCGAGGGCTCAGCCAGCCAAACCTATCTTAATATCGACAAAATTTTTGCCATCGCCAAACAAAGTGGCGCGCAGGCGATTCACCCTGGTTACGGTTTTTTAAGTGAAAACCAAGAATTTGCCCAACGTTGTGAAGAACAAGGTTTGGTATTTCTAGGCCCCACGGCAGATCAAATGAATGCCTTTGGCCTAAAACATCGAGCGCGTGAATTAGCCGAGCAAGCCAAGGTGCCTTTATTACCAGGCAGCGGCTTGTTAGATGATTGCGAGCAAGCACTTAGCTGTGCCGAGGAGCTGGGTTACCCGGTTATGCTAAAAAGTACTGCCGGTGGCGGTGGTATTGGTATGCAGCGCTGCGACAGTGCAGAGCAACTAAGCCAAGCATTCGACAGTGTTAAACGCCTTAGCGAGAACAACTTTAGTAATGCGGGTTTGTTCTTAGAAAAATTTATTACTCAAGCACGCCACATAGAAGTGCAAGTGTTTGGTAACGGCGAAGGTGAAGTATTCACCCTGGGCGAACGAGATTGTTCAGCGCAGCGCCGCAACCAAAAAGTAATTGAAGAAACGCCAGCACCCAACTTAAGCCAGGCCACGCGAGAACAGCTACAGCAGACCGCTAAACAACTCACCCAAAGTGTTAATTACCGCAGTGCAGGTACCGTAGAGTTTGTATTTGATCAGCAAAGCCAAGCCTTTTACTTTTTAGAAGTGAATACCCGCCTGCAGGTAGAGCATGGCGTTACCGAGATGGTATTTGGCGTAGATTTAGTCAAATGGATGATTGAGCTGGGCTTTGCTCAGTCGTGTAACAAAAATTATCCGCTAAGTGACAAAGCCGAGGGCTTACAACCCACAGGTCACGCTATTCAAGTGCGTTTGTATGCCGAAGATCCCAATAAAGATTTCCAGCCTAACGCCGGTTTATTAAGCCATGTTAGTTGGCCAAAGGCAGAAGAACTAGGCTTAGCCAGCGATGAGCAACTGCGCATTGATCACTGGATTGAAAGTGGCGTAGAAGTCTCACCATTTTTTGATCCCATGTTAGCTAAAGTTCAGTTTCATGGAGCAGATAGACACACAGCCATCGCCGGTTTAGCTCGCTCGCTTGCTAGCTGCCAAGTGTATGGCATTGAGCACAACTTAGCGTACTTGCAGCAGTTGCTTAAACTGCCAGCACTTCAACAAGGTACTTTGCTTACCTCTAGCTTAAACAGCTTTGCCTACAAGCCAAATACTATTGATGTATTAAGCGCAGGCACACAAACCACTATTCAAGATTATCCTGCTCGTACCGGGTATTGGGATATTGGCGTACCGCCATCAGGCCCAATGGATGCGCAAAGCTTTCAGCTACTAAATCAGCTATTAGGTAACCAAAGCGATGCAGCAGGGCTAGAAATTACTCTGCAAGGCCCATCGCTGCGTTTTAACCAAGATAGTTTAGTGGCCATTGGCGGAGCAGATATAGAGCTAAGCCTAGACGGACAGCCACGAGCAATGTGGCAAGTATTTAAAGTGCTGGCAGGGCAAAGCTTGGCCTTAGGTAAAGTTAAAGGCGCTGGCGCGAGATCGTACCTAGCGATTAGTGGCGGCTTCCAATGTCCTGAATACTTAGGCAGTAGATCTACCTTCACTCTAGGTCAGTTTGGCGGGCATGCGGGTCGAGCGTTACGCAGCGGAGACGTATTACAACTGCCTGTGATTAACGATGTTAAGCACCTAAATGAATTTATAGTGGGCCGAGCGTTAGAGCAAGCGCCCAGTATTCAGCAACATTGGACTATTCACGTTATTTACGGCCCGCATGGCGCGCCTGATTTCTTTACCGATGACGATATTGCACAGTTTTTTGCTGCAAAGTGGAAAGTGCACTTTAACTCTAGCCGAACTGGCGTGCGTTTAATCGGGCCAAAACCTGAATGGGCACGCACAGACGGCGGTGAAGCTGGCTTGCATCCATCTAACATTCACGACAATGCTTACGCCGTTGGCAGCATTGATTTCACCGGTGATATGCCAGTAATACTAGGACCCGATGGCCCAAGTTTAGGCGGCTTTGTTTGTCCAGCTACCATCATTAAAGCTGACTTGTGGAAAATGGGTCAACTTAAAGCGGGTGACGAAATTTGCTTTATTCCGGTCACTATTGAACAAGCCGAGCAAGCAGAGCGTCAGCAGCTAGAATGCATTAGCCTAGGCAAAGCCTACAGTACAGCCATTAGTGCTTCGCCGATCACCACACCAGTAGTTAAAACCTTGGCCGCTGAGTTATATGGCGAAAAAGTGGTTTACCGCCCAGCGGGTGAAGACTATTTACTGATTGAATATGGCCCGCAACGCCTAGATATAGCACTGCGTTTTCGGGTTCATGCCTTAATGCTTAAGTTGCAAAAACTTACCGTAAACGGTATTCAAGAATTAACCCCGGGCATTCGCTCTTTACAGGTGCATTACAACAACCTTGAGCTGCCCCTAAGCAAGCTGCTCGACATTCTTGAACAAGCAGAAGCCAGCCTTGGCGATATTAATCAACTCAGTGTGCCAGCGCGAGTAGTGCATTTACCCTTATCGTGGGACGACGAAGCCACCCGCTTGGCTATTCAAAAGTACAACGATGTAGTGCGTAAAGATGCCCCATGGTGCCCCGATAACATCGAATTCATCCGTCGTATTAACGGCTTAGATACAGTTGAACAAGTGAAAGACATTGTATTTAACGCCAACTACTTAGTCATGGGGTTGGGCGATGTATACCTTGGCGCACCCGTGGCTACGCCAATTGACCCTCGCCACCGCTTGGTCACCACTAAATACAACCCCGCGCGCACCTGGACACCAGAAAATGCGGTAGGTATTGGCGGCGCATATTTGTGTGTATATGGCATGGAAGGGCCCGGTGGCTATCAGTTTGTTGGTCGCACCTTGCAAATGTGGAATCGCTATCGCACCACCACTGAGTTTACCAAACCTTGGTTGCTGCGCTTTTTCGATCAAATTAAGTTTTACCCAGTCAGTGCTGACGAGCTTAAGCAAATTCGTAATGACTTCCCGCGGGGTGATTACCCACTGAAAATTGAAGAAACAGCGTTTAGCTTAAAGGGTTATCAAGCCTTGCTAGATGAACAGCAAGAAAGTATTCAAGCCTTTAAGTTAAACCAACAAGTCGCCTTTGAAGCAGAGCGTCAGCGCTGGGAAGAAACAGGCCAAGCCAACTTTGTGGCTGAACAGCTTAACGAACAAACTGGCACCGACGACGTATTAGAGGATTCGGAACTCGCTATCGAGAGCCACGTAGCCGGAAATCTATGGCAAGTAATGGTAGAGCCAGGGCAAGAGGTTAAATCTGGCCAAGTGGTCGCGGTGCTAGAAGCCATGAAAATGGAGCTGGAAGTACTCGCGCCAGAAAGCGGCACCATAAAACAGCTTAATCAATTTCAAGGATCACAAGTGCATGCAGGGCAGCGCTTAATGATTATGGAGACCTTATAATGAATAGTACTTACACCATTTCACAATTGCGTAAGGCCTACCTAAACAAGCAGTTTAGCGCCAAACAGTTTTTGCAGCAGCAGTTAGCCGCAGTAAACAACGACACTAACAATTGTTGGATCTCACTGATTAGTGAACAACAGCTTAATCATTACCTAGACGCGCTAAAGCAGCAAAACATTGCCGACTTGCCGCTTTACGGTGTGCCGTTTGCCATTAAAGACAATATCGATTTAGTGGAGCTGCCAACTACCGCTGGCTGTAAAGAGTATGCTTATCAGCCTAGTGAAAGCGCCTTTGTGGTTCAGCAACTCATTGCCGCAGGCGCAGTGCCTTTAGGTAAAACCAACTTAGACCAATTTGCTACTGGCTTAGTGGGGACTCGTAGCCCATGGGGAGCAGTAAAAAACAGCTTTGATGAAAACTATATCTCTGGCGGGTCCAGCTCTGGCAGCGCAGTAAGCGTAGCCAAAGGGCAAGTGTGTTTTTCATTAGGTACCGATACCGCTGGTTCGGGCAGGGTGCCAGCCGCGCTCAATAACATACTAGGCTTAAAAGCCACTAAAGGTTTACTAAGTTGCAGCGGAGTGGTTCCTGCGTGTAAGAGTTTAGATTGCGTTACTTTGTTTGCACATACCACCGATGATCTAAATCTACTGCTAGACGTAGCGGGCGAATATGATGCCAAAGACTGTTACGCAAGGCCAAACCAAGCCGATAACGCAAAAAACCATTATCAGCCCTTAAGCGAACTGACTGGTTTGAAGATCGCGGTGCCTAAAGCCGAGAACCTTGCCTTCTTTGGCAATGCATCTACCGAGCAGTTATTTAGCGAAAGCCTAGAACAACTGCGCCGATTAGGGGCTGAGCTGGTGGAGATAGATTTTGAACCGTTTTTAGCCACCGCCAAATTACTTTATGAAGGCCCATGGGTCGCCGAGCGGTATGCGGCGATTGAGGCATTTTTCGAAAAAGATCCCAGCCAATGTTTGCCAGTAATTCAAACCATTATTGGCGGTGCAAAGCAGCACGATGCAGTGGGCGCTTTTAAAGCTTTTTACCAGCTACAAGCCTATAAAGTGATATGTGATCAAGTAGTGGAGCAGTTTGACGCCATTGTTACGCCAACGGCTGGTAGCAGCTATACCATAGAAGCGGTAAACCATGATCCCATTCAACTTAACTCTAACATGGGGTACTACACTAACTTCATGAATTTGTTGGATTACAGTGCGATATCTGTACCCGCTGGTTTCTACCAAAACCCGCAAGGCCAACAACAAAGCTTTGGCATTACCTTGTTTAGTCGCGCTTATGCCGATAGACGTTTACTCAGCATGTCGGCCTTAATCCAGCAAGACAACGGTTTTTCGCTGGGCGCGAGCAAGCAGCCTTTACCGGCCTTAGACGCTGTAGCGCCTTGCGAAGACCAGATGATGGAATTGGCTGTATGTGGCGCACACTTAAGTGGCTTACCGCTCAACGGACAACTCACCGAGCGAGCAGGGCAGTTAGTTAAAGCCACTCATAGCGCAGCAGCGTATAAGCTTTATGCTTTAGCCGGTGGGCCACCCGCAAGACCAGGAATGATTCGCGATGAGCAAAACGGTATAGCCATAGAAGTAGAAGTATGGCGACTACCAAAACAACACTTAGGCAGTTTTTTGCAAGGTATTCCGCATCCCTTAGGTTTGGGCAAAATAGAACTTGCCGATGGAAGCTGGGTAAATAGCTTTATCTGCGAAGGTTATGCAGCGGCTACAGCCAAAGATGTCAGCGAGTTTGGCGGCTGGCGCGCTTACCTAGCTAGCCTGTAATAAGCCTTTAAGACGCTCAATCAACACCAAAGCATTGGGTAATCACTCAGTGCTTTTTCTTTCCTTCTTTCCCCGGCGGCTTGCATACTTTCATCATGAGCTTTTTGTCAATGTGTTGGCTAGCCTGCTGAATTGAGTAAGCTTTAGTGATAATATTGAACTCAATAAATGCGGTATAAAAGGAAAGGTTCCTTGTTTAAACAAGGAACCTTTCCTTTTAATAATATATTAAGTGGCTAGTTGAGTTTCTCTCGAGTTTTATATTGATTATGTTTCATAACAGCTCTAGAATTCCGTTCGGCTTATGGGCAGATTTTTAGTTCGCGTTTCGCGATCAGTGAAGAAATGGTCCGTTCGGATTGCCTTATATAGTATATCATATAGGTATTTATAGGATATATAGTGCGTAGGAGTGCCCATAAGCCTCTAATTAGGGGTAATCAATGTCAAGATTAAAGCGTCTAAAGTCAGTATCAACCAAACCTGAATTTGCTAAAGTGTTGGGCATTGATGCAGCTTTTCTTACTCGCTGCTTATATATCAACAAACCAGAGAACCAATATCACCAGTTTTCCATTCCGAAGAAATCAGGCGGTGAAAGACTTATAAATGCACCCTCAGAGGAACTTAAGAGCCTTCAAAAAAATCAGTCAATATTACTATTAGACTGCATTGATGAAATTAATTCAGAAAAATATCCAGATTCACAGTGGTCTAAACCGAAACTTCGAAAAAATGGTGATCCAGACTATGCTGCTGAAGTTCTTAAGATAAAAATTCCCAATGTGCAAGTAAATCAACCTTCGTTATCTCACGGTTTTGTAAGAGAGCGTTCAATTCTTACGAATGCTATGATGCATGTCGGAAAAAAGAACGTCCTCAATATTGATTTAGAAAGTTTTTTTGATAGTTTCAATTTTGGACGTGTTCGTGGTTTTTTTATTAAAAATGCTAACTTCAATCTTGACCCACATATTGCAACAGTAATAGCTCAAATTGCCTGCTTTGATAACAAACTGCCTCAAGGCAGTCCATGCTCTCCCGTAATAACTAACCTTATTTCACATACCCTAGATATACGGTTAGCCTCGTTAGCCAAGAAATATAAATGTACTTATACGAGGTACGCTGACGACATAACATTTTCAACTAGGAAATCTGAGTTTCCTCCTCAAATAATGAGACAAAATGAAATTGGTTATGTAGCAGGTAGATTGTTAAAGAGTGAGATAAGACGTTCAGGGTTTTCTATAAATTCTAGTAAAACTAGAATTCAATATAAGAATTCCAGACAAGATGTAACAGGTCTTGTAGTAAACAAAAAACCTAATGTCAAGAAAGAATATTGGCGGTTAGCGCGGGCGAAATGCAATCAGCTATTTAAAACAGGTAAGTTTACAACTATAAAAGACGGGAATGAAATTGACGGTAACCTCAATGAACTTGAAGGGCAGTTAAACTTTATTGATCAAGTTGATCACTATAACCGGATGAGGCAAAAAACACCTTTAAGTACCGATTACACGCATACTAAAGCTGGGAAAAATACTAAGGTCATACTCTCAGGTCGAGAAAAAATTTTTAGTAGTTTCTTATATTATCGACTTTTCTGTGGAAACGAGAAACCTACTATCTTATGTGAAGGTAAGACAGATAATATCTACTTAAAGTCTGCAATCAGTGAGTTAAGTAGAGATTATCCTCAATTAGCGCACCGCAAAGGGGATAAGTATGAGCTTTTAGTACGTTTTGTCGAGTACTCAAAGCGAAGCCGGTTTTTGTTAGAGTTATTCGGAGGGGCTGATTACCTCCGAGGTTTTGTGGATAATTTCGAAAAGAACATGAAATTCTACGATGCCATAACACCTAAACATCCAGTTATTGTCTTTTTAGATAACGATGAAGGGCCTCAACAAGTGGTGAATTTGTTGAAGTCAAAAAACTTTCAGAAAAAAATCGAATTGTTTCCATTTACTCTTGATAAGAAGGAGGATATTCGAAAGTCTGAATTTATACATGTTATCAAAAACCTATATGTTGTTTTTACACCGTTAGCTAAAGATGGCGGAGAGACAGATATAGAGTATTTCTTTGATGATAAAACGCGTTTAATGAAACACCCTAATGGTAAGTGTTTCAACACTGTAAAGAACCGGGACTCAAAAAGTGATTTGAGCAAAGATGGATTTGCTACACATATAGTCAAAGAAAACAAAACGAAAATAGATTTTAATGGGTTAAAGCCTCTTTTAAACTCTGTTGTAAAAGTGATTAATCATTATGGCTCTCTGAGGTAGTTTTTGCAAAATGCAAAATGCAGAATAAAAGGGGTCAGAGTCTGAGGGAACCCCACAAAATTAAAGGGGTAAGAGTAAAATTAAAACACCTAGAAAATATATTTTCGTATTTTTTATGATGGTAAAATTAAGTGAACTAGGCTCCTTTTATACTTAATTATTTAAAAGTGCTTATTGTTGCTAAGGTATCAAATATTAAGCGATTAGCGCTGCGCCTTAATTACGATTAGTAAAATTTCATAAAATATTGTACAGGACTAGAATATGGAAATTATAGCGCCTCTCATAAGCATATTGGGAGTAATGAGCCTTGGCATAATGAGCCCTGGGCCAAGTTTTGTATTAGTGGCTCGAACGGCAGTAGCCAACTCAAGAGCCGACGGTTTAGCAACGGCTCTTGGTATGGGAGTTGGTGCTCTATTTTTTGCAGCTTTGGCTCTTTTGGGATTACAAGCAGTATTGTTGAGCGTTCCTACTCTATACATGGTGTTAAAAATACTAGGCGGAGCCTACTTATTCTACCTTGCTGTTGTAATATGGCGAGGATCAAAACAGACTGTTGATATTGTTGATGGCTCGGGTGAAAAGCCAAGTAAAGTTTACCAATCATTCAAAATAGGATTGGTTACTCAACTAAGCAACCCTAAAACAGCTATTTTCTATGGAAGTGTTTTTGCAGCTCTACTTCCTGCCGATTTGTCTATTTCATTGATACTGCTCTTAGCTCTAATGTTATTTATACTTGAGGCTGGCTGGTATTCTATCGTTGCTTTAGCGCTGTCTTCAAATATTCCTAGAAAAGTATATCTAAATTTAAAGACGATTCTTGACCGTGTGGCAAGTTTTATTATTGGTGGCTTAGGTTTTAAACTAATTATTAGAGCGAGCTCGGAATAAAGCTCTAATAATTAAGAATAGGTGTAGTAAAAGGGGACGTGGTCGAATTAAATTTCCTAATTGAAAGGAGATTGAAGTACGAAGATCAGGGTTGACTACCAATCAGCTTGTTGGCCTTTCAGTCTTGTAAGAATTGATATAATAGGAGGCTTTGTTTTTGTGGTGATAATAATTAAGCAGAGAGATAAATGGAATTAAAGTTAAACGCTGAGAGTTTTGACGAGCATCAAATGATCTTGATTGGTGAGATTATTGACAGAGTAAAGAGTGATCTTAAACTTGCTGGGGTAAAAGATGAGCAACTAAAAGAAATGGTTGGAAATATTGCTTTCAGTATTGCCACCACATTAGATAATTCATCGACTACAGAATTTGACGGTGTTGTTGTTAACCCATACTTGGTATTTCAAACTCAAGATAATGAATTGACTCACTGTGGTGGTAATTCTTATATGCATGAGTATGTTTTTGGCATACTAGATGAAGTCTTTGAAAGTTAATGTTGCACAATAAGATGGTCAAGCACCCGAACGAACCCTTAATTCGAAATAAACCTAAATATAATGCCACGATAAAACAAAAAATTTTGTTTTCATTTGCTACTCTAACAGTCGTTGGAGGAGTAATTCTCCTTGGTATCGCGGGGAAATATTATCTGTCTTATTTGATTGATACAGACGCGAATCCAGTAAGACATGAGCACCTCATTGGTGTTGTACTATCTGTGATGTTCTCTGTTCCATTTTGGGTTGCCGCTTCTGGCCTGATTTATCCATTAAGGACTTTATTGCCCAGGCTTTTATATATGTTAATAAATGTAATGACAGGTGTAATTGTTGGCGCTTTCTTGTTTGTTAATATAGCTCCCCTATTTATAGCTCTTTTCGAAAAATAGGTGCTTAACAATTGATGAATAAAAACCAACCTATAACGGCTACCTGTGTTTCGTACCCCAACAATTTTAGACAAGTAACAGTTAGCTGCTTTTACAGTGTTAGATTCTCAAGGAAGTTATGCGTAAATTTCAAAATTTGAGTCAGCAGGAGCAAGCCCCACTCGTTGAACTGTATCCAGAGCTGGAAAAGGTTTTTTCAGTTGAAGATACCGACAAATACAGATTCATGGCTATTTCAGTTTTTGATCATTGGTTAAGTGAAGTCGAAGCAAATAAGTTGCTAGCAGACGTGCCAGAAATTGAACAAAGACAGAGAGATAAAAAGTTTGATAGCTTTTCCAGAGTTATTGCAGAAAATACTGAGGTAATAAGTTTTACTTTCAAAGGTCGTAGGTCAAAAAGCCGACCCGTTTTTCGTAAGTTCACATCAGAAAACAGTAAAGCTAAGTATATGGAAAGCGCTTCGAACTATGTGAGCAACAAGTACTTTTTTAGCGTTGCTTTACCAAAACTTGAAGCTTTGTACTTTGAAGGTAGTGATGACACAAATGTGTTTTACTTGAGAAACGAAAGATTTGTATATTTAATCGAGACTTGGGCTAATGCTTGCGGATTATACTGTCTAGATTAGGAACTACTCAGCGTGGTATTAATGAAAAGTGTCTTTGTCGCTGTATTGTTGTTGATATCTAGCAATGCAGTTTTGGCCGACGAGTGCGTGGTTTTACTTCATGGAATGGCCCGCTCAGAGAGTTCTATGGGTAAACTTGCCAAAGCACTAGAGGAAGAAGGGTATGTTGTTTCTAATTATGGTTATCCATCAACGAGTTTGGAAATTGAGGCAATATCTAAGTTTCACGTGACCAAAGCATTAGAAGCATGTGGTAGTGCTAAACCGGTAAATTTTGTTACTCACTCGCTTGGCGGCATTGTATTGCGAAAGTATTTGAGCGAAAACAGGCTTAATGAGCTTGGCCGCGTGGTGATGTTAGGGCCACCAAATAAAAGTAGTGAGGTTGTCGATAAGCTTAAAAATGTACCCGGCTTTGAATTGGTTAATGGCCCTGCGGGTATGCAGCTAGGAACAGAAGATGACAGCGTGCCAAACTCTATTGGCCCGGTGACTTATCCCGTTGGCATTATCGCGGGGAGTTCTACCTTTAATCCCTTTCTTTCGTTAATGCTACCCAACCCTGATGATGGAAAAGTGTCCGTAGAGCGTACTAAAGTTGAGGGAATGACTGATCACCTTGTTATGCCGGTTACTCATACTTTTATGATGAAAAATGAAGACGTTATAAAACAAGTGAAGTTGTTTTTAAAAACGGGTGAATTTGAACATTAACCCAAAAGGACTTAGCTTACTAAAAGCGCTGAGTCGCTTTAATTATCTTGTAATCGCATAGGAAAATAGCATGAAAGCAAGCCACACAGGTTTTAACCCTGAATACCAAGAAGACGCCCCCAGCATTGAAGAGGTGGCTGAGCTTAGCGGCTACGCAATACTTGAATTTGGCGCAACGTGGTGTGGCCACTGTAAAGCGGCTGCACCTGCTATTGAATCGGTGTTATCTAAGGCAGGTTTACCACACATAAAAGTGTTTGACGGTAAGGGAAAGCGCTTAGGTCGTTCGTTTAAGGTAAAGCTTTGGCCAACTTTAATTTTGCTTGAGTCAGGGAAAGAAGTGGCGCGTATAGTGAGGCCGGTAGAAACTGAAGAAATAATCGCTTTATTGGCAAATATAAAGGCCTAAATTTTACCTACTGACCTTATCAGTACTGGTTGCTTAATTCGCCAAATGTGGGGGAGAGAGCGGCATATAGTTAACAAGCACTAAGCTTTACTGTTTAGCCAGTGAGGCTCAAACCTCATTTAGTGATTTTTAGGCGGCTCGCTGTAATCGCAATATCGTTCTATTTCTAGAGTTGTTACTGTTTTAACTTGATAAGCAGTAGACGTTTAACCTTAAGGATAAGTTATGTTTAGTCACGTGATGATTGGTACTAATGATCTAACACGTTCGAAAGCTTTTTATGATGAAATTATGTTGGTACTTGGATACAACAAAGGCGTGATAGACCCCAAAGGGCGTTGTATGTATGCCACCGCGTCAGGAGTATTGGGCCTCACTAAACCTATAGATGGTGAAGCCGCCAGTATCGGCAACGGCATGACCGTTGGCTTTATTGCCAGTAGTCCAGAGATTATAAACGAGTGGCATCGCGTAGGGATAGCACACGGAGGAACAGCGATTGAAGAGCCGCCGGGGGTGAGAGGTAAAGCGCCGCGCCAGCTTTACTTGGCTTACTTACGTGACCCAGACGGCAACAAAATATGCGCCACTCATTTTATACCTAATGAATAATTTACTGCTTTAAAATAACAAAACCAGCCATGCTAGCCACTGGTTTTGTTGTAGTTACCTCTGCCTAACTTCCTTTAGTCGCTTGAGTTGTTAAGCGGTAGGTGATTAAGAAGGGCTAAGTGTTAGGGTTTTCCTTTCCCTTACTGTTGAGCTTTAGCCTTTTCCCTTTGGCGGCAAGTACTGAAAATACCGTACACGCTACCGCAAATAGGGCGATGGTAATAATTGGCCATTGCCAGTTGCCACTGCTTGTATGAATAAAGCCAATTAACGATGGGCCAGTAGCCGCTAGCGCGTAACCAATGCTTTGAGACATGCCCGACAAAGCAGCCGCTTGCTGAGTATTAGAGGTTTTATGGCCGATAAAACTTAGCGCAATAATAAAGGTAGAGCAGTTACTTAAACCAAATAACCCCACCCACATAATGGCCAAATTAGGCGCCACTATCGTGCCAAGTAAACTGAATACAACGCCAGAAGCACACAGGCCTATAAGCAAGGCATGGTTGCGTACTCTTGCCAAAATAGGCATGAGTGCTAAGCCAGGCACCATGGTAGAAAACTGCAAAAAACCGTAAATATAGCCAGCATCTAATTCGCTGTAGCCAACGTCGTTAAGGATTTTAGGCAGCCACCCGGCAAAAGCATAAAAGGTGAACGAGTTAATACCTAGCGCTAAGGTTACAAACCAAGCCACTGGCGAGCGTAAAAGAGAGGACAGCGGCGTATGCTCTGTTGCGTCTTTTTCGCTTTGGTGTTGCTTGGATTTTGACTGAGAAGATAAGCTTGGTAACCAAAACATTAGTGCTGCAATTGGAAAAATGAGGGTAAAAGCCAGCGAAAACTGCCAACCAAAAAACTGGGCAGGCGCTTGATGAGATAAGGGTACCATTAAGCTTGCAGCCAATGTAGAGCCTACACCCATAACAAAAATGTATAGCGATGAGACTTCAGAAATTCGCTCTGGGAAAAACTTTTTCACTACCGCAGGCAACAATACATTACCAAAGGCAATACCGGCACCCAGGATCACCGTTCCTAGATAAAGAGGCGATACATTGCCCAATGAACGAACCACTATGCCAATTGCTATACAGATTAAAGATACTACCAGCGCTTTCTCTAAACCTATGCGATGGGAGAGCTTAGGCGCCATTGAGGAGAACACGGCTAAAGAGATTAAGGGGAGGGCGGTAATAAACCCAGCCTGTGACGCTGTTAGCGATAGGCTTTCCATCACTTGCTCTAATACCGGCGCTAGGCTGGTAAAAGGTGCACGTAAATTAAGGGCAACTAAAAATACGCCCAATAGCGTAATTAATGTAGATGGTAAAAAACGTGGCATGACAGCATAGGCAAGATAAAGAATAGATTTTACATCAAATTGCTTAATTTGTAATACATATTTACTAAGCCATTGTTTAATCTTTGTTTTACTCTGTCATTAGAAGTGATTAGTTATATCAATGTAGTTGTGAAGTGGATGTTGTAACATCAAGCTTCCCTGCAGGAAGCTTGATGTATTTGCGGTTATTTAAAAGTAAATTGCTGATTATCTCCGTTGTAACAAGACCACTGCACTAACGGTGTTCCATTCGTGGTGGCTTTACCTTCGGCATCGATACATTTATTACTCTTTCGAGCGATTAGCTCATACCTGCCATTGTCTTTAGGGTTTATCTTCCAATGTTGGTTTTGGTTGTTTGGCATACAGCTCCATTGTTGCACCTTCGCTCCATCGGCGGTTGACCCATTGTCTAAATCAACGCACTTATCGCTTCGTTGAGATTGAATGAGGTACCACCCATCGATGACAGGAACAAACTTAAAACGTTGATTTAGGTTGGACGTATTACAATCCCATTGTTGATAACCGGTGCCGTTAGCGGTGTTGCCACCGGTTAAGTCGAAACAGCGTCCACTGTGGGCGAGTTCTAGGTTGGTCCAATCGCTTGGAATGGCACTACCGTTTTGGTTTTCGCTAACCACCACCCGTTGGTTGAGTATGTCATGTGCCTCGCGCCAGGTTTGGCCTTCAGGTATTAACATGGCTCTAAACTCGTAGTCGCCACTGGGGATATCGCTAGGTACCTCAAAACCAAACCACGTGTTTTTATTGCTTGCCGAGTAAACCACTTTTTGTTGTTTTGCCACGGATGCCCAGGTGGTACGACTGACCAAGTGCAGTTCTAAGTTTTGTTGGGCGTTTGCCGAGTAATTAACACCGACAGATAGTTGCTGCCCAGCATTGATGGTTGCCGGAACAGTTATGCTGCTTAAGCTGTTATCTGCGGTGGCTTGTTGGCTGGTTTTTACCAGATAAACATCATAAGGCGCTAACTCAAAATCTTGAGCTAACATATTGCCAGTCACTAAGTCTTTTACTTTATTAGGAAGCTCTAAACGCAGTTTACGCTTGTCTTTACTCACGTTAATGATGGACAGGGTCGTATCGCCGTTGTTGTCAGTTGCTTGGCGAACAAACACTCCATAAGCCGCTTGGTTTTGCATATCGGTTATTTGGAAATCTACCACTCGCTGCTTAGCTAAAGCGTTAACGTTGCTAGCGAGTTCGTCTGCCATGTCATATACGCTACTAAAGGTAATATCGGCATAAGAGGGCATTTGTGGTTGATTGCGTTGTTTGCCGTGTTGGTTCTTAACAAAGGACGCTTGACGATCAACCAGTATCTTTTCAGCGGCGTTATCTTGCAGTGCTTTATATTCCCAATAACTTAGATACGGTGTGGGCGGAATAATGATCACGTTGTTTGCGCCTACGTTGCTTAACTCTGACGCGGTAGTGAACCCTACATCTACATTCAACATTTTAAGTGCTTCGTACACTTTGGTGAGTTTGCCAATGTAGCTGCCGTCTTGAATGGCTGAATCTTCAGAATAGAAAATACGGAATGTTGTGTCGTAATCTACCAGTTGGTTGAAACTGTCGGTATGAGCGTTTAGCTCTTTCATGGTACGACCGTAGGCATCCATCACGAGAGGTTGGGTGGTTGGTTCTGACACAAATATTGAGTTTACGCTGCTTGGATCACCGTCGTCTTTGCGGCCCCATACCCAAGCGGTATTCATTTTCATACCGTGGGTGTGGGCTAACCAAAGGCTTGCGCGTACGTAGTTGGGTTCCATGTCAAAGTGTTGCCATTCGGCCGATAAGCCATGCCACTCAGAATCATAGAATGGTTTGTTAGGGGCGATGCTGCGGTAAAAGTCTAAGCCTCGAGATTGCTCTACCCATTCAATGCTGTAGCGCTCTCTAAATTCAAATTCTTTGTTTTTAAAGTTCACTAAATCTTTTGGACCCATACTAAAATCTGAACCCATTACATCTTGCAGCTTGGCCAGTGCTTCAATGTCGATGCCATGGTCTCGCCATTCTGAACTCATGATCCAGCCCAGTATTTTAATGGTGACTTTGGCTTGAGGATCGTGCTGTTGAACGTTGCGTTTTAAGAAACTGAACCACTCGGTAACACGCGCCATGTTAAATTTGCACCAATCGTACCAAATGGGGCCACCTTGTAGGGATTTAGCAATTGGCAACACTAAGCCGTTTTTAGCTTGCGTAAAATTGGCATATTGAGTGCCATAGCTTTGGTTTAAATCGCTAATGCTACTGTATTTTTGTAGTAGCCAATCTTGGTACTTTTGTTTGGTGGTGGCAGATACCCCGTTGCCGGCTAACCAACCGCCCTCGCGGGTAGAAAAGTGTGGTTCGTTAGCTAATAAGTGAATTCTTGTGCCTTGACCAGCTTGATCTTTGGTGCCAGGAATATAGTGCTGCATGAGTTGTTGATACCAACTGCGAATGCTGCTGTTGTCTATATCGAAGGGCACAAAGTATCGGCCAGTTTCAAAGGCTTCTGGCGCGGCATTTTTTTGCCAAGTGCTGGCGTTATAACCCAAGAAGAATACTTTGGGATCCATGTACTTACTGTTTTGTTTTTGCAGTTCTTCTACTGCACCGCTAACCGACCAACTGTGTAAGCCACCGCTTTCTTTTAGTTCTGCTACTGGGTAGTAATCGCCGCCAATACGACCAAAGGCATCAATGTAATTGTCTTCGCTGGGTAACCAATTAAAGCTACTAGGATAAACGGCTTGGTCATTAATAGTGAACTTGTCACCTTTGAGAACAACTGGCCCAGAGCTAAAGTCGAAAGGTGTTTGTAATACCAAGCTGCCATTCATTTGGGCTTGCAGCTCTTCTACGGCACGCTCAGCGACGGTAATACTGTCTTTTAATTCTTCAAAGGGAATGTTTTGTGCGTAGTTGTTAGGAATGAATTCATTCCACCAAATAGCGTCAATTTTAGCTTGAATAACTTGCGGGTTTTGCCGATCAAATTCGGCGTATCTAAGAAATAGATCAATGACCACTTTAGATACATTGGCATAGTCGGTGTTAAGGCCTTGTTGCTCGGCTTGATTGATGGTTTGAATAAGTTGAGTGCGCGCGGTTTGTGCTTGCGACTTAAGCTGCTGATAGCTGGTGTCGTTGGTCGCATCGCCCCATTGCCAGGCATTGGCGGCAGGCACACTAAGGCTTAGCGCTAACAAACTGCTAGTACTTAGTTTTACTAAGCGTGAGTGACATGTGGTAAAGCTAAACGTTTTCATTGGTTTAGTTATCCTTTTTAATCGCTCCTTAGCGCTAACTCGAAAACAACATCGTAGAACTAAGGCTATTGTATTTGGGTGCTTAAAAAAACGCCGCACAGGGATGCGGCGTTTTGCTTACGGTCTTGGTGCTAGGGCCAAGAAATAGCTAAGGTATTAGCGTTGTGGAGGGGCGGAGAAGTCCCAAACCACCATGCTGGCTACCGTTAGCTCACCGTTATGTTTGAAATCAACATTTACGGTGTTGTTGGTAGAGAGGTACTCTACCGGTACAGGAATTTCTAAGGTGGCAAAGTAACGGTCTGCTGAGTATTTAGCAGGTCCGCGCCAATCGATAGGCGTACTCACTTCGTTACCATTCACTACGAGTGAATTAATGGTAAGTAGACCACCTTCAAGATCATCTTGGTCTGGGAACAAGGCGACGGTTAAACGTAACATTGCTTCAGCTGCGCCGCTTGGAACAGCAAGGCCGTTCACTTTTACGGTTTTAGCTCCACCTTCAACGCTAATGCGATGTGGTACTGAACCACCGCTAACACTTTCTCCAAAGTATTTGTGTTCAACCACTTTTTGGTTAACGTTAACGTTGGCGCTTAGGCTGTAACGCAATACAACTGTTCCATCACCTGCCAGCGTTAAACTAGAAGGAAGCTGCTGTTTATGGCGGCGCTCTAGTTTAGTGTGCTCTACACCGTCGAAGTACATTTGACGTAATTCAACATTGCTTACGTTTAGGCCAGTTAAGCCCGCTACGTTTAGGTTTACGCTAGTGTCGTAATCTTCAAGATTGTTGATGATGACAAACAGCTCTTTGCCGTCTACGTAGGCATTGACTTGAACATCTGGATCGCTAGAGCGCGCGTCAACACGTGTACCATCTACATCAGCCCATAGCTCAAAGAACTTGATGTAAGAAGACCACTGCCAATCACCGTTATTCAGCTCTGACTCCATCATCATTGAGTAATGGTAAGGCGCGGTACAGTTAACGCTTGCGTCGTAACCACAGCCACCAGGCTTGTATCCCCATAAAGGTTTAGCTGGGGTAAACGGCATAGACTTAATAACGTAGTCTGGGCGTTGTAAGAACTGCATTAACATGCCGTTAAACGCTTTAAGGTTGGCTATGTCGTAACGTTCTTCGTGTGGCAATTGGTCCCAAGCGCCATTTACTGCGCCGTATTCAGACATTACGATCGGTTTACGGTTTTCTAGTCCACCTAGGTTCACGTCGTACCATTCCATCATGTCTAGCATGGCTTGTACGTGTCCACCACGGCGAACGGTAGGTGCGCGACCGCCGGCTGTTTCACTTGGCCAGTCGTAAATATGCACTGCGTAGAAGTCCATATCGGCACCTGATTCTTCCATAAAGCCACGCCACATAACATCCCACTGGTACCAGTCTTGTTCACGGGTATCATCAACGGTAGTTTGCATCTTGCTGGTGAATAACTCACAGGCTTCTTCGTCTACCCATGCACATAGGTAGTCGTCGGCGTAGCGAGAGATACCATCACGACGGTAGAAGTCATGCTGACCCCAAGTCATGCCGCCAATCATTGGTGCTTCGTCACCCAGTGCTTGCTTAATCTCTTGAGCAACCAGTTTGTGATAACGCCATAGATCTTCTTGGTTAGTGACCATGAACTGACCGGTTTTCATTAACATGTCAGGTTCGTTGATCACTTCCCAAAACTTAGGCATTGGTTCGCCTACGTTTCCATTTTGCGAGTTAGCATAGTAATTCGCTAAGTAATGACCCATCCATTTGGCTGAGGTTTCAATGGTTTTCGGCTGCCAACCAGTGGTAGTAATGCCATTGTCGTACCAGCTAAGGGTAGGGTAAGTAGGGTGCGGGTTAGTACCAGCAATTAATTCGGTGCTAGTTGGTGAGAAGCGTTTATAAAACTCATTATTTGCGTAGTCGTTACGCAGTACTTCACCACGATTAACCATCCAATCTAAATCTGGCGTATTGGCCTCGTTTGGATTTTGGGCGGTTTCGTTAAAGCGCCATGTAGCAGTACCGTTGTCTCGACCTAAGGTTACACCAAGAGTATTTACGATGTAATTTAGGCGGTCACTGTGGCCGTTCCAATCATTCTCGTAAATAGCACTGTGCATGGTGATATGGCGATTACGGCCAAAGTCAGATACCCCGTTTACTTCGTGCATGATGTTGGCGTTTACACTAACCGATACAGTGTGGCTATTGTTTAACTGAGAAGTCGAACAACCTTCGGCATTGGCGAACTCATCGGCTGGTGTATTTGGACAAATATCTACACTATTGGCAACACCATCTTCATCGGCATCGCTTCCTGAAACAGGGCAACCTTGTGGATTAACGTTTTGGCCAAATGGGGTGTTAGGACACTGATCAATGGTATTCGGAATTCCATCAAAGTCGTCATCGTCACCGCCGGTGCTAATACAACCTATGTCGTCAACAAAAGAACCCGGAGGCGTGTTTGGACATTGATCGATGCGATCATTAATGCCATCTTCGTCGCTGTCTTTTTGCGATGGCGTACAGCCAGTTGCGTCTGCTGTTTCATCACTTGGACTGCTAGGGCATAAGTCATCTACATCTGGCACACCATCGTTATCACCATCTGCTGCGAGGTCAATATTACCCACGCGACTAAAGCTGATGCTGTCGATGTTAAACTGGAAATCTGCTGATCCTGCACCATAAACTCGAATAGTATTTACGCCACTAAAGACGTTAAATTTACCATTACCAGGTTGGGTGTAAAATGCATCCCAGTCTCCGCCAACGCTATTAACTGTTGTTACGTTTTTAACCGCCAACTGGCCATTGTGGTCGGTGACCATTAAACCTACGGCTGTATCACTGAGCGTACCGGTAGCGACTCGGTAGCTGGCGTCGTATAAGCCGCCGGTTTCTAGCTCAATGTAAAACTCTAAGTAGTCGCCAGAGTTAAAGTAATTGACTGCTTTACCGTTATCCAAGTCGTAGATTTGAACTTCGCCGCCCACTGCTTGGTAGTTTTCGGCTTCTAAGGTAAAGCTACCACTTACTGGTACTGGGTCACTGCCGTTACCCGGTGGAATAACCACGGGAGGATCAACAGGGTCGGTTGGATCAGTAGGGTCGGTTGGATCAGTAGGGTCTGTTGGATCAGTAGGGTCCGTTGGATCGGTAGGGTCCGTTGGATCGGTAGGGTCCGTTGGATCGGTAATATCAGCTTCTCGTAATAGAGCAAAGCTGCTTAGGTTCCACTGCCAATCATTACTGCCTGAGGCATTTAAACGTAATTGTACTGAACCACTAGGAATAGATAACAGGTAGCTAGGTTTTAGAGATTGGTAGTTATCCCAGCCACCAGCTGCTACCGAAGATTTACCTACTGATGCCCACCCATTGCCGGTGTTTAGCAGTACTTCAATTTCTACGCCGCTATCAATTGCGGTAGCAATCAAGTACTCAATACTGTAATCACCTGACTCTGCAATGTTTAGGTTGTAATCAACGTAGTCGCCTTTGTTGATGTAGTTAATCGCGCTTACACCATTGCTGGTGTAGGTGCTAACAGGCGAGGGTTGACCATCGGCAAAGGTGCCACCACTAGACGCAAAGCTACTCGCTTGGGTAATAATCGCCTCTGGGGGTAATACCACCGGAGGTTCTGGATCAACCGGTTGGTCAGCAACTTTTTGCAGGGTAAAGTAGTCTAAATTCCACTGCCAATCGTTAGTGCCAGAGGCTGATATTCTGATATCGACCTGGCCACTGGGCAGCTCTAGCGTGTGGTTAGAGTCTAGCGCTTGATAATTGTCCCAACCTGACGCAGGTACTGTGGTTCTTCCTTGAGAAACCCAAGCACCGCCGTCTTTTACTAGCACTTCAATTTCCGCACCGTCTGCTATACCAGTGCCAATAAAGTATTCAATGCTGTAAGACCCTGCTTCGGCAATGTCTACTTGATAATCTAAGTAGTCACCTTTGTTTACAAAGTTGATTGCGGTTGCGCCATTTACCGTATAAGTACTTACCGCAGCAATTTGGCCATCATCGAAGGTTCCGCCAATCATAACGAAATCTTCGGCCTCTACTCGTATTGCTTCGCCAGTCGCCGCTGAACATACACCTATGCTCAGAATTGAACTGACGGCAAAGTAGAGTGGAGCCATTTTCTTTGCCTTAATAGTCATAAAACTTCCTATGTTTATATCCTAGTTATCTATTCGCGTTTGCTACTTCTCTATTTTTTAAACGCATATGCTTTTTTGGTACACCAATATTGGTTACCAAAATTGATTGTTTACTTGCTTAAGCACTAGGGGAGTTACTTACCAATTACGTTAGTCACCAGCAGCAACACTTAAGCCAAGGGCTTAAGTAATATGATTATTTCAAATAAATTATTTAACACTGGTAACCACTCCCTTGGTTAAGCGATTCTAGAATTACCAACCTCCTTATTGGCTTATTAGTGTCCCTAAATAACTACACAGGTTGACCAATAATTGTATCAATAAGAAATTAGTAACATTATTGGTAACCCAATATTTAGATCTTCATCACAATTGGTTGATCAATATTTATTTCGGGTGGGTGAATAATTAGCTGTTTTACAAAAATGTGCAGAAGCTCAAAGCGGAGTGCATGGTGGTGAAACGAGAGATTACTAAGTAAATCTAATGTACCTTCTGGTCGGAGTTGTATGAGCTTTAACTTGTTGTTTTGTAATACCTTAATGGTTTAGTAACTATAGTTTCAGCCTTGTCACTGAATACTGTGTGGTGGAATAACGAGCAGCTATTGGTTGATTATTCGACTGCTCTAAAGCAGGGACTACTTTATTAAGTTAATGAATAATATGCGTATTTTTGCATACTAAAAGTTAAGGAATAGACAATAATTAGCAACAGAGTAGACACTGGCTAAGTTCCGAGTAACTGTGTTGTTGTTAATGTTTGACGATGAGCTATTCAAAACTGTCGACTTAGGGGGAAGGGGGCGGTTATTAAGGGTTATTGGTGTTTCCAAATCTTCATATTAAAAATGAAGAACCCATTGGCTAATTGAGTTTATGATTTAGCAACGTCCTTGTTCAACTTCTACGTAGATACAAATATTGAATGTGGTTAACCGGAGGAGGTGAAAACCGATAATAACATCATGTATTTTGTTGAAACGGCTTTATCCTTTACAGGCTTAGCTGTTAGTGCGAGTAAAACGGATTTTTTCAGCCCTTACCAAGGCGTCGTGGAAGCCCTTAGTGGTAAATGTAGCGTTGTTAAAACTCACCGTACTTAAGCGATTAAACGATCCATTCACTACTGCTTTGTCTTTATTGTTTGTTGGAATCAATGAACAATGTTCGTTGTTTTGCTTTAGGGTAAATTCAACGGTTTTACCTTGTACCTGATGGCTCTGCTGTGTACCAGCACATTTACCACGCAAGGTACTAGAGAAAGTAATCCCGCCATCGTAAAAACTAAATTCGGCTACGTAACCTAAATCTTTACTTACGATCATGGCATTATTGTTGTCGCCAACCTGCCATTGTATAGCATTGTTAAGCGTGTCGGCATTGGCGGTGAATCCAATTAAAGCGGCAAGTATAGCTAAGTAGGTTTTCATATTAATCACGCTCACAGTTAAAAATTTTGCCAGTTTGAGTATCTTGTAAACACTCGTATTCAATACCATCTTGGTAGATTTCAATCTCTACAATGTTAGCTGTGGCTGCGCTATTGTAAAACACTGCACCAAGTACAGAGGCAATAAGAATTTTGCTAAGGTTGTTCATGGTCTGTTTTCACTGTTGTTGTTTGTATGTGTCTATTATCTGCGCCTTATTAATATTAGTTAAATAAGCACCTTTCAGGCTAACTTATAGCTGCAATTTGTTTGCTGATGAAGGATGTCGAAAATCTTCAATAAACCTTTAGGGCTTCCCGTTAGTCTTTCTGTAACTAAAAAGGAGAAGACTATGAAAACTCGACTGAACTATTTTGCTAATGCGCCGAAGGGTATGGAGATCCTCATGCAACAAGAGGACTATTTACGAGGCCAATTTCTTGAATCTGACAGCGTAAACTTAGCCATGTGGGAGCTGGTTAAATTGCGTATATCCCAAATTAATCAATGTGCGTTTTGTATTGATATGCATAGTAAAGATGCCTTAAAAGCGGGAGAAACCGAGCAACGAATTATTGGTTTAAGCGCCTGGCAGGATTTGCCTTGGTACAAGGATAATGAACGCATGGCACTAGAGTGGGCAGAAGCCATTAGTGCCGGGCATCCGATAAGCGATGCGCTTTATAAACAAGCTTTAAATCAATTTGGCGAAAAAGCTTTGGTTGATTTGACCATTGCTACTAATGCGATCAATAGTTGGAATAGAATCGCGAAAGCATTTACATCAAAGGTAGGCAGTTATACACCCAGCTAAGCAAATATTGAACGAGGTTGACCAGCGTTTTAGGTTTTCTTTATTTCGACCCAAGGGGCGTTTGGCCGATACCATTCAAGCCTTGTGGTCGGCTTCGCTTGATGGCCAAAGTGCTGGCTCAATGACACGCTGGTTGCAGGCCGACGGCTGCAGCGGTGTGCTGTTCAATTTAGGGCCGCCGCTGCGTTTAGATGGCAAACAATATGAAGCTGGAATGATTATTTTGCCGGTTAGCAAAGTGGCGCGTTCAATCACCTTACCTGCCAAGGCACAGCTTGCAGGATTTAGGTTTTTACCCGGAGTGAGTACAGGGTTCTTTGGTACTCTGCCAAGAAACACCAATGATAGTATCGATCCGCAACGCAATCACCAACTCCAGTTACTCTGCCAACAATTGCAAGAACTTAGGGGGCAGCAGTCTCGAATTATTGTGATGTACAAGTGGCTACAGCACAGTTTGAGTGCAGTTGATTCTCCACCGCAAAGTTTTACTCAAGCCATTAACTTTATGCAATATGCAAAAGACATTGGCTTGCTGAGCAACAAAGTGGCGTTAAGCCAGCGTCAACTTGAGCGGCATTTTCAACATTTGATGGGCATGACCCCAAAGCAGTGGCAACGTACCTTAAGAGTGAAAATGACTCTTAAGGCCCTAAAGAACCAGCCTACTGTAGATTTAGCAGAGTTGGCACTAAGTCAGGGCTTTTCTGATCAAGCCCACATGACACGAGAGTGTAAAAGCATCGCCAAAATCACCCCTAAGCAATATTTAATACTGGTGTTAAGTGCCTAGTCGCAACTGGCGATGACCCATGCCAGGTTAACTAACTACTTGTTATTGTGAAGGCTCTAAAATGCCACGTTCTTCAAAAACCTGTTTCGCGACTAACATGCCGTTAATTGCTGCCGGAAATCCTGCATATACCGCCATTTGTAAAATCACTTCGGTAATTTCTTTTGGGCTACAGCCTACATTAAGCGCGCCATGAATATGCACTGCAAGTTGTGGTGCGCAGTTTCCCATTGCCGTGAGGGCAGATACGGTAGCGATTTCTCGCGATTTTAAATCTAAGACTGGGCGACTGTAGATGTCGCCAAAGGGAAATTCAATGGTGAATTTAGCGAGCTCTGGGCAAATAGTAGCAAGACTATTTATAACTTTATGGCCTGCTTCACCGTCTATTTCATTAAGCTTGTCTAATCCGCGTTGGTATCGGTTACTTTCCATGATCTTTTCCTCTGATGTAATGACCCAAAGTTTGCGACTCAAGGTGTAGCCTAAACCTTGGAGCTAACTCCAAGTCAAGCAGCAACTTACAAGCTTAAGCGAGGTTTAATAAAATCAATGAACGCAGTGATGCGTCGCGCTACTTTAGATGAACGGTAATACACCGCGTTAATTTGTCGCTGGTTAGTTTCTTCTACCTGCAGGGCTGGGAATAAACTCACTAAGGTTCCTTGCTCGATGTCGTGTTTCACCATAAATCCCGACAAACAGGCAATGCCATTGCCGCTTAAAGCTAATTGGCGAATGGTTTCGCCACTGCTGGCAGTTATAGCTGGGCTCATTGTTTTAAACCCTTTTAATGGCCAATGGTTTAGCACCTTTGCCCCGCTAAAGCCGATCAGCTCATGTTCGTTTAGTTGTGCAACCTGCAGCGGCACCCCTCGCTGTTCCAGGTAAGCGGGCGCGGCGACAATATACAAGTTACTCACGCCGATGGGGCGAGCATGCAGTGTGGAGTCTGCTAATGTACCAATGCGGATGGCTAAATCTGTTTTCTTTTCCAGCAGATCCACAAAACCGTCGTTAGTATTTAGCTCTAGTTCTATATTGGGGTAGGCGCGTTTAAACTCACCAATTAGTGGCACTAATTGGTGTATCACAAATGGGCTGGCGGCATCAACACGCAGCCTGCCTTGAGGCAACTCACCCTTACTAATAATGTCTTCTTCAGCTTGTTGAATTTGGCTCAAGCCTATACGTACCGCTTCTATAAATTGGCGGCCTTCGTCGGTTTGTACCACCCGTCTGGTGGTTCGATTAAGAATAGTAATGCCTAGCTGCTTCTCTATTTTGCTAACCGCTCGAGATACCTTAGCCACTTGAATGTCTAAGGCGTCTGCAGCAGCCGAGAAGCCACCGCTGTCTACCACCGCTAGCAGTATTTCGAGTTCATCAGATCGGTTTTTAAGGGTAAACATAGCCACACTCTAACAATAAGGTTGCTTAATATTAGCGACTTCTAGATCAGTTTACCTAGCGGATTAACAATAATTTCTACAAAAGTATTTTGTTCTAAGTGCCATTTTTGACAATAGTTCTTTGGATAATAATGCTCGCCATCACTTGTTGCGCAGTGCAACAACCTAATCGATGACGAGAGATTACTGTTATGCCATTAGCTCTATTCGCGCTTACCTTAAGCGCATTTGCCATAGGAACCACCGAGTTTGTTATTGTTGGGCTAATCCCCACCATGGCGCAAGACTTAGCGGTTTCGCTTCCTTCTGCCGGCTTACTGGTAAGCCTATATGCCTTGGGTGTAGCTATAGGCGCTCCGGTACTTACCGCCTTAACCGGTAAGTGGAATAGAAAACACGTATTACTGGCGGTAATGAGTTTGTTTGTAGCTGGCAACTTACTCGCGTGGCAAGCGCCTAGCTATGAAACCTTAGTGGGGGCGCGTATTCTCACTGGTTTGGCGCATGGTGTATTCTTTTCTATTGGGTCCACCATTGCTACGGGTTTGGTGGCTAAAGATAAAGCCGCCAGTGCTATTGCGATTATGTTCACTGGCTTAACGGTGGCTTTGGTTACTGGTGTGCCTTTGGGCACTTATATAGGCCAACATTTTGGTTGGGAAACAACCTTTTTAGTGGTGGCCATCTTGGGCCTTATCGCTTTAATCGGCAGTGCGTTATTAGTGCCTAATAACCTAAAACAGCCGCCAGCGACCAAATTAAAAGACCAATTAAGTGTACTTACCCAGCCGCGTTTACTGTTGGTTTATGCGATTACCGCTATTGGCTACGGTGGTTCGTTTACCGCGTTTACTTTTTTAGCGTCTATTTTGCAGGACATCAGTGGTTTTGACGCCAGTGCAATTAGTTTAATTATGTTGGTTTATGGCGTATCGGTAGCGTTTGGCAATATTTGGGGCGGAAAGATGGCCGACAAAATGGGGCCCATTAAAGCTTTAAGCTGGATATTTCTAGGTTTAGCTACAGTGCTTATGGTGTTCAATTTTACTGCGGTTAATCCTATAGCGGCGGTAGCGACCATTTTAGTCTGGGGAGCATTTGCCTTTGGCAACGTACCGGGTTTGCAAGTTTATGTGGTAAAGCTTGCCGAGCAACATACACCAAACGCGGTAGATGTAGCCTCTGGTTTAAACATTGCGGCTTTTAACGTTGGTATCGCCTTAGGTGCGTGGGGCGGTGGGATGATTGTTGCTAAGGTTGGTGTTATGCATACACCTTGGGCTGGCTCGCTAATTGTACTGGGCGCATTGCTTCTCACAAGAATCAGTAGCGCTTTAGATAAACGGCAGCAACAAGCTGGCAATCCAGAGCTTTGTGAAGCCGCATAATTGTTAAACTTAGCCAGTAAGGATAGGGAGCCATTGGGCTCCCTTTTTTACTCTCTGACCATCTTAATAGGTCATAGCTATAAGCTGCCCTTATAGCTGCTCGTTTAAGCTATTTATGCCTCGGGCTTACTATGCGCCTGCAGGGAAGTAACCAATTGCATAACGCTAAGGACAATAAATCCAAAACAAGGGCAGAAAATGAAAATAAGATTATTAGGTATGTTGTTGGCTAGCATGTTTGTCACAGCCTGTGAAACGTCTAGCAGTAATGAGCCACTGCAAAGTACGGTAAGTGACACTATTCCCGTGGACTTAGCTAATGCCAGCCAAGAGAGCTTGGTAATTGAAGAAATCTACACCACCACTGTTCTTCCAGATGAAGAAGTAAAAGTGGTATCGCGGGTAACCTCCACCATGCTAGATAAACATTTTCAAGCAGGTGATTACGTACAAACTGGGCAACTTCTGTTTAGTTTAGACCCTTTAGAATTTGAAATTAACTTAGCCAGCTTACAAGCTAATTTGGTTAACTTGCGTGCAAAATACAACTCCGCTTTAAACAGTTTGCAGCGCGCCCAAAAACTGGGTGACGCAATTTCTAAGCAAGAGCTTGAAGACATTGAAACGCAATTCTTAGTCAATCAAGCCAGCCTTAAGGCTATTGAAAAGCAAGTCGACGACGCACAATTGCTGCTTAGTAGAACCGAAATAAAAGCCACTCGTGCTGGTCGAATTAGTCAAGCTGAACTCAGCCCTGGCGACACCGTGAGTGTGGGTTACCAACTGGCATCAATTGTTGATGACCGTGATTTTAAAGTAACTGTTAGCATTGATGAAAAAACCGTGCTTAAAGCAGTTCAACAATACCGTAATGGGACTTCGCAGTTTGAAGTGCTGGCGAGATTCTTAGACGGCAGTGAGTACCCAATAGGGGGAGATCTTGATTACATCGACAACAAAATAAACCCGGCTACAGGTGCATTAGCTGTTGGTTTTAAATTTCATAACGACGACAGTGTATTTGTGGGTCAATTTGTAGAAGTTGTTTTACGGGAACACAAAAACACCGTGGTGATCCCTAGTCGAGCCTTGGTGCAAACCCAAAGTGGCCCTGCAGTATTTAAAGTGGTTCGTGGTAAAGCCCAGTTGCAAGCCATTGAGCTGGGTGACCAGCTAGGAAATCAAACCGAGGTATTACAAGGTTTAGACGATGGCACGGTGGTGGTCTCTAGAGGCCAGCAGAAACTAACAGATGGTAGTCTTGTAAGACAGCGAGGTTAATATGATTAAATTCTTCATTTCTCGCCCTAAAACCGCCATTGTTTTATCGGTGATCATGAGTGTGTTAGGCGCGTTAGCCGCCTACACCATGCCGGTAGGGCAATACCCTGATGTTGCACCGCCAATGATCAATGTATTTACTCAATACAACGGTGCGAACGCCAAAGTCGTAAACGACACTGTAGCCTCGGTGATTGAAAAAGAAGTGAACGGCGTTGAAGGTATGATTTACATGAAATCTACCTCGAACAACGATGGTTCTTATAACCTTAACGTGACTTTTGAAACAGGTTTTGATGCCGACCGTGCAGCCACGTTAGTACAAAACCGGGTTAACGCAGCCCAGCCATTATTGCCAGAAGAAGTGCGTCGTTCGGGTATCTACGTAGAAAAAATGAGCCCGTCTATGTTAATGATTGCCAGCCTAAACTCGCAATCTGGTGCTCATGATACCTTGGAGTTGAGTTACTACCTTACTGGCATTGTTCGAGAAACCCTTTCACGAATAAAAGGGGTGAGTAAAGTAACGCCCTTGGGCGAAAAAGAATATGCGATGCGCGTATGGCTAGAGCCTGAGCGCCTGCAAGCCCTAGACCTAACGGTGAATGATATTGCTGCCGCTATTGCGGATCAAAATGCAGTACGCGGAGCGGGTAGTGTTGGTGCAGAGCCTGTTGCTGGGAATAATGATTGGCAATATACGGTGCAAGTTAGAGGACGATTAGCCAACGAACAAGCCTTTGGTAACATTCGGATTAAAGCTTATGCCGACGGCAGTTTAGTGCGCCTAAAAGATGTTGCTCGTATTGAACTGGGTGCGCAGAAGTACCTAGTGGATACTTACTTAAATAATAAAGAGTCGGTAGCAATGATGGTCTATCAAGACCCTACTGCTAACGCTATGCAAGTCGCGGCGGATGTAAAAGAAGCCATGGCTAAACTTGAGCAAAGCTTACCTGATGGCATGGTGTTTACCTTGCCCTACGATGCCACCGAGTTCATTGATGTATCCATTTATAATGTGAAAGAAACGCTCATTATCGCCCTGGTGTTAGTCACCTTGGTGACTTACCTGTTTTTGCAAACATGGCAAGCTACGTTGATTCCCGCAATTGCTATTCCGGTTTCGCTGATTGCTACCTTTGCCGTGATGAAAGCGTTTGGCTCCACTATTAATACGATCAGCTTGTTTGGTTTGGTGTTAGCTATTGGTGTTGTGGTAGATGCAGCCATTGTGGTGATTGAAAATGTGGAACGCCTGTTACACGAAACCACTAAACCGGTAAAAGAATGCGTAGAAATTGCCATGAAAGAGGTGATTGGACCCTGTATAGCGGCTGCAGCTGTGCTGTTAGCGGTATTTGGTCCAACCTTGGTGATGCCGGGCATGGTAGGCATTATTTACGCTGAGTTTGGTATTGCCATTTCAGTATCGGTTGTTATTTCTACCCTCGTGGCGATGACCTTAACGCCTGCTTTGTGTGTATTGTTAATGACCCGCGATTTAACACCTAACCGCTTTTTTCAGGCTTTTAACCGAGGCTTTGAAAGGTTTACCGAAGCCTTTGGTAAATCAGTGGCAGTATTGTGTCGCCGTTTAGGCTTAGCGGTATTGCTGTTTTCCATTGTGATCGCTGGAAGTGCGTGGATGGGCGCTAAGCTACCAGGTGGATTTTTGCCTGATGAAGATCAAGGAACGTTTTTCGCGGTGATTGATTTACCCGAAGGAGCCGCGCTAAATCGCACGCGTGATATGACCAAGTTGCTGATTGAGTCGCTTAGTGATGATCCAGACATTGAGATGACCTTCTCAGCGGCGGGTTACAACTTGCTTAATGGGTCTAGTAATTCAAATTCAGCCTTATTGGTATTTAGTTTGAAACACTGGGAGCAGCGAACTGACCAGCAGCAACACCAAGACGCAGTGATTGCTCGAGTACAACGTGCGATAGACGCGCTGCCAGAAGGCGTAGGTTTTGCCTTCGGTTTACCGGCGATACCAGCTTTAGGTATGGTTAATGGGTTTGAATTTGTCTTAAAAGATGAAATGGGCCATGGGCCTGAACGCACCGCAGAAGTACTAGAACAGCTATTGCTTGAAGCCAATCAGCGCGAAGAGATCGCCTCGGCGTTTTCAACATTTAGTATTAGCATGCCTAACTTGTTTCTAGATATTAACGAAGAGCGTGCGGCTGCGATGGGCGTTGCCTTTGGCGATATCGTAAATACCTTAAATGTGCAATACGGCGGTAGCTATATTAACGATTTCACTAAAGGTGGACGCAACTACCGAGTAATGCTGCAAGCCGAAGCCGATTCGCGACAACAGATTGATGATTTGTCTAATTTGTATGTACGTTCTAATCAGGGCGAGATGGTGCGTTTAAGCAATTTGGTGTCGGTATCTACGGTATTGAGCCCAAGTTCGCTGGTGCGTTATAACGTTGCCGGCAGTACCACCATTAACGGTATTGCTATGCCTGGCTTCAGTTCTGGCCAAGCCATTAGTGCGATGGAGCAAGTAGCAGAAGATGTTCTACCTAGCGGCTTTAGTTACGAATGGACAGGTTTAACCTTACAAGAGCAACAAGCCGGTAACGCTAGCTTAATTGCCTTTGCTTTTGCCATGTTGTTTACCTACCTGTTTTTGGTTGCTCAATATGAATCTTGGTTAACCCCCTTAGCGATTTTGCTTGCAGTGCCTACTGCTGTGTTTGGCGTGTTGTCTGCGGTGTTAGTGAGTGGCACTACCGTGAACTTATATACCCAAATTGCCATTATGTTGTTAATTGGCATGGCAAGTCGTAACGCAATTCTTATTGTTGAATTTGCCAAGCAGTTACGGGAAGAAAAAGGCTACAGCATTGTTGAGGCGGGTGTAGCGGCTGCTAAGTTACGTTTTCGTGCAGTGTTAATGACCGCATTCTCATTCATTTTAGGTGTGGTTCCATTAATGCTCGCTTCGTCTGCGGGGGCATCGGCGATGAAAGCAATTGGCATGGCGTCTTTTGGTGGGATGCTTGCGGCTACGATTCTTGGTTGTTTATTTGTGCCGGCGTTTTTTGTGTTATTCCAATCTTTAAGAGAGCGGTTTGCGGGCAGAACGCTTAATGAAGAAAAGCCCCCAGTACTGGAGTTGCCGCTTAATACTTAGCGGTTTTAATAAAAACTCTGTTCAAGCTCAGCCGTTTTGTTACCTAGCGGCTGAGCTTTTTTGAAAGCGAAGGCTTAGTTGTCGGGTCACATGCTTGGCGCTTAAACAGGCGTAAGCAATTTGATCAACTACGCTTAAACAAAAGCTTAAAACAGGGAGTTTGCTTTGAAAAAACATATACCGTTGGTGCTTGCCATTTATGTCGCTTTTGTATTTTTACAATCGTTAGTATTTAAATTTGCAGGTTGGTTTGGTAGCCCAGCAGATATTACCGTTTACATTTTTCAAACGGTAGGGCAATGGATGCGGGAAGGTTTAGGCTTAACGCTAATTGGCGACTTGTTTGGCCAATACGGTGAAACCGTAATTGGTTTAGCTGAGCTGATTGCTAGCATTCTCATTTTGAGTAAGGCAACTCGCCTTTATGGTGCCTTGTTGGGTTTGGGTATTATGTCGGGCGCGATTTTCTTCCATATTTTCACGCCTTTAGGTCTATTTCCCTATACCGACCTAAGTTGTTTGCAAGCAGGTTGTCCGAGGGAGTATCCATTATTCTTTATGGCGGTGGGAGTTTGGTTAAGTTGTGCTTATTTGATTTATCGTGATAAACACAAGCTAATTGGCCCAGTGTAATGGTATAGATAATAAAAAAACACCTTTTGAAGTATTGAATCAAAAGGTGCTTTTTTGTGTTTAGCGGGTATGGCCGTTATGTTGTTTCTCATGGCCTATGGTAGACATGGGGCCGTGACCTGGTAAAAACTGATACTCATCATCTAGCGTATAAAGCTGAGTTTTAATAGCGTTAATGAGAGTAGGGTGATCGCCTTTTGGAAAATCTGTTCTACCAATTGAGCCGTTAAACAGTACATCGCCTACAATCGCTAGCTTATTGTCGTGGTCAACAAATACCACATGGCCAGGAGTATGCCCTGGGCAATGGCGTACTTCCAATTTTAACTCGCCCACTTCAATCACTTCGCCATGTTCTAGCCATTGGTCTGGAGTAAAATTAGCCACTTCAGGAAAACCAAACATTTGGCACTGCATGGCCATTTTGCTTATCCAAAAGTCATCTTCTATATGTGGGCCGATTAACGGCACTTGGTAACGTTGTTGAATAAGGCTGCTAGCACCAACATGATCAAGGTGACCATGCGTTAGCAAGATTTTGCTTACGGTTACGCCTGCCTTATCAACTGCAGCTTGAATTAGCTGGGGATCGCCACCTGGATCAACGATGGCTGCTTGCATGGTTGCTTCACACCAAATGAGGCTACAATTTTGCTGAAAAGGAGTTACCGGAATAATTTGATAGGCCATGATTTCTTACTCTAATTAGTTACCGCCCTAGTGTACGTATGTGCATGAATTTTTCTATAGTTGTCATTAACTAAACAGCGAAAAAGCCATTGTTGTGTTTATAATGGTTGAAACATCAGCGGATTGGAGAATCACTTGATAATCAAAGATATTATGCAAACCAGAGTTGTCACTGTGGGAATGGATCAACGCCTATTCGACATAAAAGACATTTTTGATAACGTGAGCTTTCATCATTTGGTGGTACTTGATGACGAAGATTTAGTGGTTGGGGTGCTTACCGAATCCGATTTACTGGCTGCGCTAAGTCCTTATTTAGGTAAAGCCGCAGAAAATCAGCGAGATGTACAAACCTTAACCCAGCGGGTACATCATGTTATGACCAGAGAGCCGTTGTGCAGCACACCGACTACCGGCGTTAGAGATGCCGGGCAGTTGCTGGTGGATAAAAGTATTAGTTGTTTACCGGTGATAGATGAGGCGAATAAGTTACTCGGTTTAGTCACTTGGCGCGACGTGCTGTCGGTATTGCTGGTAGATAATACTCACTAATGAAACCACAGTTCTCAACAACCGATCCCATCATGTTTATGGGTTGCACTAGTGATGCGGGTAAATCCTTAGTGTGCGCCTTAATGTGTCGTTTTTTAGCTACTCGAGGCCTTGATGTTGCGCCCTATAAAGCGCAGAACATGAGTAATAATGCTGCGGTAACCCAAGAAGGCGGTGAGATAGGCAGAGCGCAATACCTTCAAGCGATTGCCGCCAAACAAACACCCACCATCGATATGAACCCTGTGCTGCTTAAACCGCATAGTGAAAAGGGCGCGCAGGTAGTGGTGAACGGTAAGGTGAGCCATGAGCTGCTGGCTAAAGATTGGCACCAACGTAAAGCGGTGCTTTGGCCGGCCGTTACAGCCAGTTTGCAGCGTTTGCAGAGTAAACACCCTTTATTGGTGATTGAAGGTGCTGGCAGCCCAGCCGAAGTTAACCTGCGTAAAAGTGACATTGTGAATATGGAAGTAGCATTGCATACCAATGCTTCGGTATATTTAATTGCAGATATTGACCGAGGTGGCGCTTACGCACATTTACTGGGTACTTGGATGTGTTTAAGTGAAGCGGAGCAACAAAGGGTTAAGGGTTTTGTGCTTAATAAGTTTCGTGGTGAGCAAGCCTTGTTACACGATGCAAATGTGTGGTTAGAAGAAAAAACCGGTATCCCTATTGTTGCGGTCATCCCTTGGACAGCGCATCAACTTCCTGAAGAAGACAATTTCTTCCATCGCAGTACTTGGCAAGCCGGCAGCATAAACGTTGCGCTGATTGTTTATCCTTATGCCAGTAATCTTGACGAGTTTGATCCTCTCATTTACCAACAAGGTGTGAACGTTGTTCCAATGCGTGACTGCCAAGATCTTAGCCAATTTGATGCGATTATATTGCCTGGTTCGAAACATGTTGCGGCAAGTCGGGCTCACTTAGCCAAGAGTGGTTTGGATAATGAGATTATTAAAGCGGCTTCTGCTGGAGTGTTAATCACCGGAGTTTGTGGAGGATTGCAAATTTTAGGTGAACAAAATCTTGATCCTAACTCGGTAGAAGGAGAGAGCTTTAAGGGCCTGTCTTTACTGCCAATTATTACCGAATACTCAGATCAAAAAACGACTCGCCAACGGCAGCTGAGTTGGCAAAATAGTGAGCTGAATTGTTACGAAATTCATCACGGTAAAACATTGTGCATTGAGCCCTTAGCTAGCTTTGTCGAAGCTGATACGGGCTGGCAACTTAGCAATGTTCAAGGTTCTTACTTGCATGATTTGTTCACTAACAAAACGTTTAGGCAAGCTTGGCTTGAGCACTTAGGTTGGCAAGGGGAGTGTGAAGATTGGCACCAAGTTCTAGGGAAGGAACTTGACCGAATGTGTGACTCTTTAGATTTACCGTTAAGTCAGTTAGCCAAACACGCGGATTTTTAAACCCGCCTGCACCTTACTTTATCCAACCTTGTTCACGATAGTAACGCTTGGCACCGTCATGAAGCGGAGCGGTTAAGTTGGTATTGATCATATCTTCTACTTGCAGATCGGCTAGCGCTGGATGTAGTGAACGCATGGTGTTTAAGTTTTCAAAAATTGCCGCAACAAAGTTATAAACCGTTTGTTCCGAAAGTTGCTTGTCGGCCACTAAGGTGGCACTTACCCCTATAGATGAAACATCATCAGGGTTACCGTGGTAGGTGCCGCCTTTGATAGTGACTGGCGAAAAGTAATCATACTTATCTGCTAAGGCCATAATGGTCTTTTTAGACAAGCTAATAAGGTTGGACTCACACATTGTTGTGGCGCGGGTAATAGAGGTATTAGGGTGCCCAACCACATAGATTATTGCGTCTACTTTTTTACTGCACAGGGCACGGCTTTGCTCGTCGGGTTTTAAATTACTTAACTTAGAGAAATCCGAGGCTTGCCAATTGAGATCTTCCATCACCAGTTGCATGGTTGAATACTGGCCTGAACCCTCTGGCCCAAGGTTTAGCGAATGTCCTTTAAGCTGCTCTATTTGCCCTATGTTCATGTCTGCATGCACTAAGATAGTTAAGGCTTCAGCATAGAGGGAAAGAAGAGATCGCATTTCTTTATAGGCGCCTTGTTCAGCAAACTCGCCGCTACCTTGGTAGGCTTGCCAGTGCACGTCTGATTGAACAATAGCTAAATCAATATCACCACTTTGCAGTGCTTCCACGTTGTCGCTGGAACCGCCTGAACTCTCTGCAGTACAACTTAATTTTCGATGCTCGTTGCTCTGCTCTAGCAAGCGACAAAGGGCGTTGCCAGTGGGGTAATAAACGCCGCTAACATTACCAGTACCTACAAATAAATACTCATTAGCTAAGGTGTAATTAGCATTGATGCTTAATGCCACCGTTAATAAATAAAGTGGAAATCGTTTCATGGTTTCACCTAAAAGTGTCTTCTTTCCCTAGAATAACCCGTTTAATATACACAGATATTTAGCAAAACGCTTGTTTGAACTACTAAGTTGTGAACTCAAAATCAACGCTATGGGTCGCTTGGTTTAATGCATTAAAGCTTAACGATTCTCTATAGTTAGGCAAAGTTGCATGGTTTATTGCTATAAAAATCGAGGGTTATCGATGAAAAAGCTAATTATGTATCGCTTACGAAGGTGAAGCTAGAGCATAATTCGTTATAATAAAAACACTTAACCCGTGAACGTCGGCCAAAACTTGTCTAAATCTGATTCTAATTCTCCTGTTCTTGAAATTTGCTGCTACAGCATTAGTGATGTAAAAAACGCTATTAGTGGTGGCGCTACACGGGTAGAGTTTTGCGCAGGCCAAGCAGAAGGCGGCACGACTCCTAGTTATGGCGCATTGTTATTGGTGAAAGATTATTTAAGCCAAATCGACATTACTGTAATGGTTAGGCCACGCGGCGGCGACTTTTGTTATAGCGATGACGAAGTTGCTCAAATGGTTGCCGATATAACGATGGTTAAAGACTTAGGCTTTAATGGCGTGGTTTTTGGTGCACTAAATACTGACGCTTCGGTGGACGAACTTGCATGCCAACAATTGGTTAAAGCAGCCAAGGGGCTTAGTACTACCTTTCATCGAGCCTTCGATTGTGTGGCTGAGCCTAAAAGGGCAGCAAAACAAATAGACGCATTGAATATTACACGTGTGCTTAGTTCTGGTCAGAAAAACAACATTGAAGATGGACTCATCTTGTTACTCGACATGCAACAATGTTTTCCAAGCATTGAATGGTTGGCTGCCGGTGGATTGCGAGAACACAATATACTCGGTCTGTTAAATAGTGGACTCAGGCATTTTCATAGCGCTGCCTCAACAACATTACCTTCTCAGTTCGATAAGCGATATGCCTTAGCCATGGCTGCAGCAAAAGATTTAGATAAAGAGTTAAGTCGATTGCAGGTTTCGCAACAACAAGTAAAACAAATGGTCGCTATATTGGGGCTAAATACCCAGTGATTCTCCCCAACGCATTACATCGTATTCGACACTTTATATATTATTTAGCCGGCTCGCTTAAAAGCCGCGGCATTGCAATGTTTGGCGCTTATTTGCTGGTGCAGGCATGTTGGTTGGCAGTAGTAGCCCCTGTGTCGATTGTGGTGAGCGAATCTTTAATGTCTTGGTATGGTTTACAAGGCGTTGCTAATCAGCAGTTACTGGCCTTTTTTCTTTCGCCCAGTGGATACCTGTTTGCTATTTGGCTCGTTGCCATGGCCTTATTCAACTTTTTCTTACAGCAGGGGGTGATTACTTTACTGCTGGCTCAGCATGAAGTTAATCGGCGCTCTGTATCACAAGCCGTTCGTTTATTGCTGAATCGCTCTTGGTTAATTGCCCGTTTAGCGTTTTTGCAATCTGCTTTGTTAATCAGTATTTCTTGTACCATTTTGTTTATTGGCCGTTGGTTGTTTGGCTTAATGCTGGCCGACTGGGACATAAACTATTATCTCGATCAACAGCGTAATCAATTATGGATTTTTGTTACTGCCGTAAGCGTAGGAGGGATCCCATTAGCGCTATGGCTTGGCGCAAAGTGGCTTAACTGGTGGTTTGCGCTTCCATACTGCATGCTGCAAAAAAAGCCGCTTAGCAATCAACTTAGAGATTCAACCAAATTATGCCGCCATCAACGCAGACTTATCTTGGCGCTAAATGCCGGTTGGTTTGCGTTGCGTGCATTGGTGTTTGTTTCGGTTATTAGTGGCTTTATTTGGTTGCTACGATTTAGTTTAAGTTGGTGGCAGCCTGAAGAGGTCACCAGTTTATGGCTATTTTTATTTAGCTTTGCTGTGCTTGCTGGTGGTTCGGTACTGAGCTTTCTTGATACTTGGCTATATGCCAGCATTCAGTTTTATATGTTCAAAGTATTGGTGAAACGTAATCGTTCTGGGCTAAAACTGGCTCATCAGCGGGTACTAAGAGAAAGCCACCGTTTGCATTTAGGTTTACGACTGATGTTTTTGGCGGTGTTGGTGCTTGGCGCTAACGAAATAAGTGATGAAATTAATCGCTTTAGTCAGCGCTTTTCCGCACCCAACTCTTTTGTGGTGATGGGCCACCGAGCAGGTGGCTGGTTAGCGCTAGAGAACAGTTTAGAAGGCTTACAAAAATCGATAAACCTTGGGTTAGAAGTCACAGAAATAGATGTACAGTTAACCGCTGATGGCCAAATTGCGGTTGTGCATGATAGAGATTTACGGCGCTTAACAGCCGATAGCGCGGTCGTGCATTTAAGTCGCTTTGAACAAGTTCAACAAGCCTTTGTTAATGCGGGTTTTAGTACGCCTCAAGCTTTGCCTGTTTGGTTAGCTAAAAGTGCAGACAAGATAACCTTGAATATAGAACTCAAACGCTACAACGATTCTTTGGCTTTGGTTCCTGCCTTGCTGGACGCGCTCAAAGATTATCCGCACCCGGTCATCATAAGTAGTTTAGATGGTGAACTGCTAGAAACCTTAAAGCTTCAAATGAGTGATACTCCGCAGGCAAAAAACATTAGCACTGCCTTTATTGCTGCTGCTAGTTTTGGTGAAACCGATGTACAGCAAAACGTAGATATGTTGATTGTTAACCAACAATGGGTAAATGCTTGGCGCTTGTTAAGTGCTCAGCAGCGAGGCCAGCAAGTACACGTGTGGACGGTAAATAGCGCAGCCGACGTGGAGAGGCTTTATTATCTGAGGGTTGATGGCATAGTGACGGATTCACCGATTATTGCATTAGAAACTATCGATCGACTAAATCAGCTGAGTGAAATGGACCATATCGTAAATAGCTTACGTCATTGGCTGAGTTTGTAGTACTTAGCCTAGTAACTCAAAAATATCGTCTATTTAGGTGCAAGGCCCATATCGTCGAGTTTTAGTAGAATTTCGGTTTTTCTTTGTTGTTTGATGATTTGCCAATGAGAATTTTCGCGGGCGCCAATAATTGCGTATATCGAATTTAATCCAGTACCTTTAACTGTTTGTTTAAGTTTGGCATAAAGCTCAAAAGGGTCGCTTGCCATAAATTGTTCGACGGTGTGAATATCCACTTTGGCCAATATCTCTTCGCTTTTAGGGCCAAAACCTTTTAAATCTCTAAGTTGTGTAGCTTGTTTAGTTTTAGGCATTTCTAGTTACGCCCAGTGGTATTGAAAAGAACTGCTGAAATGCTAACCAACGCTGTCGCTGAGCTTGCCAAGAGCTTATGTAAAACTGTACTGCTTGCTGAGGGCGGCGTTGATTTAATGCATATAGGTCAAGGCGGGCTATGCAGCCTAGTTTGGGGTAACCGCCAATGGTTTGTTTATCTACCGACAATACAATGGGTAGCCCATTGGGAGGAACCTGCACCGAGCCCAAAGCAATGGCCTCGGATTCTTCGCTGGGAGGAATATCTACTAATGGATCACCCACCAATCGCAGGCCCATTCGGTCACTTAATTCGCTAAGCGTATAGGTTTGATGGCGTAAGGTATCAATGTCTCTTTGGGTAAACTGTTTAAATTGGTAGCTTGGAATAAGCGCTAGTTTTAGTGTTTGTTGGTAATCAGGCAGAAAGCGGTTTGGCACCTGTTGCTGTGAGAGTGTTGGGTGTTGGCATGACGTTGTGTATCCAAGCTTATCTCCAGCCGCCAGCAAGCGACCATTAAACGCTCCCAACTTTTGTTTTATTGAACTGCTCACGCTGCCTAACTCAGGCCTTACACTAAATCCCCCTGATATCGCCAAATAACTGCGCAAACCACTACGCGCAGGGGCTAGGCTTAGCTTATCGCCAGCATTTACCTTTATAGTTTGCCAAGTGGCTAAGTTTATTGAGGTATTAGTATTAGCCGCCGTGACTGTGATTGGCATTTTGGCACCACAAACGGCGATTGTGCAACTGCGACTAAATTGGAACTGGGCACCTCCAATGGTAATTTCTAATGCTGCACAGTTTATTGAATTGCCTAATAAACGGTTTGCCCAATAGTAAGCGTGTAAATCTGCCGGCCCACCAGGGCTGACTCCTATGTCTTGATAACCAAAACGGCCTTGGTCGACGACCAATGTATGCGGGCCACTTCTGATTATATTCATGGCGGCAGGAGAGCTCATCGGTTCTCCTTGAAAGCGATAAACTCTTGATAAGTGATGGCAACAAAGCGTACTTCGTCACCGACCTTAAAAGGACACATTGGATCAGACCGTTTATTAAATAGCTGCATTGGGCATTGGCCAATAATATGCCAACCGCCAGGGCTGCTGGCGGGGTAGACCGCAGTCATATCCTCAGCAATGGCTAGGCTGCCTGCCGCAACCTTTGAAGCGGGTACGGCTTTTCTCGGAAGTTGTATCTGAGCAGGTAAACCCTTCAAATAAGCAAAACCGGGCATAAACCCAATGGCTTTAACCTGGTACCTTGTCTGCTGATGTAGTTCTATTACTTGGTCTGCACTTAGCTTACTTATTTGGCAAACTTTAGCTAAATCAGGCGCTAGCTTTGATTCATAACATACGGGGATGTTGATAACATTTGCCGAGCCGCTGGCTACTTCACTGCGGTTAAACTGCGTTACTACTGATAGTAAAGCATCGATATCGGCATTGTACTCTAATACGATCAGTAAGCTGTCTGCAGCCACAATGATATCTAGAATGTCGCGAAGTTGCTGTTTGAGTATTTGAGAAAGCGCGGGCAGGGATGAGCAATCTTTTGAGTTTTTACAGCTAATTAAGATGCTGTCTTCATTTACATAATCAATGCAGTACATATCGGGCTAGCTGCCTCGATTAGCTTGAATGATGTGCTGCTTTATTTGTTTGATGGTATCAAGCGCGGCTTGATTATCACCATGAACACACAAGGTGTCAGCTTTTAAGGCTAATTCACTACCGTCTGCACAGACCACTTTGTGATTGCATAGGATAGTAGTGACTTGATCAATCAAATGGGATTGTTCAGTGATTACCGCGCCAGCTTCGCTGCGAGCTTGCAGCTGACCATTGGCCAAATAGCGGCGATCACAAAAGGCTTCCTTGATTAAATCGATGCGATAGCTTTCAGCAATTTTCTCTATAAATCCAGCAGACTGGGTAGCGTGAACCATTAGCTTAATATTGCCGTCTAGTGAGCCGACAGCTTTAACCACCGATTCAAAAATACTGGGCTCTTTATGCATGTCGTTATAAAGCGCGCCATGCGGTTTTACGTAATGCAGGCTGAGTTGATGGTAGTGGCATAAGGCTTGTAGGCTGCCTACTTGCGCTAGCACTAGGTGAGTTAATTGATCAGGCTGGTAAGGAATTGAACGCCGACCAAAACCGGCAATATCAGCGTAACTTGGGTGCGCGCCTACACTTACATTGTGTTGTTTTGCTAGGGCTAAGGTATTACTCATTACGTCGGGATCTGAAGCGTGTCCACCACAGGCGATATTCGCCATATCAATATGAGGCATTACTTGCTCATCAATGCCCATTTTCCATACGCCAAAGCTTTCGCCCATATCGCAATTTAATAACATGTCAGTCCTTAGCGAGCAGCCTTACAGTGTTGTAACAATAGCTTAGAGAAATATTGACCCGCAGGGCCGAGTTGTTCAGGTCGAGGAATCACCAAGTAGGTGTTTAGCGTTTTAGATGCCCCTCCTTGAATATTTAACTCAACCAAGCTGTCGTCTTCAAAAAATGGTTTTGCTACATGCTCTGGTAACCAGGCAAAACCTAAACCTTGATTGAGTACCTCCAGCACTTGATTAAAGCCGCTAAATGTCCAACGCTGCTCAGCACGCAGCCAACCACGATCAGGCTGAGGGTTTTTCCCAGTATCACGCACCACCAGCTGTACATGTTGCAATACTTCGTCGATAGACACTGGTTGGGGCATTTTAGCTAATGGGTGGCTGCGATGAATTACAGGCACTAAAGTAACGGAACTAAGTCGCTCTCCCAATACGCCTTTAGGCAACAATCCGGTAATCACCAAATCGGTTTTGCCATCGGTAATTGCTTCATCGGCGCCAGTAATTACCGTATCAATGACTTCTACTCGGGTTCCACGGCTTTCGGGCAAGAACGCTTTAAGCGCCTTAATAATAGGAGCACGAGGTTGGATAATTTCACAGGCCAGGCTCAATTGCGGTTCCCAGCCTTGTTCTAAACTTGCTGCGAGCAGTTCGAGCTCTTGAATATTTTGGCTGAGCAACTTACTTCGGCGAAGCATTACTTCGCCCATTGGCGTGAGATAAGCTTTACGGCCTTTTACTTCGAGCAATTGAATGCCAAGTAAGTTTTGCAGTTTGCTTACCGCATGGTTAAGCGAAGATTGGCTCTTGTTTAACTGACTGGCAGCTTGAGCATACCCTCCGTAATCCACCACCGCTTGAAAAATACGCCATTGTTCTAATGTGCTTTTTGCTCGAAAGGGTATGCTCATAGGTAGTTGTTCTATTTCGCTTGAGCGTCAATGCTTTGCCCGGTCACGCCAGCACTTGCATCGCTCATCAAGTACACATAGTTAGGCATGATATCTAAAGGCGTTTTCAACGTTTTTGGGTCTTCACCGGGGTAGGCTGTAGCGCGCATTAGAGTGCGAGTGGCCCCAGGATTAATACAGTTACTGCGCAGGCCAGTTTTATCAAATTCATCAGCAATCACTTGAGACATGCCTTCAATGGCAAACTTAGATACCGAGTATCCACCCCAATAGGCGCGGCCTTTTTTACCAACGCTAGAAGAGGTAAACAGCAATGAGGCCTTATCGCTTTTAAGCATCAGTGGTACTAAGGCTTGGCTAAGTAGAAATTGAGATTTCACATTTACCTGCATCAGCTGATCCCAAAGATCTTCGTCAATTTGCACATATTGGCTAAGCACGCCTAAATGCGCGGCATTTAATAATGCGCCATCTAAACGGCCAAATTGATTGTCGATTGTGGCAACCATATCAAGGTAGTTCTGTTGACTAGCGCCTTTTAAATCAAGCGGAATGATTGCGGACTGCGGTGCGCCTAGCGCTTCTATCTCATCATATACAGCTTCTAATTTTTTAACTGTTCGGCCAAGGAGGATCACGGTGGCACCTAATTCAGCGAAACTTAACGCCGCCTGACGGCCAATTCCGTCGCCTGCACCGGTAACCAAAATTACTTTATCTTTAAGTTCATCTGCGCTGGCTTGAAAGTGTTGAGGAGAGATTTCCGTGCTCATTATTTGTTCCTGTAGATGTGCGTTAGCCCACAAATATTTGTTTAATATTTAAACATCTGTTTAACGCCTGGTTAGACCTGTTGCAAAAATGTAAACAAATGTTTAAGGTTTCTTTGAAAAACATACAATAAAAAGGAATTTGCTAATATGCGTTTGTCCCGAATAGCTACAGCTGTCACTTTATTTACTTCTGTTACTCTTGCAGGTTGTGGTAGTAGCAACTCGCCTTTTGATTTCAGTAATGATATCACGCCAAATGAGCCAAACTCAGTAAAAATTCGTTTCAATCCGCTGATTGGTGATGTTTCTACACCAAATAATTTGCTGTTTAATGGCAGCCAAGACGGGACCGTTAATCTACCTAGTGAAGCTGCTATTGTGGCTACGCAAGAGTATCAATCTATTACCAACGTACTTGGCGCCCTAGATGGCTGGCAGACCAGCGTACCGTTTAGTATTCCTCTTGGTTATGGTGACGAAGAAGGCGAATATAATGCAGAAATTGATACTACCTTAGATGAAAGCACCTTTGCTGCAGGCGTTTTGCTTTACAAAGTGAGAGCCTCTGGTTTTGTTGATACCTGCGCCGATGTGACCGAAAACGGCGGTAGTTTTTCAGCCGGCCAAACTTGTAGGATTGATGAACAGTTGGTTTATGGCGAAGACTACGTTGCTACTTTTAGCGACGGCAACATAGTTGTTATGCCGCTTAAACCTTTCACCACCGCAACATCTTATATGGTTGCGATTACAGAATCGCTGTTAGATAGCAACGGTCGCCCGGTAGAAGCGGGCAGTGGTTATCAATTACTAAGCACTGCAGCTACTGCTGAAGACGATGCAACCACTCAGCAATTAAAAGGTTTAACTGGCTTCAACAATGGTCTGTTAGCTGCTGAAGGGGTAACAGAAGCTGTTAGTTACGCCGCGGTGTTTACTACGCAATCAGTAGGAAGTGTACTTAGCGCATTGCAACAAGTATACGGAGGTATGGCGCTGAACGGGCTACTGCCTTTAGGCGCATTGGTTGATACTGGCTCTACTGCAGAAGATGTAGCAAATACCGTGTTAGGCGCTAGCCAGCCGAGTTTTGCTGCAGCTAAGTACTTCAAATCAACCTTATCGGTTCCTTATTATTTGTCTGACTTAGATAATCCAGACATTACGGGGGCTGATATGAATAAGTGGGCGCAAGCTAGAACGGATAGCCCGGTTGCCATTCTTCAGTTGTTACAAACTAATGCCGACTTTGCCGACCAAGCTAGCGCCACTAGTTTTTGGGCTCAAGCTGGTGCTAAAGGTTTTGACACAGCGACTTTTGGTGGTCTATTGACGGGCGGCGATACTGCAACTGCCGGAACCCTGTTAGCTCAAGCCGATTTAGCGGGTTTAACCTACGTTGAAGACGGCGAAACTAAAGCCGTAGATGCACATCGCCATTTAACTGCTTATAACCCGATTCCAGAAACACGCAGTACTGCTTTACTCAACCTAGATATTTACCTTCCTGACGAAACCTTAACTGGACAAACTATGCCGGCAGATGGTTGGCCAGTTGTGGTATTCCAACATGGGATTGGCTCGCTAAAAGAAACTGCAGCGGGCATAGCCGCTAGTTATGCTGCTCAAGGGTATGCGGTGTTAGCGATGGATTTACCTTATCACGGCACCCGTGGCATTGATTTAACAGGCGATGGAAATGCAGATTTAAGTGCTAATGCTGATGCGCAAGTATTTGCAAATCTAGGTAGCTTTTTAAGCATTCGTGAAAACTTGCGCCAATCTAGTGCTGATTTATTAGCCCTGCGAGCTGCACTTCAAGCAGCTACGGCTCCGGCAGAATTAGATGGTAGCATGGTTCATTTTGTTGGCCAGTCGTTGGGCTCTATTGTTGGAGTTGGCGCCGCCGCATTAGCTGGTGAAGTCATGGTTAGTGGCTTTCCTATAGATTACTCCTTGCAAAGTGCTTCGTTTAGCGTGCCAGGTGGTGGTTTAGCAGGTATTTTCCAAAATTCGCCTAGCTTTGCCCCCTTAGTTGAAGCAAACCTTAAAGCAAACCCTGGTTACTTAGGTTTAGTGGCTGCCGGCTTAGGGTTTGAAGATAACGACTCAGCCACGGCACTGGAGCAGTTTGCGGTTTACCAAGCTACCTACCCAGAAGCAGCGCAGCTAGTTATTGACTCCAATTATGCGGCTTTTGCTCAAGTATTTGGTGCTTTGGGCCAAACAGTAGTAGATGGAGCAGACCCGCTAAACTATGCGCAAGCAGGCTTTTCTATGCCAGTATTGGTACATGAGGTAGTAGGTGATGGTAGTGAAGGAAGTGGTGACCAAGTGATACCAAACTCGCTGCCAACGTTACCGCTAGTGGGAACCGAGCCGCTAATTGCTGCCATGGGATTAGAGGGCGCAGCAGTAACGTCTGCAGGTAGTTATGCGATTCGCTTTGGCCAAGGCTCTCACAGTTCGTTGATTTCACCGACGGTGAGTTTAGCGACAACCGTTGAAATGCAAAGCCAATTTGTGGGCTATGCAGTAAGCGCTGATGCTGGAAATGCAACGGTAGTGGTGAATGACAGCTCGGTAATTAGCAACGCTCAATAAGTAAAAAATAACCAATCTAAGGCCTGCATCGCGCAGGCCTTTTTTGTTGCTTGGTTAGTCTTTCAAGCTGTGGTACTAATAACAGCTTGAATTTAAGAGGGCAGAAGTTTGGATTTTTTGATCGAGTTTGGATTGTTTTTTGCGAAGGCTTTAACCATTGTTATCGCCATTATTGCTGTGGTGGTTGTGGTTATCGCAGTATCTTCAAAAACTAAGCACAAGAGTGGCGAATTAGAGGTCACTGATCTTAGTGATCGACAAGATGAGATAGAAGACAAGCTGAATCATAACCTCATGAGTAAAGAACAGCTTAAGCAATATAAGAAGCAGCAGAAACAGCAACAAAAAGAAGATAAGAAAAAAGGCGAAGAACAAAACAAACCACGGTTATTTGTTATCGACTTTAAAGGCAGTATTGACGCTAAAGAAGTCGCGAGTTTGCGTGAAGAAGTCACCACAGTACTCGTTGCAGCTAAAGAACAAGACGAAGTTTTAGTTCGTTTAGAGAGTGGCGGCGGTATGGTTCATGGATATGGATTAGCTGCATCGCAACTTAAACGTATTAAAGCGAAAGGTATTAAGCTGACCATTGCGGTTGATAAGGTTGCCGCAAGCGGTGGTTATATGATGGCCTGCATTGCAGACAAAATTATTGCTGCACCTTTTGCTATTGTTGGGTCTATCGGTGTGATAGCGCAACTACCAAACTTTAATAAAGTGCTGAAAAAACACGATATAGAGTTTGAGCAGGTAACCGCTGGCGAATTTAAACGTACATTGACCATGTTTGGTGAGAATACTGACGAAGCACGTAAGAAGTTTAAAACCGAACTAGAAGAGACCCATGTGCTATTCAAAGAGTTTGTGCAAGAGTTTCGCCCGCAATTGGATATTAGCAAAGTAGCCACTGGCGAGCATTGGTATGGCACGCAAGCTTTTGGTTTAGAGTTGGTAGACGAAGTCAGTACTAGTGATGATTACTTAATGGAACAGTTTAGCGATAAACAAGTTATTCAGTTTAAATATCATACTAAGAAAAAGCTCGCTGAAAAACTCAGCCAAGCCGCTAGTGTTGGGGTTGAACGTGGCGTAATGAAATTAGTTCAATCACAGTCTTGGGACTGGACTAAATAGCGTTTAGTTTGAATGAAAAAAGCCTGATTATTATCAGGCTTTTTTGTATCTGCGAGTTAGTTTTGTTGGAAAGGATAAACAGAACCTAAGTGAAGAATTTGGGTTAACTCATCCAAAGCGGTATTCACTTCTGTAATCATCTGCGGGTCACGTAAATCATCAAACGCTAAGCTATCGCGATAGTGTTTATCTATCCAGCTATTTAAGTTGTTAAACAACTGCTCACTCATAATGGTGTGTTGGTTCACGGCAGCTAACTCCATATCGTTTAAAGCTACACGTAAGCGCAAACAAGCCGGGCCTCCACCGTTGCTCATGCTTTGTTTAACATCAAAATAATGTACTTGTTTAATTGGTGTATTTCGGCCGACTAAATCTTCTAAATAGCGATGCACTTGCTCAGACTCTTGGCAATTAGTTGGGGCAATAATGGCCATCTCGCCAGGCGCGGTAGTGATGATTTGAGTATTAAATAAATAGCTTTTAACGGCTTCATCTAGACTTACTTCATTGTCACCAACTTCGATGAAATGTAGCTTATTTTCGCCGAAACGTTGCTGAATATGCTTAAGTTGCTGCTGAGTATTTAAAAATGCCTGTTGATGATAAAACAGGACATTTTGGTTGCCTACTGCAATTACATCGTTATGAAAAACCCCTTGGTCAATCACTGAGGGGTTCTGTTGGATGAAAATCGCAGTATCAGCGTCTAAGCCATGTAAACGCGCCACCGCTTGGCTGGCTTCTAAGGTTTGCCTTGCTGGAAACTTGGTAGGGGCAGGGGCGTTGCTGTTAGCCGCTGTTCTGCCATATACAAATAGTTCCAAACCCGCTTCACCGTAGTTATTACACAAGCGGGTATGGTTGGCTGCACCTTCATCACCGTAATAGTCATTTTCGGGCAGGTGTTGGTGATGTTCGAAATATTTACTGTCAGAAAATACCGCTTTTAGAATATTGCCAGTCACTTCTGGCTCAATGGAACGGTGCAATTTATTAGTTAAATTGGCTGGAGTGAAATGTACTTTTCCATTTTCGGTATCTGCACTAGGTGATACGGTTGCTGCGTTGGCTGTCCACATACTTGATGCTGAATAACTGGCCAGTAAAGCGTCTGGGGCTTTCTTTGCGGCTTGTTGCAACACTTGAGCATCGTTACCGCTAAAGCCGATACGACGTAATAAATTTAAATCTGGACGCTGTTGCGGGGCCAGCACGCCTTGAGTTAGCCCTAAATCATTTAAGGCCTTCATTTTCAGAAGACCTTGTTTGGCTGCTTCTTTAGGATTGGAAGCATTTTGGGCGTTGGATAACGAAGCCACATTACCAAATGAAAGACCGGCATAATTGTGAGTGGGACCCACTAAACCGTCAAAGTTGACTTCAAAATGTTTCATAGTCTTCCTTTTACTACGCTCATCGAAAAATGAGTTATCTTTTGTTGAAAAAATCTTTGCCAATGGTTATTTATATTGGCATGTGAAGAAAATCAAGCGTATAACACTACCCTTAATAGGGAGTTTCAGATGTTATCAGTTTGTATCTTTGTGGTCGAGTGCTTAATTATTCACCCAATAAACCAAAGATTTAAAAAAGTTATTGACCTATGCTAACTCTCGAGCAATATAAAAAAGAACAACTGTCTACTACTTTCCGTCGGTGGGCCAACCAGACGGACACAATGGTAAAAAGAACAATATGAGCAAATCTCTGGTAATTGTAGAGTCACCAGCTAAAGCAAAAACGATTAACAAATACTTGGGACGCCAATATGTGGTGAAATCAAGTGTTGGACACATTCGTGATCTGCCTAGCAGCGGCAGCGCGACCAATAAAAAGAAAGCAGCGCCAGTGTCTACAAAGGGCCTAAGTGCTGAAGAAAAAGCCAAGTTAAAGAAGGCCAAAGACAAGAAAGCACTTGTGGCCAGAATGGGTGTAGACCCAGAAAAAGATTGGAAAGCTAATTACCAAATTTTGCCTGGCAAAGAAAAAGTAGTTAGCGAGCTTCAAGCTCTCGCCGAAAATGCTGACACCATCTATCTCGCAACCGATTTGGACCGCGAGGGAGAGGCAATTGCGTGGCATTTAAAAGAAATTATCGGCGGTGATGATAGCCGTTTTAAGCGGGTGGTATTTAACGAGATTACTAAATCTGCGATTAAAGATGCCTTCTCGCAACCCAGCGAATTAAACATGGACCGGGTTAATGCCCAGCAGGCTCGTCGATTCTTAGACCGTGTTGTTGGTTACATGGTTTCTCCATTGCTGTGGAAGAAAATCGCTCGAGGATTATCTGCAGGCCGCGTGCAATCTGTAGCGGTTCGCTTAGTGGTAGAAAAAGAGCGTGAAATTAAGGCCTTTGTACCTGAAGAGTATTGGGACATTCACGCCGACCTAGCGACGACATTGGGCGAAGGTTTACGGGTAGAAGTGGCCAAACAAAATGGCCAAGCCTTTAAACCGGTTAATCAGCAGCAGGCAACTGCTGCGGTTGATAGTTTAAAAGGCGCTAATTACACGGTTGCTAAGCGCGAAGATAAGCCGACTCGCTCAAAACCGAAAGCCCCGTATATCACCTCTACGTTACAACAAGCCGCGAGCACCCGGTTAAGTTTTGGCGTGAAACGCACCATGATGTTAGCTCAAAGGCTCTACGAGGCCGGTTACATTACTTATATGCGTACTGACTCAACAAACTTGAGTAACGACGCTGTAGAGGCTGCTAGAGGCTATATTGGTGATAATTTTGGTGCTAAGTACCTGCCAGAAAACGCTTTGCGTTATTCGAGCAAAGAAGGTGCCCAAGAAGCTCACGAAGCGATTCGACCTTCTGATGTTACGGTATTAAGCGAACACGTTGATGGTGTTGACGCAGATGCCAAGCGATTGTACGACCTTATTTGGCGCCAATTTCTAGCATGTCAAATGACCGATGCACAATACGATGCGACGACGGTTACAGTAAATGCTGCCGAGTATGAATTACGCGCTAAAGGTAAAATTTTACGCTTCGACGGTTGGACAAAAGTACAACCAGTAGGCAAAGCAAGTAAAGCTGACGATGGCGTATTGCCTGCTGTAAGCCAAGGCGACAAACTAAATCTTGTAGAACTTGATCCTAAACAGCATTTTACTAAGCCACCTGCGCGTTTTAACGAAGCGTCGTTGGTTCGTGAATTGGAAAAACGTGGAATTGGTCGTCCGTCTACTTACGCTTCAATTATTTCAACCATTCAGGATCGCGGTTATGTTCGCACTGAGGCTCGTCGCTTTTACGCGGAGAAAATGGGTGAGATTGTCGCTGAACGCTTAACCGAAAGTTTCCAAGACTTAATGAGTTACGACTTTACCGCCGATATGGAAGAGCGTCTTGATAAAGTAGCTGACGGGAGTTTTGAGTGGAAACAGGCGTTAAACGAGTTTTACAAAAACTTTAAAGGCCAGCTAACCAAAGCAGATGATGACGAAACCGGCATGCGTAGCAATAGCCCGGTGATCACCGATATCAAATGTCCTGACTGTGAACGCCCTATGGGGATCCGTACAGCAAGTACCGGAGTGTTCTTAGGTTGTTCGGGTTACTCGCTACCGCCGAAAGAACGCTGTAAGTGTACGATCAACTTGATCCCTGGTGAAGAGGCTGTAGCCGCCGACTCTGAAGAGCAAGAAACTGAAGCACTGCGTGCTAAAGAGCGTTGTCCGGTTTGTAGTACCGCAATGGATAGTTACTTGATTGACGAAACCCGTAAACTGCATGTTTGTGGTAATAACCCTGATTGTGAGGGTTATGTGGTTGAGCAAGGTAGCTTTAAAATTAAAGGTTACGACGGCCCGATTGTTGAGTGTGAAAAGTGTGGCAGCGACATGCAGCTACGTACTGGTCGTTTTGGTAAGTACATGGCTTGTACGGGAGAGGATTGTAGCAATACGCGTAAAATCCTTAAAAATGGCGAAGTGGCTCCACCACGTGAAGATCCCGTTCATCTGCCTGAACTAGAGTGTGTTAACAGTGATGCCTACTTTGTATTGCGTGATGGCGCATCTGGTATCTTTATGGCTGCTAGTAACTTCCCTCGCTCACGTGAAACACGCGCGCCTTTAGTTGAAGAGTTGAAACGCTTCAGAGATAGATTACCTGAGAAGTTCTACTACTTAGCCGATGGCCCGGTAGCAGATCCCGATGGCGTTAAGTCTCTAGTTCGTTATAGCCGTAAAACGAAAGAGCAGTATTTAAGTACTGAAGTTGAAGGCAAACCTACGGGGTGGCGTGCTTACCACACCACCGGTAAGTGGGTAGAAGAAGATAAACGTAAAAAGCCTAAAAAGTAGGCCACTTATGTCACTAAAAAAGGAAGCCTAGGCTTCCTTTTTTATTGGGCTTGCTTAACGCGGATTAGTTATTTAACTGCAGTTGAGCTAACTTTTTGTCCATTGTGGCTTTAAGCAACTTATACAACAAAATTGACGCATCAATCTCTTCTTTGCGATTGGTTAAACTTTCAATGTTTAAGCCTAGTGGTATCCCTAAAGGTAAGCAGGCTTCTAGAATTTGTACCAAGTTGTTGTAGCAAATTAGAATCGATTCTTTAAGCGGCTTTTCCGCATCGAGAATACGCAAGCTGGTCGCCTCTGGTACCGATATACCCAGCCATTCAATAAACTCCAAGGTTTTAGCACTGCCACAAGGGGAGAAGGTAAGGATGATGCGTTGCGGTTTTTGCTGAGTCTTTTTACATTCGTGTGCGTAACGGGTAAGCATGTCGATGGTTGCTTGGGCGTTGTACACCGCTTGAGACACAAAGTACTGGCAACCTTGCTCGGTTTTATGCACCAAGCGCGCGTGCTCGTCACCTTTCTTTGCGTGGCGCTCAGCGATGGTTACACCACCCAAATAAAAATCGGGTGAATGCTGTTCTATTGCCTTATAAGCATCAGCCAAGCTTAATTGAATGTTGTTGCTAGCCGCGGGGCTGCCTACTAAAACCAGATCACGAATTTCGTATTGGTGCCAAGCTTCTTTTAACCAGCTAACAAAGTCAGCTTCATTGCGCTGTGACACGCTTTTATAAGTAATTACCGAGCGCTGGCTTTTGTGCATTAGAAGTTGAGCATACAAGCGCGGGTCGTGGGTTTGCATGTAAGGAAACGGCCGCGGTTTGTCGATCCGACTACTTTCATCTTGAATGTCGTAAACAATTAAGCCGTCGTAATCTATTTCATCTAAACGAGACAGTAACTTGTCAGCAATATCACTTACTTTCTCTATGTCGGTGTTTTGTTTAGGTGGAGTGGTTCCAATAAAGTAGACCCCATGAAAAGGGTCACTTGAGATCTGTTGAAGTGTTTTGCGCATGGTTGAGTTTTTAGCTTTTTTGTTTGGGGTTATTCTCGCATAGCTTTAATGGTTAGGTCTAACTCTGTGTAGTTGCTGAGCGGCCTGTAAAGCTATGCAAGTGAAGTAGGGTGAAGATGTAAGGCTAGGCTTACCATTTTTTCTTAGGTTGGAATAATACATCCAATTCGTCAGTTTCTTTTTCGGCTAAGTTTTCAGCTTCTTGTTTACTATCAGACTTCAGTTTGTCACTCATTTCTTGATTCATGCGGCGCATATCTTGTAGCTTTTGCTCTAAGTAGGCATCACGGTCAGAGATGTTACTCAGTGCAGAAATGCCTTTGTTGAGTAACTGGCGAGCCGTACCCCATTGGCGAAGCGCTTGGGCTTCGATGGCACGTTTTAAGGCGTTTTCAATATTCACCTTAAGTTGCATTAACTCTAAACGGCGGTCTTCTAATACAAATACTTGGGTGTTTAAACGGCCTTTAGCGTGTTCTGAACGTACCACGGCACGTATTTTTTTTACGATTTGCAGCATCTGCAAGGCGTCTTTGTCGGTATCTGGAGCACGAAATGCGCTGTCGCTTATTTCACCCGCATTTTTAATTTGACTCAGTTGCCCCTGGGTGGCGCGAATTCGGTTGTTTAGGCCTTTTACACTGGGGTCGGTGTTTTTAATTTGATTAAGCGCTTCTAACATACGTTTATGTAAAAGCTCTACCAGTTCTTTACTGTAGGGAAGAATAGAGGAGTGCAGTAACAGTTCTTCAGTCTCGTTAATAATGGCCTTTTGTTTGGCGATTGCTAAACGACGTTCTGTTTCTTGTTTTTGTTTAAATTGTTGCACCATGTTGTATCCGATAACCAGAAACAACAATGCGCCAACGCCAAGCAATACTAAGGTAAATACCATAATCTAACCGAAAAATTTCCTATTTACTGGGCTATGGGAGATACAAGCTAAAACGACTACCACCTAAGAAGCTGCCATTTTCGATATGTATTCTACCTTCCTTGCCCGAATTTATATGTGCTTTAGCGATCAATTTCGCGAAAAACAAACCTAAACCACTACGATTATTAACAAAATCTAGTTGAGACGCTACTTTTGCATTTGCTAGGTCAATAATGCTTTGCGGAAAACCGTCGCCATCATCATCTACTTGTATACATAAATAGTTATCGGCTTGTTTTGCAGATATTTTAATTTGTTTTTTAGAATAGCGCAGCGCGTTAATTACTACATCACTTAACAGATACTCAATTAGGGTGACATCGAAGTACCAGCTTAAAGATTCATCCACCTCAATATCAATTTTCATTTGGGTTTGTTCAATGAAGCTTTTGTTTTTGTAATACACATCGTTGAGTAAATCTTCTAGATAATTCTCTTCAATGGTCATGGGTAATTGTTTTTTTTCAAAGCGATATAGCGCGAGAAGCTGCATCAAACTGCCATTTAAACGAGACACCTCGTAATGCAAGCGAGATAACTCTTCGCTATCTTCACGGCCATTCTGCTTAGAACGAAGTGCGATTGCTTCAGTTGATTGGGTCAACATGCCTAAAGAGTTTTTCATATCGTGAACGGCGGTAGCCAAAACCGAAGAAAAATCGAGCTTGTCGTTAAGTGGCATGATGTATCCTTTTTTACGCTTAATTGCAGTGTAACTGAAGCTAAGCTTTCTCGCAAAATCAACTACTTCCAAAAGCTGAATGGTCTAAATAAGTCACCAGTGTAATATATCTGCAATGGCTTTTTGCTAGATGTATTTTGCCAATTATAGCAAGTGGACTAGCGATGCGAAGCCAATCTGAATTTCCAGAGATGGAACAGCTTTTAGCCTTACTTAATAAACACCAAGACAAAGTCACGGTAAAACAGCTTTGCCAAGTTGAATGTAAAACCGACAGCTTTCCGGTACATCTGATCTCACTCGGTAATGCGAGCCAAGACAAACCTGCTATTTGTTTTGTTGGTGGGGTCCATGGAGTAGAACGCATTGGTAGCCAAGTTGTGCTGTCTTTTATGGATAGTTTGTTAAGCCGTTTGGATTGGGACAAACAACTACAGTTGTTGTTAGAGGCGTGTTGTCTGGTTTTCATTCCCATCGTAAACCCGAGCGGAATGGTGTTACAGCGAAGAGCTAATGGTAATGGGGTAGACCTAATGCGTAACTCACCGAGTTATGCGAAAGGTAAGGCGACGTTTATGGTGGGAGGCCAGCGAATTAGTCGACGGTTACCTTGGTATCAGGGGAATAAAAACGGCGTTATGGAAACAGAAAGCCAAGCCATTTATGACTTTGCCGAACAACACCTTTTTGGCAGGCCATTTAGTTTAGTGTTGGATTGCCACAGTGGTTTTGGTCACCAAGATCGAATTTGGTTTCCCTATGCAAAGTCTGCCACCACGGCTATTGAAGATATTGGTTCTGTATATCGTTTACGCCAGGTATTTTTTGAGAGCTTTCCCCATCAAAACTACTTATTTGAGCCTCAAACCAAACATTACGTCTGCAATGGTGATCTCTGGGATTATTGTTACGAGCAATCATTAAAACGACCAGGCATCTTCATCCCACTAACCTTGGAAATGGGATCTTGGCGTTGGTTAAAGAAAAACCCCTTACAAGTGTTTAGTAGTTTAGGTTTGTACCATCCAATGAAACCACATCGCGTTCAGCGTGTTTTAAGGCGACACCTGGTGCTAATGGAGTTTTTAATTAACGCCAGCTACTCTTGGCGCGTACTTCATCAAACTGAGCCGCTAAAACGTGCTACAAAATTGGCTAAGGACAAATGGTTTAATGACAAATAAAAATCGGGAGCCTCGCCCAATCGTGCTTATTCGAGGCTTGGTTCGCGAGCAACGCCATTGGGGATTTTTCAAAACAGTTCTTCAGCAGACTTTGCCTGAGCGAAAGATTTTAAGCTTTGATATTCCCGGAAATGGTTCGCTTGCAAACCTTAGAAGTCCGTCAAGTATTGCCGAGTTGCGACAATCTTTGAGGATTCAACTAAAACTAAGTCCGCTTGAAATAAACAAGGTTGATTTAGTCGCGATTTCTTTGGGGGGAATGTTGGCAGTAGATTGGGCAGATAGATACCCACAAGAAATACACTCGATAACATTAATCAATTCTTCAAACGCAGCGTTTTCGCCGTTTTATCAGCGTTTAAGATGGCAGTCATACCTAAAAGTGTGGGGTATTTTATTTGCTAAAACAGATAGACAACGACAGCAGCGAATAATGAACGTAACAAGCCAGTTTCCAGCCTTACATGGCGATGTTGTGGAAAACTGGCTAGCATGGTCAAAGGAACATGTTGTAACAAAGACAAATGCCTTTAGTCAGTTAAAAGCAGCGATGTTGTTTAAATTAGCCATTAAACCAGTGGTGCCTGTTTTGGTGTTAAGTAGTCAGCAAGATCAGTTGGTTAGTGCGGAATGTAGTGTGCAGCTCGCCAAGCATTGGGCCTGCACACATAAGCAACATACAAGCGCCGGGCATGACTTACCGTTAGACGCACCCGATTGGACTGCAAAACAAATACAAGCGTGGTTAGAAAGCTTGACCTCAGATTAGACCTCATCTAAGACTAAAATTGGTAGAGTAGAAGGATGTGACATATGAAGCTATGGATAACACTATTAGTACTTTTTAGCCCACTTTTATATGCTAACCAGTTAGCCCTAGAGGTAGTAGAAGGCGCTTATCCAAAACTTACGCTTAGATTGGAAAAAGTAACAGAGTTAACTCAACATCTCGCCAATACGCAAAGCTCAGGCTTTGAGCCTGAACTAAAAGACCATATACAAGTTGTCCTTCCCACTAGCTCTAGCTGTATCAACAAAACGCTTGCACCTTTAAAAGGTCGCTTGGTCATTGTTGAGTTAGCTTGGACAGCAACCCTTGGAAAGCAGCTTGCTTTGATTAGCCAAAACAAACCTTGGCAACAAGCAAATTTGTTGGTTTTGTTCCCTAGTAGTGACGATCAATGTCGCCAACAAGTATTACAGTTAGCTTTTCCTGATTTACTAAGTTTCAATCAACATTGGGGCAGGGTAGAGCGAAAAGAAAGTGGTAGTGTTCAAGCTATCAGCTTTTTTGCGGCGCACGCCACTACTAAGGGTTATGTGTTCAAACTTGTTGCCCCAAACCCACAACGAGCTCAACAATACTGGCTAAAGCATTACGCTGAGTAAGGTTAAACTGTGTGGTTTCACTAAAGTGTCATATTGCGCAGGAAACACTGTGTTTCAATAAGCTACCTTATTTAGTCTCGGATTTGCTGTTGAACCACACTGTACATCAAGAACCCACAGCTAAACTCAAAAAGCTAAAACGTTACCAATATGAACGCTACGCAGTGTTGTGCCGACTTGCTTATCCCTCTGCGATGGAAGGCATGGTTGAGCAATTAGACAAATACGTTTATCAAGATGTGTTTGACCGCTGGGGACGTTCTACCACACGCGTATTATGGAAGGAAAACAAAGACGAAGTGATTGTGGTTTTTCGCGGCTCAATGAACATTTTTGATTGGTTAGTTAACTTGGCATTTATACCTAAAAAGTATGTGGCAGAAGGCTATCAATATCATGTGCACTGGGGCTATTTGCAGCTGCTCGAACAGTTAAGTTGTGACCCACACCGTAGCAAACACCAGCTGACCGTTTACCAGCGGCTAGAGTCGATACTGTTACCCTTAATGGCACAGGGGAAACGCATATCACTTACTGGGCATTCCTCTGGTGGGTGCATGGCTGTGTTAGTGGCAGATCGTTTAGAGAGGAAGTATCCCAAAAAAGTTAAACGGGTGGTTACTTTTGGTCAACCAGCAACGGGATTGTGGAATTTTAAAAAGCATTACACGCTACACCGAAAAACCTATCGAATCTGTTGTGACTTGGATGTAGTGACTTTTTTGCCGCCAGTGCCATTTATGTATTGGCACGTAGGTCGAATGCTTTGGTTACATGACGAGAAAATTTACGAGAACACGCCAACCTGGTATCGCTTATCTAAATCGATAGTGAGTTGGTTACTGCTTCCTTTTACTTACCATTACATGCGCAAGTATATTCGTAACAAAGACTACTTTGACGAACATTAAGGTTGAACAATTGGGTTGGCACTACGATAGGACTGCACAGCGCGCATTCCTTTCTTGTTTACGCTCACTACTTCAGTTCTTGGCCAACGGCCACACAGTAAAGTGATTTCCTGTTCATTTTCCTTGTAATAAACGTAACGTTGGCCTTTACCCAACATGCAACAAACGGGTTGCTCGTCTAAATAGCTAATATGAACAAAACCGTCGTCAGAACTTACGCTAGGGCACCAATCTTTAGTGGTTCCACCATGATGATTTGGCTGTTTGGCTTTAAGTACGGTGAGTACATCAACAGTGTTGGCGGGGTGGGTAGAAAACCAATTAAGGTAATCAGACACACTGAGCTCTTTGTCGTAAAACTTCGCTAAGGTCACTTTCTGCATTTGCAATATGGCTAGGATCATAACCAGCAGCACAATAATGAATGGAAAAAGAATTCGATAGAGCAAAGTTCGAAGCATTATTTCTGCCGTAAGTTTAGGAATCGCCGACGATTCTACCAAAAATGTGATGTATGTCTAATTATTATTCGCGTATCTATCAGTGCCACTATATAAGTAAGGGAAATAGCTTATAGGAAAAGAGAATTTGTAAGGGGCTTAGCAAGGGTTAGGATAAGCTTAACTGGAGAGATGCTATGTTACGTAAGTTATTGTTATTAATTGTTGTGATAAGTTTGGTTGCTGCGTGGTTTAGCGCTGATCTTACCCGAGCCATTTTTGAAGCTAGCGCGTTTGTTGCGGTTATTGCTATGTTGCTTTGCTCATTCTCGGTTAAGCGAAATAAACAATCTCGTTAAGCCTATTTTCAACCTACCAAAGTGTTCAAGCTATTTTTAATAGTAAGCCAGTATTATTAGTAATGAGGCGCTGGCGATACTAATCCAAAGACTTACTCCCAATAATAAGGGTTTGATTCCAGCACTTTGCATATTCTTTGCGGTTAACCCGTAGCCGATTAAAAACAAACACACACCCAATAATTGTTTAGATATGCTAAACAAGCCTTGATATAAGCTATCAAACATAGGCACGTAGTTGCTCACCAGCATGGCGAGTATGTAAAAAACGATGAAGTAGGGGAAAGAGAATTTTCCATCTTTCTCTTTAAAATAGACCGCGCTTAATAGGGCTACCGGAATGATCCATAACGCTCGCGCTAGCTTAACGGTGGTTGCCACCGTTAGCGCTTCGTCGCCATAAGCTGCGGCAGCTCCAACAACTGAAGATGTATCGTGAATAGCAATGGCTGCCCAATAGCCAAATTGGCTTTGGCTTAAATCAAATAGGTGGCCCAGCACTGGAAAAAGAAATAAGCCACAAGCGTTAAGAATAAACACCGTAGCAAGCGCCAATGAGATTTGTTTGCTGCTGGCTTTTATCGCCGGCGAGACTGCAGCAATTGCGCTACCACCGCATATAGCAGTACCTACAGAGATCAGATAGCCGGTTTTTCTTTCAATACCGAGTAGCTTGGTGACTACAGTGCCTAACACTAAGGTAAACAGGATAGAACCTACAATAAGGCCAAATCCATTTTGGGTGTATTCTATGGCTTGGTCGATGGAAATGCCGAAACCTAAACCTACCACCGAGATGGCTAATAAACGTTTAGTTGCTGCGCCAATATTAATTGCTTTAGGCGTAAATCCAAAACTCGCTAAACAGGCACCTATAACTAAGGCAGCAGGGCCATTAACCCAAGGACTTAACACCAATAGGGCAATGGCGATACATAGTAGGTCTGCGGCTTGAAATTGTTTAAGGTTTATCTGCATATCGCCCCCATCGAATAGAGTTTTATTGTAGAGCCTTGGCGCTTCTGAGGGTAGAGTAAGTTTTGATTGATGAAAATCGACTAAAGATAAATATATTATTGTTTTTATTGGTATATTCTATTGCTTATCAATAATATTGATTAAATTAATCAATATTATTCAGTGTCTAGTTTTATCTCGTTATCGGTAAAAAAGCTCTTCTTCGATTTGTGGGCGCATTAACTCAGTAACCCTTTTCCCTTCGCTAATGGCTTCTTCCGCTCGATGGAAATCCATGATGCCGATATCTCCAAGTTTAGGCGAAAGTAGAATATCTGGTGGATCGCCAGCCATACGAGTACGGGTTAATCGTTCTTGCATGATGTTTATTGAAGTAGACATTACCCCAATCATTCCCGGAGAGCGGTTGCTGTTTTGTTGCTTTAAATTGCTTAGCATGGAATTGAGGTAGTCTTTGCCGCCGCCTAATAAACGCCAAAATGGCTGATTACTGGGGTTTTCATTGTGGCTAAGGGTCTCGTTTAAGTCGTCATCGAGTAGTGCAATCCGTGATTTATCGTTGTTTAGGTTTACCGCAATAACTACATCCGCTCCCATAGCTCGGCATAAAGAAACAGGCACTGGATTAACCACTGCTCCATCAACCAACCATTGGTCGTTTAATCGATAAGGCGCCATTAACCCGGGCATAGCACAAGATGAACGTACGGCGTCTCGCACGCTGCCTTTTTGTAGCCAAATCTCCTTACCAGATTCTAACTCTGTGGCTACCGCTCCAAAGGGAATATCTAGCTGCTCTATGCTGTCGCTTCCAATGTATTGTTCGGCGGCATTAAACACTTTCTCACCAGTGAGTAATCCGCCTCTATACAACGAGAAATCCATTAAGTTAAATACTTGCCAGCTAGATAGGCTTAAGGCCCAATCGGTAAGCTTATCGACTCGATGACAGGCATAAGCTGCACCCACTAATGCGCCAATGGAACAACCGGATACAATATGAGGTTGTATGCCCATTTCGCGCAAAGCCAAAATGACGCCTAAATGCGACCAGCCCCTAGCAGCGCCACTGCCTAGGGCTAGCCCTATAACTGGGTCCTTTTTATTCGACATCCTTTATCTCTCTGTGAATCCAAGTATTTACCGAGCAAGTGTTGCTGATATTAGCGGTGACTGCAACGGCGCAAGCAACAGATTCACGTTAAAGTAATCAGCTTACTTTAACTGCGGTACCAATAGCGCTAGTGCTGGTTTCTTAATACTTCGCTTTGAATAAACTGTTGGTAGTCCTCTTGGCACACGGCGTTTTCTGCTTTTACTGTTGCCATTCCAATGGTAAACCCTAGTAGGGCGTAAGCAACACACCAGATAAGTTGTTTGCGTTCTTGTCTTCTTCTCATTAGGTTCCCCAAACTGTTTTAGCAATGTTGTAGTGCGGCATTTGCAAGCACTTCATTTTATTGAGTGCGGTACTGGTTTGCTGTTGATCTAAATAACCAAGGTCTAAAGCGTTAGCTGCTAACAATTCGTTGAATACCTTATAGCCAAACCACTGGCGCCTTAAGTGTGCGAGTTCTCGAGAAGCTATAACAATGAGGTGTAAGCTAAATATTCCTGCTTGCGCCTCGTTCATGTGACTGGTTGCTACACTGTGTTTTCCCCATTCGTTGCGGGTAATGCTTTTCATTAACATAGCACTTAGGTAAGGATCTACATCTAAGTGTTGTAACTGTTTTTGTAGCGCGCGTTTACTGCGTAATGATTTTAATAGTTCTAGCATGATTGAATCCTATATACAGTCGTTGAGTGTGCTCAGTACTTGTTCAGCGTACCTGTCGCTGTCTAAAGACTGCATCCAACCAAATCGTCGACCAATTTCGGTGAAGGTGATGCGCTTAAGGTCTTCATCGCTACCTAGTTCGGTATGACTCAGTTCATCCCAAGTGCTTAAGTGCACTAAGGCTGCTTGTTCGTAGCTTATTTCCAGGTTCATTAATTCTTGAGGAGTATATCCACTGTCAAACGCGTCGTTAGATACCTTCTGTTGCAGATAAATGACCGAAGCAGCGCAAGCGGTTTGTTGTTCGTAACGTTGATAAGTGGTTTCAGTTAGTTCGCTAGCTAGGGAATGAGGGGCGATAAAAGCCGTTAGCCCGAATATTACGCCGAGAAAACCTTTGCCAAATTGTATTGTCATCGTGTCACCTTATTAGATACTTATTTGTATGGTGACGTCCGGTGTCTGATGAATCCTATTTAGGAGAGAGTATATTGATTCACCTAGTGTTTAGAAATATCGATAAATGACTTATAGATATGTCACTTTCCGTATAACTTACGGTATGTCTGAGGTCAATACCGCTCTTCCAGTAAGCTCCAGCGTGAAAGAGTAAAGCCTCTGTGAGTTTGCAATAAGGCTTTCTTTAACAATGGCTTGAAGCGATGAGTTTCACAAAATTCATTGAATGCATTGGATTGAGGAATTTAACTTAACGCACCGATTTAACATTTAGATTAGAATTATTCTACAGTTGAAGAATAACCAAACGATTATGACCATTAAGAACAAAGTTGGCCGACCCAAAGGGGATAGCCAAGCTCGAGAACAGCTGCTGTTGGCAGCCACAGAATTGTTCGTGAGCCTTGATTACGACAAAGTGTCAATTCGCATGATAGCGAACAAGGCAGAAGTGGATGCGGCTTTAATACGCTACTACTTTGGATCTAAAGCTCAGTTGTTTGGAGAAATGCTTAACAGTGTGGCAAAACCAGTTTTTGCTACTTTGGATAAAGCCAGTCGTGATTTTGATGCCGATGACTTAGGGCGTTTGATGCGCAGTTACTACCAAACAATGGTAGAAAACCCGTATTTTCCTAAGCTTATATTTAAGCTGAGCAACACCCCTAAAGAACATGAAAGTGCTCAGCAACTGCAACATATGATCGATAATATGGGTCGCTTTAAAAGCAAACATTTATTCGACCAGTTATTAAGCAACAATGTGTTACTAGACGACGTTGACACAGAGCTAGCTCAGCTAAGTTTTTTAAGTTTAATGGTATTTCCATTTTTGATACCAGAACGCTTATTACAAGCCAATCAAATCGCATTATCTAAAGCTAAGTTTTTGAAATTAGCAGACCACAATATTCAATTGCTACAACGTGGCTTATTTAAACACAAAGGAACCGATTCATGAGCATCACTAAACCTTGGCTAATTATACCTGGCGTAGCAATAGGCATAATTGTGCTGGTGTTAGCTATCACCAGTAAAGAAGTGGTGCCGTTAAACACTGAGCATCAATCAACTCGCTTAGTGGAAGTAACAACACTAACTAAAGTTGATGCCGCACCCATGGCGATTGCTTTTGGTCAGGTTGAACCTAAAACCAATTGGGAAGCTGTTGCTGAGGTGAGTGGCAATTTGGTGTTTCGTCATCCACAACTAGAAGAAGGGCGGTTTCTTAAACAAGGGACATTGTTGTTAAAAATAGATCCCTTGGAATACACCTTAAAAATGACTCAGGCGGAAGCAAATTTAAACGCTAGCAAAACCCAAATCACCCGCTTAGTTCAGGAAGAAACCAATCTAAAAACCAGTTTATCGATAGAGCGACAGCGGGCGTTATTGGTGGAAGAAGAGTACTTACGAAAACAAAAACTTAAAACACAAAACCTTATTTCAAGCTCTGAGTTAGAGAATGAAAAACAAAATGTACTGATACAAAATAAAGTTATTCAAGAGTTAGAAAATGCACTGCAGTTAGTACCTGATGATCGCCGTGTATTAGAAGCGCAATTAGCTGTAGAGCAAGCCAAATATGAAGACGCCAAACGGCAACTAAGTAAAACCGAAATTGTATTGCCTTTTGATGCCAAAATAGCGGAAGTTAATATTGAAAACGAGCAGGTAGTTAACTTGCAATCGGTCATGGTAGTGGCGCAAAAACTCGACACAATGGTCGCCGATGTACAGTTGTCTTTGGGCGATATGCGCCAGCTGATCGCTAGCGTTCAACACTATCAGAACACAGCGGGTTTACCTTCCATTGACGACTTAAATTTTGATGCATCTATTAGCTTGGTGGCTTCAGGCATTGAATACAAATGGCCAGCAAAAGTCGCTAGAGTTGCCGAATCGGTCAATGTAGCTCAAGCCACTGTTGGCATGTTTCTAGAGGTTGAGCAAAATCTCGCGGCGATGGATCTTGCTCAACAGATCCCCTTAACCAAAGGCATGTATGTGCAAGCGAAAATACAAGGCTATCCTCAATCTCATTTTGTGGTGCCAGAGCGAGCTTTACATGGCACCAATATCTATTTAATGGATGAACAGAAGAACCTGCAAATACTGCCCATTAATGTGTTGTTTAGAAGTGAGCAGGGCGTTGCGATTAGTGGTGAGTTGCATGAGGGGCAAATACTCATTCTTAATGATTTAATTCCTGCTGTAAATGGCATGACCTTGCGTACCAAGGAGCAGGGCGATGCTTAATTTCTTTATTCGGCATCCAACCCTTGCCAATTTGTGCATGATCACCTTTTTGCTGCTGGGGTTAAGCAGCTTAGGAACCTTAAAACGTGAAACATTTCCGGAGTTTACTAACCCCTTTATTATTGCAACGGTGGTTTACCCTGGCGCGTCGCCAAGCGAAGTGGAAGAAAGCTTATGTATGCGCATGGAAGATGCTGTAGACGGCTTGTCTAATATTGAAGAAACACGCTGTGAGGCTGTTGAAGGCTTAGGTTCGCTAATCGTTAAGTTAGACGGAGACGCAGATGTTGGTCGCATGTTGGTGGATATACAAACCGAAATAAACGCCATTAAAGACTTTCCAGAGCAAATTGAACCGCCAGTAGTAAAAGAAATGGATTGGGCTGAGCCGGTAGTGGATATCGCTATTAGTGCGCCAGCTAGTTGGCCCGATTTAAAAGCCTATGCTGAAGAATTGAAACACATTCTAAAAGTAGATTACGACGTGGCCATGGTGAGTGTGAGTGGCTTTTCTGATCACCAGTTACGGGTGGAATTAGACCAAACAGCGCTACGGCGACTGAACTTAAGTGTTAACGATATTGCTAGCACTATTAGCCAGCAGAATATCAATTTGCCGGCTGGCACCATTGAATTAAACGAAAAGAATTTGTTGATCCGTTTTGATCAGCGAAAGCGAGACCCAATTGCATTAGCAAAAACCGTTGTCGCCTCAGACAGCAATGGCAGCGTGGTGTATTTAGGCGATGTCGCAAATATTAGTGATCGCTTTGAGCTAGATGAAGAAAAAATACTGTTTAACGACTTGCCCTCTGCGATGCTCAAAATCAGTAAAAACAAAGCCGACGATGCCTTGCGAATAAAAGATTCGGTTCAACGTTTTGTTGATGACCAGCGTCTGGTTGCGCCAAACGGGGTAAGCCTAACCTTAACCAATGATATGTCGTCACTGTTGAGCGACCGTTTAAACATGATGCTTAAAAACGGCTGGCAGGGCATCATTTTGGTGTTTTTGAGCATGTGGCTATTCTTTTCGCTGCGATATTCGTTTTGGATAGCCGCCGGTCTGCCCGTTGCATTTATGGGGGGCATGTTCTTAATGTCGGTGTTCGGCTTATCGATCAACATTATGACCTTAGTCGGTTTACTAATGGCCATTGGCATTATGATGGATGACGCGATTGTGATCGCTGAGTCGATTGCTGCGCATTTAGAGCGGGGAATGAGTGCTGACGAAGCGGTAGTTAAGGGGGTTAAAAAAGCGGCACCAGGGGTTATTTCATCCTTCTTTACTACCATTTTTGTGCTGGGTAGTTTGATGTGGCTAGATGGCCAAATGGGCGCAGTGTTAAGCGTAGTGCCAATGGCATTGCTGTTAGTGCTGTGTATTAGCTTGGTAGAGGCATTTCTCATTTTGCCAAACCACCTGCGCCACACTTTGCAACATCAAGGCATTGAAAAGCCAAAGTCTGGCTTTAAAGCCAAGTTCCTCAATATGTTTGAAGATTTTCGCCTTAACAAATTAGTGCCGGCTGTAACCTTTGTGGTTAAGTGGCGCTATGTTTCTGTGGGTGCGGTATTCGGCTTATTGCTGCTATCGTTTTCGTTGGTGGTAAGCGGTTTACTAAAGTTTACCGCGTTCCCTGAACTTGATGGCGATATTGCTGAAGCAAGAATCATTCTCCCACCCGGTTCAAGCTTATCGCAAACCGAAACCTTAGTTGCTGAAATTGTGACTGCTGCCCGTCAAGTTGGCGAACAATTTACCGAACAAAATAACGAGCCGCAGCGTTTAATTCACGACATTACCGCTCAATACAATTACAACGCTGATGCCGGAGAATCTGGTCCGCATGTGGCAACTGTTCGGTTAGATATTTTATCAGCAGAAGTGCGCAATACTTATATCGAAGAGTTCATTAGTGCCTGGCGTGAACAAGTTGGTGAGCAAGCTTTACCGTTAGCGTTGGCGTTTACACAACCTACCATGGGGCCAGCGGGACGAGCTGTTGAAGTGAGGCTGCAGCATTCAGATTTAGACACCTTAAAAACTGCCTCGGTAGAGTTGCAAGCCTATTTGAGCCAGTTTAAAGGGGTGAATAGCATCCTTGATGACATGCGACCCGGTAAAGAAGAGGTGGTAATTTCGTTACGTGGTGGCGCTGAATCTTTTAATGTAAACGGACAGATGGTGGCTGAACAACTGAGAGCGTCTTATCAAGGAGCGATTGCGGATGAATTTCAACTTGGCCCTGAAAACATTCAAATCGATGTACGTTTAGATAAGTCGCAATCCGGTAGTTTACAAGCCTTGGCTAATTTCCCGGTAGTGCTTAGCGACGGAAAACAAGTGCCTCTATCTTCAATTGCCAACTTAGAATATCAACGATCGTTTGTCCGCATTCAGCGTATAGACGGCTTACGCACGGTAACTGTGATGGCTGATGTTGATACTCGAGTTGCTAATACCAACGAAGTGATGCAACTGGTGCAAAAAAGTTTTCTCCCGGAGCTAATCGCTAAAATACCTGGCTTAAGAGTTGATTTTGAAGGGGAGGCTAAAGAGAGCGCTAAAGTGGGGTCGTCTTTGGGTAAGAGCTTCACAATTGGCATTTTTGGTGTTTTTGCCATTTTGAGTTTCCAATTTAGAAGCTACCTTGAACCCGTGATTGTATTAACCGTTATTCCCATGGCGTTAATAGGTGTGTTGTGGGGACACTTTTTGTTAGGACACAGTCTAAGTATGCCGTCTATTCTAGGCTTTATTTCATTGGCTGGGATTGTGACGAATGACTCCATATTGCTGGTGCAATATATTCGGCACCATTTAGATGAAGGAGACGATGTTTATCAAGCGGTGGTGAACGCCAGTAAAGAACGCTTCAGAGCGGTATTTTTAACCTCACTTACCACTGCAGCAGGTTTACTGCCGTTGTTGTTAGAGACCAGTTTACAAGCACAAGTGGTGCAGCCTATTGTGGTGTCTATTGTGTTTGGAATTGTAGCGTCTACGATGATGGTATTGTTTATTATCCCGGCGGCCTACGCTATTTTGGCCGATTGGAACTTAGTGCATAAACATAAAAGCTTACATTAGTTATATGTCCAAGCCTCTTGCCTATTTGAGCATGAGGCTTGGTCGATTTACGAAATTAGCCAGTAGAGGTGTTTGCTGAGGCTAAGTCGTAACACTGATAAGCAATTCCTCTAATGGCCACATCTCGCCTAAAGGCTTTTTTAGAGGCCTGACGATAGCTGGTGATTGATACTGTATCTGCGGTTGGATATTGTGGGCGTACCGATTTTACATATTCATCGCGAGCTTCATGTCCTTTTGAATCATGATGGCTAGTGTAATAAACACTGCCAAGCGCGGTGCATTGAGAGATATCTCGGTCGTCTTCCAATAGCGTTACACCATGGTAAGTAGTGGGAGTGTTAGAACAGCCAGTTAAAACAATCAGGCTAGCGGAAACGATAAGCATTAATTTATTCATGTGTTACCTCAATTTAGTTTATGTGCACTCTCCTTGTTGGTTATTTGTTCAATTGTAATGGCAACTTTTTGTTTTAGATATATCGCTAACAGACTCATAGAGTTGTCGCTGCCCGAGTTAATCAGCCCTTAGCCAACACATTTTCCAATTTCAAATATAGAGGGCTGGATATATATCCAGTGTTTAAGGTAAGCTTACGCTATCTAAAGTTAGGAGTCTTTGCAGTGATCGCTACCATTAAAGGTATCTTAGAAGAAAAAGTCCCACCTTTTGTATTGATAGATGTAGCCGGAGTAGGCTACGAAATACAACTTCCTATGAATTGCTTTTACCAATTGCCCGAACTGGGTGAGTCGGTGCGGTTATTAACGCATTTTATTGTGCGAGAAGATGCCCAACTGCTTTATGGCTTTCATGATAAAGCCTCGCGCTCGTTATTCCGCGAGCTGATAAAAGTAAACGGTATTGGGCCGAAAGTGGCCTTGGCCATTTTGTCTGGTTTAAGTTGCGAGCAGTTTGTATTCGCGGTTAAACACGAAGACTTATCAAGTTTGGTAAAAGTGCCTGGCATTGGTAAAAAAACTGCCGAACGTTTGTTAGTTGAAATGAAAGACCGTTTGAAGAACTGGAATGCCGAACTACCGGCAACACCATTAAGCGACAGTTTATCTAGTCATGGTGACTTACCCTTAGTGGCTACGGTTGATCCTAAAGAAGAAGCCGTTGCAGCGCTTGAGTCGCTGGGTTATAAAGGCATTCAAGCAGAAAAACTGGTTAAGCAAGTTTATTCAAACGGCATGAGCAGTGAAGAGTTGATCCGCGAAGCACTAAAAGCGGCTTTGTGAACAAAGGTAGAGTAGATGATTGAAGCAGATCGCTTAGTTTCAGCCACGCCGGTGATTGAAGAAGAAACTGTAGACCGCGCGATTAGACCCAAAAAGCTGGATGATTACACAGGCCAGCAAGCGGTAGTTGAACAATTAGAAATATTTATTGAAGCAGCTAGGCGCAGAGATGACGCGCTCGATCATTTGTTAATTTTTGGTCCTCCGGGTCTAGGCAAAACCACCTTAGCCAATATTGTGGCTAACGAGCTTGATGTGAATATTAAAACCACCTCTGGCCCTGTATTAGAGAAAGCCGGTGACTTGGCAGCTTTGCTCACTAATCTTGAACCTGGCGATGTATTGTTTATTGATGAAATTCATCGACTTAGCGCAGTAGTTGAAGAAGTGCTGTACCCAGCGATGGAAGATTACCAGCTGGACATTATGATTGGCGAAGGCCCAGCGGCCCGCTCGATTAAACTCGATTTGCCCCCATTTACGTTGATTGGCGCTACCACGCGCGCAGGCATGTTAACGTCACCCTTGCGGGACCGCTTTGGTATTGTGCAACGCTTGGAGTTTTATAAAACCGACGACTTGGCCGAGATTGTTAAACGAAGTGCGCATTATCTAAATTTAGAGCTTGATGCTGAAGGGGCGTGGGAAGTTGCTAGGCGTTCAAGAGGAACCCCGCGTATCGCTAACCGTTTACTGCGACGTGTTCGTGATTTTGCTGACGTAAAATTTGATGGCAAAGTAACGCAAGAAGTAGCTGCTAAGGCGCTAGATTTACTGAGCGTAGACAGTGCTGGTTTCGACTACATGGACACTAAGCTACTCAAAGCGATAACGGAAACTTTTGCAGGTGGTCCCGTTGGCTTAGACAACCTTGCTGCAGCCATTGGTGAAGATAAAGAAACCATTGAAGATGTACTCGAACCGTTTCTTATTCAGCAAGGCTATTTACAACGTACCCCACGTGGTCGCATTGCTAGCGATAAAGCCTATTTACACTTGGGTTTTGATATACCTAAGCGTTAAAAATGCTGTCGTTTAGTCACGACAGTGTGGTTTAAAAATCGGCTTAAAGTGTTTAGTTTTAAGCCGTTACCCCGGTTTTCTCACGCAATTCTCTAAATTAAGTGGTTTGAGTCTTAACCTTATGCACTTGCCTGTGTATAGTATTTTCTAATTGAAATACTAGGGTAGGTGTAATGTCGGTTTTAGCTGTTCGGGTTTATTACGAAGATACTGATGCGGGAGGCGTTGTTTATCATGCTAACCATATCAAGTACTTTGAACGAGCGCGTACAGAATGGCTACGAGAGCTCGGCTACGATCAAGATACCTTGATGGAACAAGATCTTTGTTTTGTTGTTCGTTCTCTTACTATCGACTACAAGCTTCCTGCTCGATTTAACCAAATGCTCAACGTAACAACGCGAATTGATACGATGAAACGAGCAAGTATGGTATTCGAACAAACAATCACAAATGCTGCACAACAAGTCATTGCCCACGGAATGGTTACCGTGGCTTGTGTCACATTGTCATCAATGAAGGCCACGGCCATTCCTGAAACACTTAAAGAGGATTTACTCGGTGCACTCTGATATGTCATTTATCGGCTTGTTTTGGCAGGCGAGCCTATTAGTTAAGTTTGTAATGTTATTGTTGGTGAGTATGTCTATTTACTCGTGGGCGATGATAATTAATCGTAATCGAGTACTTAAGGCTGCAAAATCGTCTAGTGATAGTTTTGAACAGAAATTTTGGTCTGGTGTAGATCTCAACAAACTGTATCAAGAAAGCAACGCGCGTGCTGATCATTTACAAGGAATGGAACAAATCTTCCATTCAGGCTTTAGAGAATATGTACGATTACATAAAACCAGCGGCAGAAGTGCTGACGCGGTTATGGACGGTACTTACCGAAGTATGCGGGTATCTTTGTCTCGCGAAGTTGAGTCCTTAGAAAACCAACTGCCGATGCTAGCAACAATTGGTTCAATTAGCCCATATATCGGTTTGTTTGGTACCGTGTGGGGCATTATGAACGCTTTTATCGCCTTAGGCGAAGTTCAACAAGCCAGTTTGAATATGGTTGCACCAGGCATTGCCGAAGCGCTTATCGCAACGGCTATGGGCCTATTTGCTGCTATTCCTGCGGTTATTGCCTTTAACCGTTTTTCGACCGGGGTGGCTAAACTAGAAAATGGTTATGCCAACTTTATGGAAGAGTTTTCCAGTATTTTACATCGTCAAACGCACACTGGCGCTAACTAGTAAGGGGCGAGAGTGAACCATTATCAACGTCCTAAAAGACGCTTAGTTGCCGAGATTAATGTGGTGCCCTATATCGATGTGATGTTGGTGCTGCTGATCATATTTATGGTAACGGCTCCGCTCATTACCCAAGGGGTAAAAGTGGATTTGCCTCAGGCTAGCGCAGAAGCGATGCCCGAAGACAGTAAACCACCGTTGGTTGCTACCGTAGATGAAAGTGGTCAGTACTTTTTAGACACTGGCGATAACAGTGACTCTGCTAAGCAATCGGTGTCTGGAGACGATCTACAAGCTTTAGTGATTGCGCATCTGCAGTTAGACCCTGATTTGCCTGTGGTAGTGCGTGGTGACAAAAATGTTCGCTATGAACAAATTATTAACTTAATGGTATTGCTGCAAAGTGCAGGTGTACCTTCTGTGGGTTTAATGACCCAACCCGACAATAATTAGAATAGGAATAGCATTGAAGTCGCCATTTAGCCTATCGGTTATTATTTCAATTGTGCTGCATGCCGGGTTGTTTATCGCTTTGGTATGGTCGGTAGATTTTGAGCGGGTGAAGCTAGAGCCAACACCGAGTGCACCTATTATTAACGCAACGGCTGTAGACATTAATCAAGTGACTCAGCAAGTTGAACGTTTAAAGAATCAGCAACAAGCCAAGGTAGATAAAGAAAAACAACGTATTGCCAAGGCCGAGAAAGACGCCGAGCAAGCGCGTAAAAAGCGCTTAGCTGAAGAAAAGCGAATTAAGCAACTGGAGTTGGAAAAACGCCAGCAGGAAAACGCTAAGAAAAAAGCGGACGAACAAGCCCGCCGAGCCAAAGAAAAACAAAAACTAGAGCAGCAAAAGGCAGCTAAAGCCGAGGCTGAACGAGTTAAGAAAGAAGAACAGCGCAAAGTAGCAGAAGCTGCCGCCGTGGCTGCAGAAGCCGAGCGAGTGCGTAAAGTGGAACAGCAAAAGAAAGCTGAAGAAGCGGCACGTAAAGCAGAAGAAACTCGCAAACGTAAAGAAGAAGAGGCGAGAGTTGCTTCTGAGAAGGCGGCTAAAGCTGAAGCTGAACGTAAACGCCAAGCTGAAATCGCTCGCCAGGAAGCTGAGTTTGAGCGTCAAATGCAGTCGGAAATGGCTGTAGAAGCAAATGCCAGACATCAACGCCAAGTACTTGGTGAGGTAGATAAGTACCGCGCGTTAATTATGTCTACTATTCAACGTAACTGGTTGATTGAACCAAGTATGTTAGGTAGACAGTGCCAGATCCAACTCACTTTGGCCTCTAGCGGTTTTGTTACCAGTATCGGTGATGGTAAAGGTGATAGAGCAGTGTGTGAATCCGCTCGTCGAGCGATTAAAAAAGCGGTGTCGTTACCCGTTTCTAAAGACCCAGATGTATTTGCGAAAATGAAAAATATTACTTTAACCTTAAAACCGGAATAGCTGTGATGATGAAAAAATTCTTAGTGAGTGTGAGCTTAGTGTTCGCATTTATGAATGTTGCTCAAGCTAACCTAGAAATTGTAATCACGGAAGGTGTAGACAGCGCTCGCCCTGTTGGGGTAGTGCCGTTTGTATGGCAAGGACATGGAGACGTCCCTCTAGATTTAGCGAAAGTAGTCGCGGATGACTTACGCCGCTCAGGCAAGTTCAACCCTGTTGCCATTAGTGATATGCCGCAAACCCCACAATCAATAGAACAAATTGATTATGAAGCGTGGGCAGCATTAGGCGTAGAAGCGGTACTGACCGGAAAAGTAGAAGCGCTAGAGGCGGGTAAGTTCAAAGTGAGTTACACCTTGGTAGATGTATTACGAGGGCAAGTAACCGCGGGTAATAAACAAGAGCTAAAAGATGGCCAGTTAGTGACTAGCCAAGATCATATTTTGCTCGACCGTTTCAAAAGTGTTGCACGCGCTCAGTTGCGCCAAATGTCGCATCTGATCTCTGATGGTGCTTATCAGTCATTGACTGGTGAGCGGGGTGCATTTCTCACTCGTATCGCTTACGTAGTGGTGAACAATGAAGCGACCTACCCATATCAATTACGCATTGCTGATTATGACGGTCACAATGAAAAAACCTTATTGCGCTCTCAAGAACCGCTTATGTCACCGTCTTGGTCACCAGACGGCCGTCAACTGGCCTACGTAAGCTTTGAGAACCGTACTGCAGAGATTTACGTTCAAGATATCTATACGTCACAACGCACCAAACTCACATCTTTTAGCGGTATTAATGGGGCGCCAGAATGGTCACCAGACGGTTCCAAAATCGCCTTGGTATTATCAAAAGATGGCCAACCAGATATTTACGTGATTGAAGTTGCCAGTAAAAAGTTAAAACGTATCACTAAAAACCGTCGAATCGATACTGAGCCTACCTGGTTGCCAAGTGGCAACGATTTACTGTTTTCTTCGGAACGTGGCGGTAAACCACAAATTTACAAAGTTAACTTAGACACTAACAAAATCAACCGCGTTACCTGGGAAGGTGAAATGAACTTAGGTGGCTCGGTAACACCTGACGGTTCAGCACTGGTGATGGTGAGTCGTGTTAACGGCCAATATCGCATTGCTCGCCAAGATTTTGATACGGGTTATGTACAAGTATTAACGCGCACTCAATTAGATGAGTCGCCAACAATTGCACCGAACGGAAGCATGATTATGTACAGCACAGTGGCCGGCGGCCGCCAAGTGTTGGCATTGGTGTCCATGGACGGAAGATTTAAAGCAACTTTACCAGCTAAAGAGGGCAGTGTACGCGCTCCAGCTTGGTCTCCTTTTTTAAACTAGAAAAAACTATGTGATTACAAGGAATCCATAATGCAATTCGAAAGAGTAGTAAAAACAATATTTTTAGGTTTAGCCTTTGCGGGTTTAGCAGCGTGTAGCTCAAACAACACTAGCGATAGTGATGTGAGCGAAACAGATAAAGCCGGTGGAGAAACCGTTATTATCGAAGATACCACTACTGATGAAACAGCTGGCGGCGTAGAAGTTGGTTCAGTTGATCCAGTGTTGAGTGCTGAAGAAGAAGAGCGCCAAAAGGCTGCTGAATTACGTCAAAGCCAAGTGGTTTACTTTGAGTTTGACCGTTCAGACATCGGCGGTGAATACGCCGAAATTCTTGAAGCTCACGCTAGCTACTTACGTGATAACCCATCGGTATCAGTGCTAATTGAAGGCCATACCGATGAAAAAGGCACGCCAGAGTACAACATCGCGTTGGGCGAACGCCGTGGTAAAGCCGTTTCAAAATATTTGCAAAGTTTGGGTGTGTTAGCATCGCAGATCTCAATCGTAAGTTACGGCGAAGAGAAGCCTGTAGATAATTCTCATACCGAAGCAGCTATGGCTAAGAATCGTCGTGCTGTGTTAGTTTATTAATACGCTTAATCGTGTAGAGTAATTTATGAAACTTAATATGATTACGGCTACTTCTGTAGCCGTTTTATTTTCCGCTAGTATTTATGCCGCCGCCCCTGTAGAGGAAGCCGGTAGCTCGTCAAAAGCTGTAGCTGTTACGTCAACCGCGTCTAGCTTAAGTTTAGAGCAACGCATTGAGCGCTTAGAGCGTATGTTGCAAGCGCGTAATCAAGTTCAACTCGACTTACAAAATCAAGTAGAAGATATGTCTAACAGCATGTCTACCTTAGTGGGGCAGCTAGAGCAGAGTAATTATCAAATTGAACAAATGATTGAGCGCCAACGCGAAATCTATCAAGAAATGGATCGCAGATTCGCGCAAGTACAAAGTTCGCCTGTGACCGCAAAATCAACCACCGATTCTGCTGCGCCAACCGCTGCCGGTGAAGACCAAGCTTACGACGCCGCTGTAGCTTTGGTTATGCAAGATAAAGATTACGACGCCGCCATACCGGCTTTTCAAGGCTTTATTGCTGACTACCCTAAATCCAATTATGCACCTAACGCGCATTATTGGTTAGGCCAGCTACAATATACACGTGGACAACGTGATGCGGCTTCAGAACAGTTTAATAAAGTTGTTAACGATTATCCGCAATCTAATAAGGTTGCTGAGTCATTGTTAAAATTGGGTATCATTGCACAATTTCAAAATAACAATGAAGAGGCAAAAAGCTTGTTTGCTCGCGTCGTAAAAGAGCATCCAAATTCTGCAGCAGCAGGATTGGCACAGAATCGCTTAGCGCAGTTTTAACGCGCTTTTAAGCGAATAAAGTTCAGCAAATTCAAAATTCTGTACAAACATGAAGCTGGTTGCTTAATTGCTGAACGCTTAGAAAAAAAGATTCAAAATACTATTGCACAACAGTCTTAAATCCGTATCATAGGCCGCCGTTGAGTCGGGGCAATTGCAGAGGCAATTTTGAGCCGGATTTAACTGAAGTTCAGAGCGGGTTGTTAGCTCAGTTGGTAGAGCAGTTGACTTTTAATCAATTGGTCGAAGGTTCAAATCCTTCACAACCCACCA
>NZ_JAUOSJ010000012.1:0-160103 GCF_030548385.1 Agarivorans sp. 1_MG-2023 | reverse complement strand
GCCTGCGATTTATCACGTTTGGCAATTTACTCTGCGTTTTTACAAGAGCTTTATTCTACCCTTTCCCGCTTATCACTTTCTTGAACATACAAGGTAGACCAATGGTTTTTTTGGCTTGCTTCTTAGCAAGGCTGGCACCCTCACTTGTACCCACTGAGCCTATTCGCTATTTTCTGATGATGGACTACACGGGATGTTGCGCTTCCTTTCTAGCGTAGCTAGCTGCTTATTTAGGGAGTTGTTTTGTGAGATATAGAAAAGCGATTAGTAAAATAAGATTATTACTAGTAGAGAGTAAGTTCTTATAGAAAAGAAGGGTTATTCATAATTTGAATTGTGGTAGGGCTAAATGTTGGGGAGGGCTTTCAAAGCGCTAGTTAAGCGCTTTGAAGTGTTGTAGCTTAAAGCTTAAGTTCAGATAGGTATTTAGTGAATCTATCCCTTAGTTCAGGATGGCGTAATCCGAACTCAACGATGGCTTTCATATAGCCAAACTTGCTACCACAGTCATGGCTTTTTCCTACCATGTAATAGGCTTGGGTAGCTTCTTTAGTCATTAGACTGTCGATTGCATCGGTAAGTTGAATTTCATCGCCAGCGCCTGGAGCGGTTCTTTCTAGTTCATTCCAGATTTGTGCAGAGAGTACATAACGACCGACAACCGCTAAATTTGAAGGTGCGTCCTCAATAGCTGGTTTTTCCACAGAGCCTATCATGTCTGCTGATTCACCTGGCGTAAGCTTCTTGCCGTCAATATCGACAATACCAAACTTACTTACATCCTCTTTAGCAACAGCTTCAACCATTACTTGGCTAGAACCCGTTTGATTAAACTTAGCAACCATATCCGCCAAGTTTTCAGTACGAAGATCTGAAGTGGAGTCATCAAGTACAACGTCTGGTAGTAACACGGCAAAAGGTTCATCGCCAATAAGGGGGTGAGCACAGAGAATGGCATGCCCCAGTCCTTTTGCGACACCTTGGCGTATGTGCATGATAGTTACGTCTTTAGGGCAAATCGAACGCACTTCTTCAAGCAATTGGCGTTTGACGCGTTTTTCAAGTGTGGCTTCTAACTCAAAGCTGGTATCGAAATGGTTTTCGATTGAATTTTTACTTGAGTGGGTCACTAAGATGATTTCTTTGATGCCAGCGGCGATTGCCTCTTGAACCACATACTGAATCAACGGTTTGTCTACTATCGGCAACATTTCTTTGGGAATAGCTTTCGTTGCTGGCAACATCCTTGTGCCAAGTCCAGCCACTGGCAGTACAGCTTTTCGTACTCTTATGGTCATTTTCAGTCTCTTGAAAAGTAATGGTAAATGCTGGGCTAATGTAACATGTGAAAGTGACATTTTAAATTGTGATAAATCAGATCTGTGGGGATATATAATTAAAGACTTACGAGAAGAAGAGCAGTCGCCCTAGTTTATGCAACTAGCTGCGGACGATGCTTGTTTAGGAGTTAGTCGACATACATTCGATCTTTATTATCTAGGTAAATTTTCTCACCTATGCCTGGAACTAATACAATTTGCTCTACGTTTTTGAAGTTTCCATTTTGCTGACGATATTTAACAATGGCCGCTGATTTTGATATTCCTACTCCTTTTAGCCCATCAAGTTGCTCAGCGCTGGCGGTATTTAGGTTAAGTTGGGCAGTGGGTTCATTGGCGAAAGCATTGCCTAGGCCAATTGCACTGAATACTATAGCGATGAGTAGTTGTTTGAATTTCATGGTTATTCTCCTTTTTGATAAAACCATGAATAAATGTAGGGCAACAACCAAATAGGTGAATCACTCATTTGAGTGAAATTGCTAGAAAATCGAAGTGAAAGTGAAGAAAAGGCGAGAGAGACTCGCCTTTTAATAGACTAGGGAAGTACTTTTTTGAAGGGTTTAACAGTTACTTTGGCATAAACCCCTGCATCAACATATGGGTCTGCATCTGCCCAGCTCTGTGCCTCTTCGAGACTGGCAAATTCGGCGATCACTGTTGAGCCAGTAAAGCCAGCTTCAGCTGGGTCTTCAGCGTCAATCGCTGGCATTGGTCCTGCGACTAATAAGCGCCCTTCATTAAGCAAACTATTCAGTCTTTCTAAGTGAGCCGGACGAGCTTGTTTGCGCATCTCTAAACTGTTATCAACGTCTTGGGCATAAATTACGTACCACATGCTAACTATCCTTTTTCTGAGATAAAGACTCTTGCTGATCTTTAGGTAAGTGTTTATACAAATAAACAACAGTTCCTACGGTAAATACTAGTGTTAACCCGAGTAAACCAAACACCTTGAAGTTTACCCAAAACTCTTCTGAATAAGTAAATGCAATATAGAGGTTCAAGGTACCGCAGGCGATAAAAAACAATGCCCAGGCAACGTTTACTTTTGACCAAACTTGATCGGGAAGGGTCATCTCTTTACCTAACATTTTTTTAATCAATGGGCTGCCGAAAGCAAATTGACTCACTAATAAAACCAGTCCAAAAATCCAGTTGATGACCGTTGGTTTCCACTTGATAAAGTCGTCATCGCGTAAAATTAGGGTTAAGCCACCAAAAACCAAAATCAGAATAAAAGAGATGAGATGCATTTTCTCAACTTTCTTATTTTTAATGTAAGAAATAGCCAGCAATATCGCAGTTGAAATTATTAGTGCCAGGGTAGCGGCATAAATGTCCTGCATTTTGTAGACAGCAAAAAAGATAATTAGGGGAATAAACTCGAAAAACTGTTTCATAATTCCTCAGTAGTCGCGGTTAATAAAAAAGCCGCTAAAAAGCGGCTTTTGATAGTATCAAGAAGCGTGCTTAAACGGTAGCCGCTTTCATTGAGCTAGCGAAACCACGCAGGGTTTCTAGCATTAGCGGTTTGTTATCTAGGTTATTCTCGATAATTTTTACCACTGCCGAACCAGAGATTGCTCCCGCAGCGCCTGCTTCTATCGTTTCAGCAACCTGCTCGGGTGTAGCGATACCAAACCCAAGTAAGGCTGGGGGGGCATTGAATTGCTTCAATTTACTAAGCAGTTTGCCAACAGGCACGCCAGCTTTGGTTTCTGCACCAGTGACACCAGCACGACTAACTAGATAAGTATAACCTTGGCCGTACTCAGCTACTTTCGCTAAGGTTTCATCATCAGCATTTGGCGGTGCAATAAAAATGCTTTGCAAACCGTGTTTGTTAGCTGCTTCTCTAAATGGCGCAGATTCACGTATTGGTACATCGGCGACTAACACCGAATCTACGCCAGCTGCCGCTAATTTTTGGTAAAAGGTTTCAATACCGGTTGAATAGACTAGGTTCGCGTAAAGCAGCAGGCCAATAGGTACTTCTGGGTATTTTGCACGAATTGCTGTGAGCATTTCTAGGCACTTTGGCGGGGTAACATTCGAGGCTAAAGCGCGTACGTTTGCACCTTGAATGGTTGGTCCATCAGCTACTGGATCTGAAAAGGGAATTCCGAGTTCCAGCGCATCAGCACCGCCTTCCATCAGAGCATCAACAATCGCTAGGGATTGTTCCACATCAGGGTCGCCCAACGTAACAAAAGGAACAAAGGCACCTTGTTTTTCAGCGCTTAAACGCTGGAATAGATTAGCGTAACGTTGAGTCATTATAGGCTTCCTCGTTCTTCGAAAATTTCAGCCACGGTGAAAATGTCTTTATCACCACGACCCGATAAGTTCACCAGTAGAATCTGTTCTTTGTCTTTATCTTGCTCCGCCAATTTAAGGGCATAAGCTAACGCGTGGGCAGACTCTAGGGCTGGGATAATACCTTCGCTCTCTGCTAAGGCTTGAAAGGCTGCTAATGCTTCTTCGTCGGTGGCTGACTCATAACTTGCACGACCAATCGCATTAAGATGGGCATGTTGAGGACCAACCGATGGGAAATCTAAACCTGCTGAAATTGAGTATGACTCTTCAATTTGGCCGTTAGGATCTTGCATCAATAACGAGTGCATTCCAAAAAACATGCCTTTTCGACCATGTTTAAGTGGTGCACCATGCTGGTCGGTATCAATACCTTTGCCGGCAGGCTCAACGCCAATCAATTGAACGTCTTCCTCTTTAATAAAGTCGGCAAACATACCAATAGCATTGGAACCGCCCCCTACGCAGGCGATAACCGCATCGGGTAAACGACCTTCTGCTTTAATAATCTGCTGTTTGGCTTCTTCGCCAATCATCTTTTGAAATTCGCGTACAATGGTTGGGAAAGGGTGAGGCCCTGCCGCAGTGCCTAATAAATAATGGGCAGTGTCGTAACTGCCAGCCCAGTCTCGCAAGGCTTCGTTACAGGCATCTTTAAGCGTAGAAGAGCCGCTATGAACGGGAATAACTTCTGCGCCCATGAGTTTCATGCGAAACACATTGGGTTTTTGGCGCTCACAGTCAATCGCACCCATGTAAACGCGGCATTTTAACCCCAGTAACGCACAGGCTAACGCTGTAGCAACGCCATGCTGGCCAGCGCCAGTCTCAGCAATAATTTCTTTTTTCCCCATGCGTTTTGCGAGTAGAGCTTGGCCCAATACTTGGTTGGTTTTATGGGCACCACCGTGAAGTAAGTCTTCACGTTTAAGGTAAATTTTGGTTTTTGTTCCGGCAGCTAAGTTGCGACATAGCGTTAACGGGGTAGGTCGGCCAGCATATTCACTGAGCAAACCATTAAACTCTTCCAAAAACTCTGGGTCTTGCTGGGCATCAATAAATGCTTGCTCTAATTGATCGAGAGCAGGCACTAAAATTTGTGGTACAAACTGGCCACCAAATTCGCCAAAATAGGGATCTAATTTATTCATTGTTGATTCTTACTCTTAATAATTGGCTAACGTGTCCTAATCTTTGGCAGATTAGTACTGTCTAATTTTCTCAAATGCCGCTTCAATTTTTGCAGGGTCTTTTATTCCCGGAGATTGCTCTACTCCTGAGTTTAAATCTAACCCGGCGGCAGCAAACGCTAATGCGTCTTGAATGTTCGCTGGGCTTATACCGCCAGCTAACATCGCACCTTGACTGTGCTCACCTAATAATTGCCAATCAAAGGTTTGGCCTGTGCCGCCACTTTGCCCTGCGACCTTACTGTCGAACAGTATTTTGTCGGCATTGTTAGGTGCACTAGGCAGTTGTTCACTTACGCCCAGCGCTTTCCATACCAAGCTGCTATCAAGTTGCGCTTTTAGTTGTTCAATGTAGCTTTCATCTTCATCGCCGTGTAATTGCACCGCGTGAAGTTGTAACTGATTGGCTATCGTTGCTACGTTATTTACTGAGCTATTTACAAACACACCCACAAAATTAAGCGGAGCGGCTTTCACTAGCTGTTCGGCTTGCGCTAAATCTACACAGCGTGGAGATTTTTCGGCAAAAATTAAACCACCGTATACCGCACCAGCTTGGTAAACCGCTTGTACATCTTGCTCACGGGTTAAACCACATACTTTGTTTTCGCCTAAAATGAGCCTACGGCAGGCCATATCCACATCATTTTTGCTCATTAGCGAACTACCCACTAAAAAGCCGTTAGCATATTTAGCCAACTCGCGAACTTGTTGATGTTGGTAGATGCCTGATTCTGAAATAATGATTCTATCTTCAGGGATCTGCTTCGCTAGTTCAGGAGTACGGTCTAAAGTAATCGAAAGATCGCGCAAATTACGATTATTTATTCCAATCACTTTGGCATTTAACTCTACGGCACGCTCTAGCTCTTGTTGGTTACTCACTTCTGTGAGTACACCTAAGTTGAGTTTATGGGCCACGTTAGCCAATAGGCGATATTCGTTGTCATCCAATACCGACAACATCAACAAAATGGCATCAGCTTTGTAGTAACGCGCAAGGTAAATTTGGTACTCGTCAATGAAGAAGTCTTTACACAATACCGGTTGCTCAACCTGCTCACGAACTTGCGTAACGTAGTCAAATTCTCCTTGAAAATACTTGGTATCGGTAAGCACTGAAATGGCCGCTGCGTAGTTTTTGTATACGCCAGCAATTAAATCCAAATCAAATTCAGGGCGAATCAAACCTTTCGAAGGAGAGGCTTTTTTACATTCCAAAATAAACTTAGCTGGGCTGCCGCTCAAGGCTTGATAAAAGTTGCGCTCGGTGGGCTCAACTTGGTCAATAAAGCTGGCTAAAGGTTGCTGTTGCATACGCTCGGCTAACCAAATTTCTTTATCTGCCACAATCTTGTCGAGAATGGTGGCTTGTTTTTCTAGTTGTTGGCTCACTGGCTCATCTCCGCCAATTGGTTTGCTAGGGTCAATGGTCGACCAGAGGCCATTTCATCTATGGCCATTTGAACGCCTTGGGCGACGCTATCAGCTTTACCCGCTAGTTTTAGAAGCATTGCCACGTTTACTGCTACAGCGGCTTGCTGAGCGGCGGTGGCTTTACCTTGCAATAGGTCTAGGGTAATCGCTTTGTTTTCTTCTGGGGTTCCGCCTTTAATCGCCGCTAAGTCTGCTTGCTCAACCCCAAAGTCAGCAGGGTTTAAGGTATATTGGCTAATCTCACTACCATTAATCTCTGCAATTTGAGTGGGGCCATGTATTGCCACCTCATCTAGGCCAGCGCCATGCACCACCATGGCTTTTTTCATGCCCAGCTGTTGCAGGGTTAGGGCAATAGGTGAAACAAGCGCTGGATCATAAACGCCCATGACTTCCATAGTAGGGTGAGCTGGATTAATTAGCGGGCCAAGCACGTTAAAAATGGTTCGCGTTTTTAGGGTTTGGCGAACCGGCATGGCATGGCGTACCCCTGCGTGGTATTGCGGCGCAAACAAGAAACACAAACCTAATTCGTCTAAACAGCGGCGTGCTGTTTCTGGTGTCATCTGAATATTGATACCCAGTGCGGCTAATAAATCAGACGAACCTGATTTACTGGATACACTGCGGTTACCATGTTTTGCCACTTTTACCCCAAGGCTGGCTGCCACAAATGCTGAGGTGGTGGATATGTTAATGGTGTTATGGCCATCACCGCCAGTGCCTACAATATCGGCAAAGTCGTAATCAGGACTAGGAAACGGCGCTGCATTGTCTAACAAGGCTTTAGCCGCGCCAGCAATTTCTTGTGGTTGCTCGCCTTTAATTTTTAAAGCGGTAAGTAGTGATGACAATACAATAGGGTCTACTTCACCTTGAATCACTTGACTAAACACTTGCTGTGCTTGCTCGGTGCTAAGGTTTTGTCCTTGATATAGCTGCTCTAAAATAGCCTGCATTACGTTTGCTCCTGCTGTGTTGCCCAGTCTAGGCTGCGGGCTAACAACGTTGCCCCTTCGCTGGTTAAAATGGATTCTGGGTGGAACTGAAAGCCCACGACTTTATCGGCTTCATTAATTATTGCCATTGGCATCTTTTGGTAATGCGCGCTTACTGTTAAACCCTCTGGCATAGAGGTGGCGACGAGAGAGTGATAACGTGCCACCGGCAGTGGGTTGGTAAGCCCTTCAAACATGAGTTTGTTGTCGTGGTCAATGGCCGACGATTTACCGTGAACAATTTCATCGGCTTTACCTACCACGCCGCCGTAGCTTTCTACTAGCGCTTGATGACCCAAGCAAATGCCAATAATGGGCACTTGGCCTTTACACAAATCAATCAGCTCTAACATGCAGCCAGCTTGTTGTGGGTTACCGGGGCCTGGAGAAAGCACTAATACCGGTGGAGTCGGACTGTCGTCTATATGCTGTTTGATTTCACTGGCGCTCAAATGATTACGGTAAATTCGCACATCTAAACCTTGGCTACGAAACTGATCCACTAAGTTGTAAGTGAATGAGTCAAAGTTATCGAGTAAAAATACACTATGAGTCATGGCTAACGTCCTTCAAAGTAGAGCCGTGGGCGCGGGCAATGGCATTTAATACAGCAGCGGCTTTACTGCGGGTTTCGTCTGCTTCTGCTTGTGGCAATGAATCATACACGACACCTGCGCCAGCTTGAACATGGGCGACCTGATCTTTTACAAAGGCTGAACGAATAACAATACAGCTATCCATGTCACCATTACCTGCAAGATAACCTACCGCGCCACCATAACTGCCTCGGCGTTGCTGTTCTACCGAGCGAATCAGCTCAGCTGCTCTAATTTTTGGCGCACCCACTAAGGTGCCCATATTCATACATGCTTGATAAGCATGCAGTGCATCTAAATCGCTGCGTAAAGTACCAATGACTCGAGATACTAAGTGCATAACGTGGCTATAGCGGTCTACCTTAAGCAAATCGGCTACATGGCGAGTACCAGGTTCACTGATTCTGGCTACGTCGTTGCGTGCTAAATCAACCAGCATGATGTGTTCAGCGGTTTCTTTTTTGTCTAAGCGCAGCTCTAGCTCCAAGCGGCCATCTAAATCACGGTTAATTGAACCATCGTCATTAAAACCGCGTTTGCGGGTGCCGGCAATGGGGTAAATTTCTACATCTCGGCTGTTTGCAGAATATTTAATGGCGCTTTCAGGGGAGGCGCCAAACAATACAAATTCGCTATCTTGCAAATAGAACATGTATGGGCTTGGATTAGTGATTTTAAGTTCTCTATAAGCGGCTAAGCTGTCTGGGCAAGAGAGTTTGAAACTGCGAGAGGGAACCACTTGAAAGATGTCGCCTTGGCGAATGTAGTCTTTCATGGTTTCAACATTTTGGCAGAAATCACGGTCGCTAATATCTGCTTCAATTTTACCTTGGTAGCCACTAAAGTCGGGCTCAGCTTGTTGGTGATTCTCATGTTCACACAGCTCAACCAAATGCGCTAAGCGTTGGTTGATACGCGCTTGTTCATCGTCATGATAGAGTGAACCAATCAAATGGGTTACTTGTTCTTGATGATCAATGAGCAATAAGGTTTCAGCTAGATAAAATTGGTAATCTGGGCAGATGTTAGTGCTTTCGGCTACGTCTTGAAGTTGCTCGAAGCTGGCAATAAAGTCATAGGCAAATACCCCTCCGATAAATACACCCTTGTCGTGCTCGGTAAGATCGCCATAAAGGGCAATTATTAATCGCAAAGCATCGACCGGAGAATTTGCTTTTAAGCGAGAATCTTCATCTAGATTAGTGGCTGGGAGAGGGTAGTGTAGAACCAGTTGAGTGGCAGATTGTTGGGTAATAAGAGAAGCGTCGGTTTTGCTCGCTATTGCGGCTATTACTGCTTCACCATTCAGCGAAATAGCAGAGAAGTTTACTTGCCGCCCGGTGCACGTAATCTTTAGCGCCGCATCGGCCAAAATCAAACTCTGTAAATTCTCTTTACTGTCAATTTCTGAAGACTCTAGCAATACGTTGTGCTGGCTTTCTTTACACAATTCTTGATAGAGGCTTAGCGGATCGTGCACATAGCTAGCATCTATCACTTGGTTGTTTAGCTGCACCCTAGGGTGATTACTCATGGTTCGTTACTCCTGGATAAGGCCGTAGCGTAAATATAAAAAAAGCCCGCGTTAAGCGGGCTTTTTGTTGTTCTGTAAAATGTATTGGAAATACAACAACTCACACCCGTTTATTTCGGAGTGCGCCACCACCAAGATTTGTTGGTAAGAAGAAAAGTTGTCATGTTTATCCTAAGTCATTCTGATAAACTAAGTTAACTGTAAATGACATAACCAAGTCAAGAAAAATATTAGGAAATTTAATGCGATTTGATTTGCATTGCCATACTACTGCCTCCGACGGCGGCTTAACGCCAACGGAAATAGTAATGCGTGCTGAAAACATGCAAGTCGACGTTTTGGCTATTACTGACCACGATACAACCGATGGCGTGGCCGAAGCAAAAGCGAGCGCAAAACACCTACAAATTATCGCCGGTACTGAAATCTCTACAGCTTGGCATGCCTTTGACATTCACGTAGTAGGTTTAAATCTGGATACCTCAAATTCACTACTTCAACAGCATTTGCTTGAGCAAAGAGATAAGCGTGAAATAAGGGCTCAAGAGATGAGCCGCCGTTTAGAAAAGGCCGGTATCGATGATGTTTATAGTGAGGCTAAAAGCTTGGCAGGTACTGCGCCTATCACTCGCTCACATTTTGCTAAGGTATTGATAGAGCGGGGCATAGCCAGCAGTTTCAATAAGGTATTCGATAAGTATTTAAGCCGCGGTAATACCGGCTATGTGCCGAATAACTGGATGAGCATTGCCGAGGCAGTAGCGGTTATTCATCAAGCGGGTGGAATGGCAGTATTAGCGCATCCTACTCATTATGACTTATCGAATAAGTGGATCCGTAAACTGGTCGCCGAGTTTGCTGATGCAGGCGGAGACGGTATGGAAATAGCCATGCCGCAAATCTCCAAAGACCAGTTGAAGTGGCTTGCCGAATTAGCGGAACAACATGGCCTAAGTGCTTCGCAGGGTTCAGATTTTCATCATCCTTCTCCTTGGCGAGAACTGGGTAGAGGTTTACACTTACCCGAGAAATGTCAGCCTATTTGGCAGCGCTGGCAAAATCAATAATCTGCAAATGCCAATGGGGCATTCGTAATAGCAGGGATCGTTATGAGTCAATTTTTCTATGTGCATCCAGACAACCCTCAGCAGCGTTTAATGAAACAAGCTGCTAGCCTTATTAAGCAGGGTGGTGTGGTGATTTATCCCACGGATTCAGGCTATGCCATTGGTTGCCATATTGGTGACAAGGCTGCGTTAGAGCGCATTTGTCGAATTCGTCAGTTAGATAAAAGCCACCATTTCACTTTAATGTGCCGCGATTTGTCAGAATTATCGGAATACGCGCGAGTGGGCAATCAGGCTTACCGCTTATTGCGTAATAATACTCCTGGGCCATATACCTTTATTTTTAAGGGAACCAAAGAAGTACCGCGCCGTTTACTAAACCCTAAACGTAAAACTATCGGTATTCGAGTGCCCGACAACAAAATTGCCTTAGCCATGCTAGAAGAGCTTGGCGAGCCGTTAATGTCTTCGAGCTTAATTCTTCCGGGTAATGACTTGACTGAGTCTGATCCGGAGCAAATCCGTGATGACTTAGAACACCAAGTTGATCTCATTATTAATGGCGGCTATCTAGGAGAGCAACCTACAACGGTGGTTGATTTATCGGAAGATGAACCTGAAGTGCTTCGTAGCGGCGCGGGCGACACCAGCCCCTTCGAATAAATGCAAGATAAGCTTTCGCCTACTCAACAGCTAACGCTTGCCAGTGTAAATGGCGAGCCTTGGCTGGATATTCCCGATGACTTGTTTATCCCACCCGATGCTATGGAGGTTATTCTTGAGCAGTTTGAAGGGCCTCTAGATTTATTGCTGTACCTTATTCGCAAGCAAAAACTCGATATAGAACGCTTGCCAGTATTGGCCATTACCCAACAATACATGGAATACATTGAAGCCATGCGTATGCTGAAACTAGAGCTGGCGGCAGAGTACTTGGTAATGGCAGCCTTACTGACAGAAATAAAATCGCGTACTTTGCTGCCGGTTCAAGAGCATGAACAAGAAGAGCTTGATCCGCGTGCTGAGTTAATTAGGCGCTTGCAAGAATACGAACTGTACAAAGACGCGACCGAAAAGCTAGACACACTGCCGCGGCAACAACGAGATACTTTTGATGCTTTGGTGGCTAAACCCGATGAGCTACCGGTGAATGTTATCTACCCAGAAGTAACCATGGATGAATTGCTGCAAGCTATGCGAGGGATTGCTCAGCGAGTGGTTAATTTTGAGCACCACGAGATAAAGCGTGAGAAATTATCAACACGACAACGTATGAGTGACATTCTTGCTAAATTACAAGCGCATCAATTTGTTGAATTTACTCAACTGTTCTCTTTAGATGAAGGGCGTAGCGGTTTAGTGGTGAGTTTCCTGGCGATTCTTGAGTTGATTAAGGAAGGCTATATTAAGTGCGTACAAAGCCAGCCATTGATGGCGATTCAAGTCATACTTGTTAGTGCGGAAGAAGTATAGATGACAGTAAAACCCAATTTAGTGAAACTAGTCGAAGCTGCTTTGTTTGTTGCTGGCCGGCCACTTAGTGTTAAGGAACTACAAGCAACGGTATTGGCCGAGGTGGGTTTAGCTCGTACCCAGGTTAACATGATTTTGGAAGAATTAGTGCAACGTTACCAAGATTCTGGCATTGAATTAGTTGAAACAGCTTCCGGATTTCAGTTTAAAGCTCGGCAACAGTATGCTCCGCATTTGGCTAATTTATGGGCCGAAAAAGCCCCCAAGTTTAGCCGCGCCATGTTAGAAACACTGACCTTAATTGCTTATCGGCAACCTATTACTCGCGGTGAGATTGAAGCTATTCGTGGGGTTGCGGTGAGTAGCCATATCATTAGCGTGCTTAAAGAACGTCATTGGATCCGCAGTGTTGGCCATAAAGAAATACCCGGCAGACCTACCTTGTTTGCTACCACTAACAACTTCTTAGATTACTTTGGTTTGAAAGATCTGGCTGATTTGCCAGAATTAGATCAATCTTTACTTGAAAAACTGCCGCAAGACTTTCAGACTTAGCGCACTTTATCATTCGGATAAGAAAAATGAGTGAAAAACTTCAAAAAGTCCTGGCCCGTAGCGGTTTAGGCTCACGTCGTGAGATGGAAGCTGTAATAGACGCAGGGAGAGTTAGCGTAGATGGGGCTATCGCCAAGTTAGGTGACCGCATCGAAGAAGGGGCAGAAGTTAGAGTGGATGGTCGAGTTATCGACATTCAGAAAGTGGAAGATACTATTTGTCGAGTACTGGCTTACCACAAATCAGAAGGTGAGATCTGTTCTCGAAGCGACCCTGAAGGTCGTGAGACGGTATTTGACCGCTTGCCACGCTTACAACATGGTCGCTGGATTGCAGTAGGTCGTTTAGATATTAATACCTCTGGTCTGTTGTTGTTTACAACCGATGGTGAATTAGCTAATCGCTTAATGCACCCAAGCTTTGAAGTTGAGCGTGAATATGCCGTGCGTGTATTTGGCGATGTAAATGACGAAGTCATTCAAACGTTACGCAGTGGTGTGGAGCTAGAAGATGGTCGTGCTGCGTTTACCACGGTAAGGCGTCAAGGCGGTGAAGGTATCAATCAGTGGTACTCAGTAACCTTAAGTGAAGGCCGAAACCGCGAAGTGCGTAGAATGTGGGAATCACAAGGCATGCAGGTTAGCCGTTTGATTCGTGTACGCTATGGTTTAATTCCATTACCTAAAGGTTTGCCTCGCAGCGGCTGGCAGGAAATGCCTTTAGAGCAAGTTAACTACTTGCGTGGTTTGGTGCAGTTAAGCAAAGAAGAGAATACTGTTATTAAGATTGATGACAGAGTGCGTAGTAGCCAACGTATTAGAAAGTCAGTACGAAAGCATCGCTCACGTACCCAAAGCCAAGCGGCAAAAAGAAGACGATTAAAATAACAGCATATGTAAAAAAGCTCGCTAATTAGCGAGCTTTTTTATTGCAGAAGGAGTTAGTTAGCAAATATGGGCCCAGCCCCGCTAGACCACAGAATTACCGTTGAGATAAGTACTGTCACTAACATCACTAAGCCTACGGTAACTAAACTACTGGCGAAGATGAATCCGCGCTCTTCAGGGATATGCATAATAATTGGTACTCCCGTGTAGAGTAAGTAGATAGCGTAAGTAACGCCTACTAAGCCTGCCACCATAACAAACCAAGGTTCAGGATAGAGCGCTGCAAAGCCCACCATATACACTGGTGTAGCAACGTAAGCTGATAGTTCTAGAGTTTGTTGGTAAGTGGTATCGGTATTAAAGGTTTTTGCCATCCATAACGCGGCGTAGGCTAAGCACAATACCACCGTAACCAATGCTGCATACATCGCAACAGACATAAACACCGCACTTTCACTGGTGAGTGAGAAGCTATTTGCTCCTACTTTCCAGCCAATATGTACCGTAGAAAAGTAACCACAAATGGCAGGAATTAATGCCATTAATAATAAGTGAGATAAGCTCGCTCCGATCCCTTCGTGGTGCTTATCAATGTCTTGCCATTCTTCTTTTGTATGTGAAGCTAGTCCCCAAACATGACTAAATAACATAGGCGCATCCTCGCAAAATTAACATTAGTGCAACATTAATAATTAAGTTATGCGTGATGACTGCTAAGTCGTCAAGTAGTTTATAAAATAAACAAATCGGCTTTGGCGGTGCTTAATGATTGATTAGGCTAGATTTTGCGCTATTTTTATAACAAATGGCAATAGCAAAGCGCTAATGCTTAATGTTGATTTTATTGACCAAGCTCAAGCTTCTGAGCCTGACCATTCGCCGTTAAAACTAAACCGTTGTTATCAACGCTTAATATGCTCATTTGTTGATACCAATCGCCTAATACTACACGGTATTTGGTACCGCTTAATGCTAGCTGGTGGATCTCTGGGCGGTGGGTATGCCCATGAATCATGTAGTCAATTGGCTGCTCGGCAAAACGTTGCTCAACTGCTTGTTGGTTAACATCCATAATACCCAATGATTTACTGGTATTCGCTTGCTTACTTTTACTGCGAATTTTATTGGCAATGCGTTGCCGAACAAACAAGGGCAGTAGTAAAAACAGTCTTCTTAACCAAAGCTTTTGAGTGACTTCGCGGTATTCTTGATAACCTACATCGTCTGTACACAGTGTATCACCGTGAAGAATGAGTACTTTTTTGCCGTATAAATCAACAAGCTTCTCTTCTTCGAGCAATGTCATGCCGCAGCGTTTAGCGTAGGCTTTGCCAACCATAAAGTCTCGATTACCATGAATAAAGTAGCTAGGTACGCCAGAATCGCTTAGGGCTTTTAAGGCTAATTCTACTTGTTTAGCAACGGGCGTTTTATCATCGTCACCAATCCAAAACTCAAACAAGTCGCCTAGTATGTACAGCGCGTCAGCTTTTGGGGCTTGTTGCTCAATAAAGTCTAGAAAGGCCCGAATGATATCGGGCCGATCGTCACTAAGATGTAAATCCGCAATAAAATAGGTTAGCACCTAGGCTTATTCCGCAACACTTACAGATTTAATAACCACTTCTTCTAGTGGCACATCAGAGTGAACGTAACCAAAGTTGCCGGTATCTACACCTTTAATTTTGTTTACTACGTCCATGCCTTCAACCACTTCTGCAAATACGCAGTAACCCCAACCTTCGGTAGTTTCTGCTTTAAAGTCCAAAAAGGTATTGTCATTCACGTTAATGAAAAACTGAGCAGAAGCCGAATGAGGATCCATGGTGCGTGCCATTGCTAAAGTACCGGTTTTGTTTGATAAACCGTTGTTCGCTTCGTTTTTAATTGGCGCATTGGTTTCTTTTTCTTCCATGCCAGCAGCAAAACCACCGCCCTGAACCATGAAACCGTCAATAACACGGTGGAAGATAGTGTCAGTGTAAAAACCGTCGTTTGCATAAGCTAAGAAGTTTTTAGATGTTTCAGGCGCTTCTGCAGTGTTTAATTTAACAACGATATCGCCAAAGTTTGTGTGTAAAGTAACCATTTTTTCAGCCTTTTTTGGTAAGTGAACCGATTCTAAACTTTCCCATGCGCAGTGACTAGTCACAGTGCTTAAATCGGCTGTTTTTCCTTATCGGCGATGGTAGAATAGCCAGCTTAAGAATTTACCCGTAGATGGAACAGGAAAACAATTAGATGTTACAGATATACAATACCTTAACCCGCAAGAAACAAGCTTTTAAACCTTTAGAAGAAGGGAAAGTGGGTATGTATGTTTGTGGAGTGACCATTTACGACTACTGCCATATTGGCCATGCTCGCACCTTCGCCGCTTTCGATACCGTAGCACGTTACTTACGTTGGTCAGGTTATGAATTAAATTTTGTACGTAATATCACTGATGTTGACGACAAGATTATCAAACGTGCGGCTGAAAATGGCGAAAGTTGTGAAGCGCTGACTGAGCGTTTTACCGATGCTATGCATGCCGACTTTGACGCTCTAAATATGCTACGCCCAGATATAGAGCCACGTGTAACCACTCACATGCCTGAGATCATTGAGGTAATCGAGAAGCTGATAGCTAATGGTCACGCATATGTAGCCAATAGTGGTGACGTATTGTTTGAAGTGAATACTTTTGCTGACTATGGAAAGCTGAGCTTGCAGAACCTTGAAATGCTGCAAGCGGGCGCGCGGGTAGAAGTAGAAGAAGATAAACGTAACCCTTTAGACTTTGTGTTGTGGAAAAGCGCTAAGCCGGGCGAACCAATGTGGGAATCGCCTTGGGGAAACGGTCGCCCAGGTTGGCACATTGAATGTTCTGCAATGAACATGAAGCACCTTGGTGATGTTTTCGATATTCATGGTGGTGGCTCAGATTTAGCCTTTCCTCATCACGAGAATGAAATCGCCCAGTCTTGCTGTGCCCATAAAACCAATTATGTGAACTATTGGATGCACTCAGGCATGGTGCAAGTAGACAAAGAAAAAATGTCGAAATCTTTGGGGAACTTCTTCACCATTAAAGACGTGCTAGAAGTGTACGACCCGGAAACCGTGCGTTACTTCTTATTGTCTGGCCACTACCGCAGCCAATTGAACTACTCAGAAGATAATCTTAAGCAATCTCGCTCAGCACTAGAGCGTTTATATACCGCTATACGCGGAGTTGAACTGCAAGATATTGCGGGAGAAAAGGCCGAAGTTTACCGAGCGCAATTTAAAGTGGCGATGGACGATGACTTTAATACGCCAGAAGCCTTACCGGTATTGTTTGAGTTAGCCAAAGAGATTAACCGTGTTAAAGAAAGCGATCTGAAGTTGGCTGGGCAATATGCCAGTTTGTTACTTGAGTTAAGCAGCGTACTAGGTGTTCTTAATCAAGACGTAGATAGCTTTTTACAAGGTGAACACGATAGCGAAGTAGCTGAGATTGAAGCACTGATTGTTGCCCGTAATGAAGCCCGAGCTAACAAAGATTGGGCCGCGGCAGACATTGCGCGTAATCGCTTAAGTGAAATGGGCATTGTGCTAGAAGATGGAGCGGGCGGAACTACTTGGCGTAAGGCTTAGATAAAGTATTCAAACTAACAAAAGGGCAGCTTAGGCTGCCTTTTTTACATCTGGTATTTATCTAGCAGGCGTTGATATTGCTCGGTGGCTGTGACTTTTGACAGTGCTCGGCGAAATCGTTCTAAATACTCAGGGTCTGTGCCTTGACTAAAGGCGTAACAACCTTCAAGTTTTCCAAGTGGATAAACTGATTCAAACAACTCTTCTTCAAAACCTAAAGCTGCAGCGGTTTGGTTAATTACTTCTGGTTCAGACGCTATCACGTCAACTCGCTCACGCTTTAACATTCGTAGGGCTTTCTCAAGATCATCAGTTAACGATATCTGTTCAAACTCTACACCTTTATAGAGCAACAACTGTTCACCAACACCGGCTTTCATTGCGCCATATAAAATTTTTGAGTCAGAGCCAACTTCGTCTATTTCTATGGCGCGTGACTTTAAGGCAATTAACTCGATATCAGAGGTGGTGATTGGGCAGGCCCAATGAAACATGTGTTCTCTACGCGGGCTGCGCATAGTCAAAAACAAGGCCATATTAGGCCGATGTTGCAGTAAGTAGTAGGCCTTTTCCCAGGTTTTTACTTTAATCGGTTGTGGGTCTTCGCCCATTTCCTGCCAAACTAAGCGCAGTAATTCAACCGAAATACCGGTTAGGTGAGCGTCTTCAACGTAGTTAAATGGGCGGAGGTTTTCCGTTACAAAATTAATTGTGGTCGCCTTAGAGGCTAAGGGCAGTAACAAACAAATTGCCAATAAGTAACGGCCGAACATAAGCTATCCTAGTCAAGTTCCTTGTTTAAAATTAGCTTACTTTTGATTAAGTTGCATTAGAAAAGGCGAATACTTTGAGTAAAGTACTCGCCAGTTTTAACTATTGGTCGTGGAACTCTTCGCAGGCTTCTAAGGTATTTTGAATCAAGGTGGCTACTGTCATTGGGCCAACGCCGCCCGGTACAGGCGTAATAAACGCTGCGTTTTGACGCGCTACTTCGTACTCAACATCGCCGGCTAGTTTTCCGCTATCTAAGCGATTAATACCTACATCGATAACCATCGCTCCTGGTTTAATCCACTCACCAGGAATAAATTGCGGCTTGCCAACGGCAACTACCACTAAATCAGCGCGGCGCACGTGTGCTTCTAAGTCTTTAGTGAAGCGGTGACATGTGGTGGTGGTGCAACCCGCAAGTAGCAACTCTAAGGTCATTGGTCGACCCACAATGTTCGATGCACCAACCACTACGGCTTCTAAGCCATAAGGGCTTACACCGGTAGATTCGATTAGTGTGATAATGCCTTTAGGGGTGCATGGACGCAAAGCGGGAATGCGCTGGGCTAAGCGGCCAATATTGTAGGGGTGAAAGCCATCAACGTCCTTATCTGGACGGATACGCTCAACCACTTTGGTTTCATCGATGCCTTTTGGTAGCGGTAGTTGAACTAAAATACCGTCTATTAGTGGGTCATCGTTTAGTTTGTCAATCTCTGCTAATAGCGTTAGCTCATCAGTATTGTCATCTAAATCGATTGATTTAGAAATAAAGCCAACGGCCTCACATACTCGGCGCTTACTGCCTACATATACTTGAGAGGCGGGATTATCACCCACCAAAATTACCGCGAGTCCAGGAGCACGTTTTCCTTCAGCGACTCTTTGCTTTACCCGTTCAGCAACCTTATCTTGAACTTGCTGGGCTATTTTTTTTCCATCAATTATTTGTGCAGACATTGATTCTTCTTTAACGAATGATTGGCGATGTTAGAGGGCGCTATTTTGGCATGATAGGCGAAAAAATGTCAGATTTTTTTGAAGAGAATTGTGGCTTTATTAGTCACGGAATGAAAAAGCCCGCTTTAAGCGGGCCTTTAAGATTACGCTGCTACCCAAAGCAACACGGCAATAACCTGGGGAGATAAGATGCGTAAACACATCACCAAAGGGTAAACAGTGGCATAAGCAAGCGCTGAAGCACCAGAAGTGCTGTGAATTGAGTTAGCAAAAGCTAAGGCTGGTGGATCGGTCATTGATCCAGCCATTAAGCCACATAAACTGAGATAGTTAACTTTAAGTATGTAACGACCAATAAACCCAATGATTAACAATGGGATTAAGGTGATAAACGCGCCGTAGAACATCCAACTTAAGCCGTCACCCTCTACTAAGGTTTCAATAAAGTTAGCGCCTGAGTTAATTCCTACCACCGCTAAGAACAACACAATACCTATTTCTCGTAAGGCCAAGTTGGCACTCGGTGGCATAAACCAATATAAGCGACCTATACTACCGATTCGGGCTAATATAATGGCTACAATTAGCGGCCCACCGGCTAAACCGAGTTTAAGAGGGGCTGGCAAACTTGGAATAGCCAAAGGCATAGAGCCTAACAATACACCCAAACCAATGCCTATAAAGATAGGTAGCATTTGTACGTGTTGTAGTTTACTGCGCACATTACCGAGGCTTTTTGCCACTTTTTCGATGTCTTCACTGGGGCCGACAATATTTAAAATGTCACCAAACTGTAAGATGGTGTCTTTGTTGGCAACTAGCTCCACACCGGCACGGTTTAGTCGCGAGATGATAACGTCAAAACTGTGTTTTAAATCGAGTTCACTAAGTTTTTTACCAAGAATACGTTCTTCAGTAACCACCACCCGTTCACTACGAAGTAGTGTACCTTTGGTGGATAATGACTCGCTAATTTCCTGGCCAATAATCAATGTGGCCTGGTCTAACTTAATCCGGCTGGGCCCAACTAAGTGCAGATAGTCGCCTTTGTGCATAAGCATGTCGGGACTAGGGACTTTAAGCTCGCCATCCGATTTAACTCGCGAGCAAATAACATCTTCACCAATAAGCTTACTTAAATCAGAAAACGCTAAGCCATTCAAATTGGGGTTTTCAATGATGACATTGATGTCTAATAGGCTTTGCTTCTTTTTACCTTTAGCGTTGTCAAACTCTTCAGCTTCTTTATCTATGTCTATTCTAAAGGCTAAGCGAATAATCCACATCGTTAGTAAGATGCCTAGAATGCCGAAGGGGTAAGCCATGGCGTAACCCAAACCAAGCACAGTTGTGTCCTCGGTTGCCATGCCTAGTTCTTGCAATATTTGCTGCCCGGCCGCTAAAGAGGGGGTATTGGTTACTGCGCCACTATATATGCCTAAAAAGACATTTAAAGGAAGATCGAAGATATAATGTAAGGCTACGACGGTCACACCGCCAAGCAATACAATGCCAACGGCGAGCAAATTAAGCCTTAGTCCACTGGCTTTTAAGGAAGCAAAGAAACCTGGACCTACTTGAATACCAATAGTGTAAACAAACAGAATAAGGCCAAATTCTTTAATAAAGTGCAGGGCATGGGGGTCGAGGTGCCAACCAAATTGCTTAATAAAGTGGCCAACAAATAAGCCGCCAAATAATACGCCGCCAATGCCTAAGCCAACACCGCGAATTTTTAAGCCACCAAACCAAAGGCCAATAACAGCCACGGCCGATAAGACCAAGATGGATAACGCTACATCACTCATGAGATTCCATTCCAACTGTAACAATTGAGTTGTGTTTAATGTGTGTTTTATAAAACAGCCAAAGACTACTACTTTAGTCGTATTAGCCTTTTGATTTGGATTAACAAATAACAATGATCTTAATAATCACTTGTTGCGTTTAGAATGAGGAGAGTGCTGTAAGCTCATCTAACCTTTATAGAAGGTAAGTTGATGATAAATGGAGCGCGATACTGTCGAAAACCACTCAATTTGGCTATGCTGTAACCAATCGGTAAATAAGCGTTAAAAACTGTTTGACGCTGACCATCCAAGTGGGTAGTATTCGCCTCCGTTGAAGGGCACAAAGCAGTGCTTTAAACAAATCGGTGATTAGCGCAGCTTGGTAGCGCATCTGGTTTGGGACCAGAGGGTCGGGAGTTCGAATCTCTCATCACCGACCAAATTTTAAAGCCTAGTGTTTACACTGGGTTATTTGACGCTAAAGATGCGCCCTTAGCTCATCTGGATAGAGCAACGGCCTTCTAAGCCGTAGGTAGTAGGTTCGAGTCCTACAGGGTGCGCCAAATATGTGCTTTAATTAGCACGAAAAGTTTGTGGTGGGTATAGCTCAGTTGGTAGAGCCCCGGATTGTGATTCCGGTTGTCGTGGGTTCAAGCCCCATTACTCACCCCATTATTCGACTACATTGCCATAGCAATGTTGCGAAAATAGTTTTGCGGAAGTGGCGGAATTGGTAGACGCGCTAGATTTAGGTTCTAGTATCGCAAGGTGTGAGAGTTCAAGTCTCTCCTTCCGCACCATTATTGGTGTAAGCGTGGGTAACGCTTAAAACATACCAACAAGTTTTCGGTGATTAGCGCAGCTTGGTAGCGCATCTGGTTTGGGACCAGAGGGTCGGGAGTTCGAATCTCTCATCACCGACCACTACATTAAGCCTCGTCAGCAATGACGAGGCTTTTTTGTATTTGTAAGCTGCTGTGGTGGGTTTAGGCATAAAGTCGGGCGTTCGCTTTTAAACTTTGCTCATCACAGATCACTAGATAAAGCCTTGTCAGTAATGACGGGGCTTTTTTGTATTTGTTACTCAGTATTTACCACTCATAACTCTCATCATGTGTTATCAGTTTACTCTCAGTAAATAAACTTGTTCCGGTAAAGCGTTCTTGATATTCGATCCGTCTACCTAGACGTATTTCATCTACTCCATTGAGGTCTATGTATTATTTGTGGGCTTGGAGTAAAAAACTAAATCAGCCCTTAGGCTGATTTAGTGACAAATTGTGTTAAACAAATCGTTTACGATTAACACTGCTTAATAGTATTAAACCAATACCAAATATTGCCAGTGTAGCGGGCTCATCTACAGCGTATATTTGCATTTCGCCGGTGATGCTGACATCTCGAAACGCTGCCGTTGAATCACCTGTATAAAGGATCTCCTCCCCTCCGGCGATATTAAAATCCCAGCGCCAAGCTACGTCGCTACCTTGCTTCCATAAGTCATATATAGAAGTGATAGTATCGTTTACTTTAATATTGAAGAAGCTTGTGGCTAAGTCGCTATCAACAGTGTCGTCATACCAGTCATAGTTGAATAAACCATCTATATGGCTATTACCTACTTCTAGGTGGCCACCGGTGACCAGAAGCTCAGCAATTTTGTGGGTTTCTCCGTTTAACTTATTGTGAAGGTGGAAACCAAAGGTTTTATAGTCGTCGTAATATGATACGCCGTTAGCATAGCCTCCTGAAACACCTTCGTATTCGAGGTCTAGCACCCAATCAGTGCCTAAGCCTTGTGTATCCAGACTAGCCGTATAGGGTAATAAGCCCATTAGACCGCCCGTGCCATCATTGCTAAATTGAGAATTGTCATTGTGCTTACAAATCGTACCTACACAGCTACCCCCGGTTAAAGTGGATTTCGATTCGCTAACAACGCTAAGCGCTGATGCGCCATCAGTTAATCGTGAGTTATCAGCAAATGGGTCTAGGTAGATAGTTGCAGCAAAGCTAGTAAATGATGTGCTAGCAAACAATGCAGTAGCGATTATCTTTTTGTACGTTTCCATGGTCTATATCCTTTTAATTTTTTAGTTGTTTTATATCCTTACAAATACTGCGTGATTACGGCTGCATTAAGTGCGCCAAACCCACAAGTGATTGATTTATCACTAAGTGGTGTGACCTTTTGATGGTTGTTTTGTGATTGGTGTATAAGATGCTGACATTAAAAATGGTTTGATGTTTCTTGTGTGTTGCGGTGGTGTTAACTGATATGGCTTTTAGTTGAGCTGTTTGGCTGTTGAATTAGTGAGAATATTTAGGCCTTTCACGAGGTCGTTTAAGGCAACTAACAGCCGCTAGTGATTAAATCGTATTGCGGAGGTGTAGTATCATTACTGGCTTGAGTATATTGAAAATAGCAGTTGTCGTCGGTGACTTGGCCGTTATCGTTTCTATCGTAACCTAGGTAAGTAAAAGCAATCCCTTGTTCCTGTAGTACAAAGGTATCGTCAATATCAATACGCTTAGTAATGTCGGTATTGTCTAAATAGCGCCATTTTAAGCGCACGTCTGGGCTATCGGGGTTAAACACATCAAAGTTACCATCACCATCCATATCAACGTCGATTAAATCCTCACGGTTGGCAACTTGCTGGGCAACATAGCTGGGCATATAAGATTTTAGTGTGAGTAGATCGTTAGCGGCCTTAACGCTTACCTTGATCTGTTCAATAGTTTTAATCCGCGCGTCGCTGGAAAGGTTTAAGTACTTGGGGGCAGCGGTAACCGCAAGAATGCCAAGAACAATAATCACCACAACTAACTCGATTAACGTAAAGCCTTGGTTCTTCATCTATCCCTAATAATTGCACTTGGTTTATTGGGGGAGAGTATAAAAGTTAGTAATCGCCTTGCCTAGTCTTCTAGAGTCGTTGGTCTATTTTTGTGCGGCTGAGCTAACAATAAGCAAGCAATCTATCATTTAGCGCCAAAGGCTTGTTTTATGCGTTTTGGGGTTTGTGCGTTTAAAATCGCCAAACGGGTATGCGTAGCAGCAAATATTTACGCGATATCTGTGATTATCGAGCAAACAGCCTCGACCTTGACCGAAACCATGGCTATAATGCGGCGTTTTGAAATTATGGGCCCTTATTCAAGGACAGCTAGTTCGCAGTAGTGGACAGCTAAACTCCCATTGTTTACGTAAGTAAATTGTCAGCAGGGTGCTGACTATAGCCGAGGTAATAAAATGCAGGTTTCAGTAGAAACAACTCAGGGCTTGGAGCGTCGTGTTACGATTTCGATTGACGCTGCGCAAATCGAACAGCAAATTGAGCAAGCGCTTAGTCAAGAATCACGTCGTGCTCGCATCGACGGTTTCCGTCCTGGTAAAGTGCCAGTAAGCGTAATTAAGAAGCGTTACGGTGCTGCGATTCGTCACGATGTGACTGGTCAAGCTATGCAACGTTCATTCTACGAAGCAATCATTCAAGAAAAACTAAACCCAGCAGGTGCACCAGCACTTCAGCCTGGCGACACCAAAGATGGTGAGTTTAGTTTTAGCGCTACGTTTGAAATCTTCCCAGAAGTTGAAGTTTCTGGCTTAGATGCAATCGCAGTTGAGAAACAAGTTGCTACAGTAAACGAAAAAGATGTTGATGCAATGATCGACACTTTACGTAAGCAACAAGCTACTTGGAAAGAAACCAAGGGCATGATTAAAAACGAATTCCGCGTAAACCTAGACTTCTTAGGTAAAATTGACGGTGAAGAATTCGAAGGCGGCAAAGCAGAAGGTTTTGACCTAGCTATGGGCGCTGGTCGTATGATTCCAGGTTTTGAAGATGGAATCATGGGTAAGAAAACTGGCGAAGAATTCACTATCGAAGTGAACTTCCCTGAAGATTACCACGCTGAAAACCTAAAAGGTAAAGCGGCTACTTTCGATATTAAATTAAACAAAGTAGAGAAGCCTGAACTTGCAGAAGTTAACGAAGAATTCGTTAAACTATTCGGTATTGAGTCTGGTGAACTAGACGCACTTAAAGCTGAAATCCGCAAGAACATGGAGCGCGAGCTAGAGCAAACGCTTAAAGCGGGTGTTAAAGAGCAAGTGTTAGCTGGCCTTATCGAGCAAAACGAAATTGACGTGCCTGCGGCGCTAGTATCTCAAGAAATTGAGCAGCTACGTAAGCAAGCTATGCAACGTTTTGGTGAAAATGCACAAAATGCTCCTGAGCTTCCTGATGAGTTATTCACAGAGCAAGCGCAACGTCGCGTACGCACTGGTTTGCTACTAGGTGAGTTAATTAAAGTTAACGAACTGAAAGCTGACGATGAAAAAGTTAAGCAACATATTGCTTCTTTCGCATCTGCTTACGAAGATCCAACAGAAGTTTTAGAGCACTATGCTAAAAACGAAGAGTTGATGAACAACGTTCGTAACGTAGTGTTAGAAGAACAAGCGATTGAATTTGTACTTGATAAAGCAAAAGTAACTGAAAAAGAAGTCGCTTTTGACGAAATTATGAACAAGCAAGGTGCAAACTAAGGTCTAATTTGACTTAGCCACCTTTATCTCGCATATAATGGCTCGTATGTACTACATACGAGCCATTTTTTTTAAGGAAGAGCGCATCAATGTCTAAAGAAGTTAATCAGTCTGCATTCGACCCCATGGCGGCTTTGGTGCCAATGGTTATTGAGCAAACCTCTAAAGGGGAGCGCTCTTTTGATATTTATTCTCGACTACTGAAAGACCGAGTTATCTTTTTAACTGGCCAAGTGGAAGACCACATGGCTAACCTTGTGGTTGCTCAGTTGCTATTTTTGGAATCAGAGAGCCCAGAGAAAGATATCTTTATCTATATTAATTCGCCGGGCGGCTCTATTAGCGCTGGCATGGCAATTTACGACACTATGCAGTTTATCAAACCAAATATTAGTACGGTTTGTATGGGAATGGCGGCCAGCATGGGCGCATTCTTACTGGCTGGTGGCGCAAAAGGTAAACGTTACTGTTTGCCAAATGCTAAAGTAATGATTCACCAACCTTTGGGTGGTTATCAAGGTCAGGCATCTGATATTGAAATTCATGCAAATGAGATCATTAAAACAAAACGTCGTATGAACGAGTTGTTAGCCGAGCATACCGGACAAAGTTTTGATACTATCGCTGCAGACACCGATCGCGATAATTATATGACGGCTGAACAAGCCAAGGAATATGGTATCGTCGACGATATTTTTGCACGTCGTGAATAATTAGTATTGTTTCACGGTCTGTACAGATAGAGCATAGTGAAAATAGCATTCTTAGCGGATTGATTTACACTGTAGATAAGAGCTAAGAGTGTTACATAGTTTGAGGTTAACGAATGACAGATAAGCGCAAGGGTGATGGAGATAGCAGCAAGCTGTTGTATTGCTCCTTCTGCGGTAAAAGCCAGCATGAAGTGAGAAAGCTGATTGCCGGTCCCTCCGTCTATATTTGTGACGAATGTGTTGAGTTATGTAACGACATTATTCGAGAAGAAATAAAAGAAATATCGCCGAAAAAAGAAGGCAATGCCTTACCTGTTCCCAAAGAAATTAGGGAACATCTTGATGACTACGTTATTGGCCAAGACCATGCTAAAAAAGTATTAGCGGTAGCGGTGTATAACCACTATAAGCGCTTGCGTAATGGTGATGTAGCCGACGGTATCGAGTTAGGTAAGAGTAATATCCTACTGATTGGTCCAACAGGTAGTGGTAAAACACTGTTAGCTGAAACGCTGGCTCGCCTGTTAGATGTGCCATTTACAATGGCTGACGCCACCACATTGACCGAAGCAGGTTACGTGGGTGAAGACGTAGAAAACATTATTCAGAAGTTACTGCAAAAATGTGATTACGATGTTGAGAAAGCCCAACGCGGTATTGTTTACATCGATGAAATTGACAAAATTTCTCGCAAGTCAGATAACCCATCGATTACTCGTGATGTATCTGGTGAAGGTGTACAACAGGCCTTGCTTAAGCTAATCGAAGGTACAGTTGCATCAGTGCCTCCTCAAGGCGGGCGCAAGCATCCTCAGCAAGAGTTTTTGCAGGTTGATACCTCTAAAATCTTGTTTATCTGTGGCGGCGCATTTGCCGGTTTAGATAAAGTGATTGAGCAACGAGCTTCAACCGGTACTGGTATCGGTTTTGGCGCAGAAGTAAAAGGCGAAGCGGATAAGAACTCGTTAAGCGAGACCTTCTCTAAGGTTGAACCAGAAGACTTAGTAAAATACGGTCTTATTCCTGAGTTCATCGGCCGTTTACCAGTAGTTGCTACGCTAACAGAGTTAGATGAAGACGCCTTGATTCAAATCTTAAGTGAACCTAAAAACGCGCTAACTAAGCAATATGGTGCGTTGTTCAAACTCGAAGATGTTGAATTAGAGTTCCGTGAAGACGCATTACGGGCGATTGCTCACAAAGCTATGGAACGTAAAACCGGTGCTCGTGGTCTACGTTCAATTGTTGAGGCAGTACTGCTTAATACCATGTATGACTTGCCATCGATTGATAACATTTCGAAAGTGGTTATCGATCAAACAGTTATTCAAGGTGAGAGCGATCCTATCTTGATTTATAGCAATGAAGATAAAGCCGCTAGTGCTGATTAATCAGTATTCACGCTAAATAAAAAGCCAGTCTAAAGACTGGCTTTTTTGTACCCGGTGTTTAACGTTTTTGCCATACCAGCAAGAGGTTGTTTGCTGGCATGTCAATTTGCTCGCATAACTCTAGCCTACCAAGCGCTCCCCAGCTTATCAGCTCCTCAATGTCTCGTAGGCCGCCGTAACCTCGTTGTTGCAACATCTGGTCAAATGCTTGGTTACTTTGGCTGCTGTAAGCGCCTGCTTGCTTAAATGGCCCATAATGAAAGAAGTAGCCGTTAACGGGCAAGCCTTTGCCAATGGCTGAATACATCTGTTGCACAATGGTTGGGCTCATTATGTGCGCGGTATTTGCGGTATACACTGCATCACACTCGCAAGGCCAGCTGTCTTGGCCAATTTGGTAATTAAGCGGTTGAGTTTGGCGGTTTAACTCAAAGTAGCTGTGCCAATATTCAATGGCTGCTAAGTTGGCTTGTTGATCTGAGCACTGCCAGTGGAGATGTGGGCAGGCTTTAGCAAAATATGCCGCATGTTGGCCAGTGCCTGTGCCAATCTCTAATACTCGTTGTGACCTTACTAAACGAGATGCTAACTGGCTGAGTATAGCCTGTTTGTTATTCTCGGCCGCTTGGTTAAAAAACTCAGCGGGGTGCCGATTAGTCTTCATCTGGCGCTTTATGTAAATAGGCTTTTGCCGAGAGCTCTTTATTATAAGTGTCTTCTTTTAGCTTCACTTTATACTGCAGACCAGCTTTGGCTAGCATGTGTGCAGCAATCGGTGCTGTAATAAATAAAAACATCGTGATGAGAAATTCTTTTAAGTTCAACCGGCCTAAGTCGAAACTAAAATACACCATAGAGGCTATTAGGATACAGCCTACTCCCAAAGTGCTAGCCTTGGTTGGGGCATGCAAGCGGGTGAAATAATCAGGAAGCTTAGCTAGCCCAATAGAGCCAATCAACATGATAATAGCGCCAAGCACTAGCAGAATACTAACCACAATTTCTAATATATTGGTCATCGCTTAGTCCTATTCTATGATGTCGCCGCGAAGCAAGTATTTACAAAAGGCGGCGGTACTTACAAAGCCTAATAACGCAATTAACAAAGCGCTCTCGTAGTAACTGGTCGTGCCTTGATAAAGCCCAAGTAAAATAATTAGCGCGATGCTATTTATGTACATGGTATCTACTGCGATGATTCTATCGGGAGTTGTTGGCCCCACAATTAAACGCCAAGCATTTAGCGCCAGAGCGATACAGATTAAGCCGCTAGCAAACAAAGTGGCATAACTTAACATTGGAATATCTCCTTAATCGGCGCTTCATAGCGTTGCTTGATTTGAGCAATTAGCTTTTGTTCATCTTCTAAGTGCAATACATGCACATAAAGCCATTGCTTATCATTAGATAGTTCAACACTACAAGTACCAGGTGTTAGTGACACACTACTAGTGAAAATGGTCAGTGGCAGTGGTTCGCTAATGGTAATTGGTACGGCAATAAACGCTGGTTTTAGGTGTCGATTACTTTGTAGCACGCGTTTGGCGACTTCGAAGTTGGAGACAATGATGTCTTGCACCAAGCGCAGCAAATAGAGTAGTACCTTTAGCGGGTTTTTAGCCACTGGTTCTTTTTCGCTAAGGGGGGCAACAATCCAAGGAATAACGATGGCAAATACCGCTCCAAGTACCATGTGGCCACGACTAAACTCATGCAGTATTTGCCAGACTAACCAAAGCAATAAACTGTGATAGGGAGTAGGGAACCAAACAAACTTACTTTTCTTACTCATTATTTGGCTACCTCATTAAGTTGTTGCAAACTCAAACCTGCGTTGAGCTGCTCGGCAGCTAATTGTGCGTAATCGCTGATAGGCCCTCCAAAAATCACCATCAGTGGCAACAGTGCAAGCAAAATACCAATGGCTAAGTACTGGATAGGACTTCCTTGCAACGCGGTGGTGTTTTCACCGCTGGTTCGCCAGAACAATGAAGTGCCCGCGCGCGACAAGGCAATTAGCGAGATCAGTCCGGCGCCTAAAATGAGTGACCAAATCCAGGCCATTTGCTTGGTATCAGTTACCGATTGCAGTATTAAGGCTTTACCCACAAAGCCAGACAGCGGTGGCATACCAATCAAGGCAATAGCCAGCAACGCAAATACAAAACCTAACTTAGCAGATTGCGGCATCGCTCTAGCGGTAACAAAGCGGTCTTCAGCTTTGCCTCGTTGTTGTTGAATCAAGCCAGCGAGTAAAAACATCGCTGCACAAGCTATCGTACTGTGTACTAAGTAGTAAATGCCGGCTGTGCTAGCTTGTACGCTGTTTAAAGTAATTGTTACTAACAAGGTGCCAACCGAAACTATCACTAAGTTGCTACATAAAACCCTTAAGCTTTGGCTCGCTAACACCGAAATCGCACCAATTGCTATAGTAGCCAGTGCTATCGGCCATAGCCATGGCAACGCGATGTTAGCCAGTTCGCCAGCTTGGTTGCCGAACATGACCCCATGAACGCGCCAAATGCTGTATATGCCTACTTTGGTCATAATCGCAAATAGAGCAGCCACCGGCGCGCTGGTATTTGCATAAGCCTTGGGTAGCCAAAAGTGCAGTGGCAGCATCGCGGCCTTTAAGCCAAATACTGCAAGCAATAGCAATGCGCCAGATTTAGTAATCATCAGCTCATTATTAGAAAGATGAGGGATCTTGTCGGCCATATCGGCAAAGTTCAGGGTGCCTAAGGTGCCGTAAAGGGTGCCTAAAGCAAACAAAAATAATGACGAGCCAATAAGGTTTAGGAATACATAATGTATGTTTGCCTGAACCCGTTGTTTGCCCCCACCGTGGATCATCAGTGAGTATGAAGCAATTAATAGCACTTCAAAAAATACAAACAAGTTAAAGGCATCGCCAGTTAAAAATGCTCCGTTAATCCCCATTAGTTGGAACATAATTAAGGGGTGAAAGAAGGCCCCGTTTTTATCTTCGCCAGCACTTGCGTAAAGGATGACGGTAAGCCCTAAAATAGCGCTTAAGGCGATCATTAACGCTGAAAAAGCATCAGCAACTAACACAATGCCAAATGGAGCAGACCAGTTACCTAATGCGTAAACTTGAATACCAGTACTTTGCACTTTTATCAGCAGCATCGCGGCTGCTATCACCATCAATACACTGGTCGCAATGGTGAATACGCGTTGTTTATTCAGCGCACTACTCATGCTAGGGAAGAGCAAAATAACCCCGGCAAAAAATGGCAGCAGGATAGGAAAAATAACTAAATGATCTAATAAGCTCATTAGGCTTTATCCTCCCGCGCTAGTGGGTCTACAGGGTCATCACCATCAACGTGGTCATTGCCTAAGTCTGCGCGTCCACGCATTGCTAAAATCACCGCAAATGCGGTCATGGCAAAACCAATCACAATGGCGGTAAGCACTAAGGCTTGGGGGAGCGGATCCGCATAGTTTTCTGAGCCATTAAGCACCGCTGGCGAACCTATGGTTAAACCCCCACTGGCAAATAAAAATAAGTTAACGGAATAAGACAGCAAGGTAAGCCCAATAACTAAGGTAAAAGTATGGCCACGTAGCATCAAAAATATGCCACAGGCACTCATAAATCCTACACACACCGAGTAAACGAGTTCCATTATCTTACTCCTACGGTGAGGCGTTCTTTGGTGGTGAGCTTGCCTAAGTTGGCTAAAATCAACAATGTTGCTCCAATAACGGTGAGGTAAACGCCTAGGTCAAATACCAAGGCACTGGTTAATTCAAACTTACCTATCCAAGGGAGCGAGAAGTAATCGAACCACGAGGTTAAGAAAGGTCGTCCAAAGGCCCAGCTGCCTAAGCCGGTAATTGCAGCTGTTACCAAACCAATGGCGATAAAGTAGTGGTAACTTACGCTTACTCGTTTGGTCATCCAATCTACGCCATGCGCCAAGTATTGCTGAATGAGAGCAATGGAGGTGATCAGTCCAGCAATAAAGCCACCGCCGGGTAAGTTATGACCACGCATGAATATGTAGGCCGAAATCAACAAGAATAGCGGTAACAAACTCTGTGAAATAACCGATAGAAGCACCGGGTATTTATCGGTGGCCCACAAGCGACCATCGTGATCCTTGGTGCGCATTGACAAACGCATGCGTGCAATCAATTTGTAAATACCTAAGGCTGCAATACCCAATACGGTAATTTCACCAAAGGTATCAAAGCCCCTAAAGTCCACCAAGATTACGTTAACCACGTTAGTCCCACCGCCGCCGGTTTTAGCGTTAGCGATAAAGAACTCTGAAATGCTATCGAGCGGGCTAGTCATCAGCGCAAAACAAATACTCCCAATGATACAGCCGATTAAAGAGGCTACCGCCAAGTCTCGAACAAAGTGGCTGGGTCGGCTTTTACTGGTAGGGGTGTGTTGGGGGAAAAAGTACAAGGCCAGTAGTAATAAAATCACCGTTACAATTTCTACCGACAGCTGAGTTAAGGCTAAATCTGGGGCTGAGAAGTAAGCAAAAGTAATTGATACCACTAAACCCACTAGCGACAACATGAGCAAAGCAATTAAACGATAGTGACTCCAAATTACCGTCGCCAACGAGCCTGCTACAAGCAATACAGCGGCAATGGCTACAGCACCGTTTAGCGGGTATTCCGCTTGAGAGCCTCGAGTTGTATCCAAATCTAATAGTGGCGGGGCAATTAAGGCTAAGGCAAAAAAGCATAACCAAAAGGCGTAACGCTGCAGCGAGCCAGATTCTAAGGTTTGATTCACTTTTTGTGCCCAGCGCACGCAGGCTTGAATTGCACCTTCAAATTTTATTTTGGCATCAATGGCAGGGAACAAGCCTTCAAACCTAAACAAGGGCTTACGGTTTAAGTAAATCGCCAATCCACCGGCAATCGCTAAGCCACTCATTAGTAAAGGAACGTTGAAACCGTGCCATATCGCCAAGCTAAATTCAGGCAATGGATGGTTTAACACCGCTAACGAAGCACTATCTAGCAATGGCCCCACGGTGTAGGCAGGGAAGATACCGACGACTAAACACAGGGCAACTAATATTTCTACCGGCACGCGCATGTAACGAGGTGGCTCGTGCGGCGTTTTGGTTAAACCTTTAGGTTCACCGTTAAAGAATACATCGTGAATAAAGCGCAGAGAGTAGGCAACCGCAAAGGCACCGCCAATGGTGGCTAATACCGGAATTAACCAAGACAAAGATCCTAAAATGCTTTGGTCGAGAGTCTCGGTAAAAAACATTTCCTTGGATAGGAAACCATTGAGTAGCGGCACCCCAGCCATTGAGGCAGAAGCAACCATGGCTAAAGTGGCAGTAATCGGCATGTACTTCCATAAGCCATTGAGTTTACGCATATCGCGCGAACCTGACTCGTGGTCAATAATACCGGCAGCCATAAACAGCGAGGCCTTGAAAATAGCGTGGTTAATAATGTGGAATACCGCGGCAATTGCAGCCAACTCCGTATTCAAACCCAGCAGCAATACAATTAAGCCCAAATGGCTAATGGTTGAATACGCCAGTAAGCCTTTTAAGTCGTGCTTGAATAAGGCTGTATAGGCGCCTAGTAGTAAGGTAAATAAACCGGTTAACGATACCACCACAAACCATACTTCGGTACCTGCTAACACAGGGTAGAAGCGCGCAAGTAAGAAAATACCGGCTTTTACCATGGTAGCCGAGTGCAAGTAAGCACTTACCGGAGTGGGCGCTGCCATGGCGTGTGGCAGCCAAAAATGAAAGGGGAATTGCGCCGATTTAGTGAATGCACCAAGTAAAAACAAACTTAGAATAGCTATGTAATAAGGGTGTTGTTGCACAAGTTCTGCGCTGTTAAGCACCACATCTAGTTGGTAACTACCGACAACTTCGCCTAATAAAACAATACCCGCTAACAAGGCTAAACCACCAGCCCCGGTAATGGTTAAGGCCATGCGAGCGCCTTTACGCGCGTCACTACTGTGCGACCAAAAACTGATCAGCAAAAACGAGCTAATGCTAGTGAGCTCCCAATAGAACCAGAGCTGCAGCATATTGTTCGACATAACAATGCCTAGCATTGCCGTCATAAACATAATTAGGTAGCAATAAAAGCGGCCCATATGGTCTTTTTCAGACAAATAATAACGGGCGTACAAGATAACCAGTAAACCAATGCCTAAAATGAGCAGGCTAAATAACACCGACAAACCGTCTAGGCGAAAGGAGAGGCTAAGCCCCAGCAAGGGGATCCAGTCAATGCTTTGAGTAAAAGCCTGCCCATCAAGCACCGCTGGTAAATCAAATAGAATTAAGCCTAGCGCTAATGCAGGAAGTAAAGCGGTAGCTAAAGCACAGGTGCTGCGATTGAATTTATTAGTTAGCAAGGGAATGATAATCCCTAGCATGGGTAAGAAGGGTACCCAAAAATAGTGCATTTTGGCTTAGCTCCGGTCGCTAATTGTTTGGTAATTATGAAAAATAATAGTCATTAATTGAATGAATATCCACGCTTTGTTGAGACTAGTCTACTTAAGTTACCGCTGTAATTATACGCTTGTTTTTGGGCTTGAGCTTAGGGGGGGAGAGACATAGACTATTGAGTAATCAACAATAAAATTATGGCTTTACTCGATGTTGAACAAGATTTTATATAGTTTTGCTATTTTGTGGCTGAGCCTACATGCTCAAATTGGCGCAAGCGCTGACTTAGAAAAATCAAGCTGGCCTCTGCAGCAAGCAAGAATAGAGGCCTTGTTACACAGCATTGAACAAACTGATTTGGTGTTTATTCGCAACGGCTCTGAGCACAATGCGGAACAAGCAGGTGCCCATTTACGCATGAAGTTAAAACGCGGACAAAGCAGTTGGTTTGCCCCCAGCAAAGAAAAATGGACTGCTGAAATGTTTATCGACAAACTGGCCACTAAATCCTCTTTGAGTGGAAAAGCCTATATGATTCGCTTGGCCAATGGCGATCAAGTTCCCTCTGCTACTTGGCTATACCAGCAATTAGCGGTATATGATCAGCAGGCTACACGATGAGTAAAACCAACTACCACCAAAAGTTTGTGCCGGTTATTCGCTATTTAGAGAAAAACTACGATCAAAATCTCAATCTAGATGAAGTGGCCAAGCTGGCTCATTTATCTCCTTATTATTTTCATCGCATTTTTAAAGCGGTCACCGACGAAACTCCGGCAGATTTTCTACGCCGTTTAAAACTAGAAAAAGCAGCGAGTCAGCTCTTCTACCATAAAGAACCCGTTACTAAAGTAGCTTTGGATTTTGGTTTCTCTAGCTCTCAAGCTTTGGCTAAAGCCTTTCGAAGTTACTTTGCCATTAGCCCTAGCGCAGTCAGAAGCTGCAAAGATATGGATACCTACACGCAATTACTGCGAGACAGCAAGATTGGACACCTACTGCGCAACAATGGACACGCTTTAGAACACGCCTCGCAATATGCTAGCTCTGCAAATCAATCAAGGAGTGTAGCAATGAAAACTGAACATTTTGATCAAAAAACCTTAGCTTACGTTCGAGTCACCGGCCCCTATGGCGAAGGCTACGATGTTGCCACTGAAAAGCTATATGGCTGGGCAGGACCATTGGGATTAGCCAAGGGTGAATCAATATTCATTTATCACGATAACCCTGAACTGACCCCTGCGGATAAATGCAGAACTGATGTTTGTTTAGCAGTGCCAAGTGATGTAAATCCTCCCGCGGGCATAGAGTTACAAACTTTACCGAGTGGCCAATACGCCAGTATTCGCAAAACGGTGACCGAGAACAGCCAATACGCTTTGTTCTGGCAGCAACTCATGACCCAAGTGGTTAAGACGGAGCTTACCGTAGATAATCGCCCCTGTTTCGAGCTATATCATCACTATGATATGGATAGTCACCATGCCGACGTGAGTTTTTGTACTTCAGTAAAATTGTAAGCCAAGCATGTGCTTTTGAGTTCATTTTTGCAGTCCTTCAGGGCTGCTTTTTTTGTTAGTACGCATCTGTCGTTCAATATCCATGTTGATGGTGAATCAGTATTTGAGAGTGTTTTGTCACATGACCTCACGTAAGTACTGAAACAAACTAGCGTGTAAATTCATCTTCAGAATGAATTTGTGAGTGCCTACAAGTTATCCTCAAACAGTTGGTTTTTTTACTATTTATAAACATTTATTCTGGTTAGCCTAAGTCTGGAAAATAAGTGAGCGAAGGAAAGCAAGACCATGGGAAACCTAAAAAAATTAGTTTTAGTTGGAATGTTTAGTAGTGCAGCTGTCATGCTCAGTGCGTGTGGTGGAGAAGGAAGCTCTATTGGTGCACCTAGCGATGCTGAAGTAGAGCTAGACGCCAGCTACTACACCGATACCTATGGTTGGAATGCCAGTGGCGGTATGGCGCAAACTCAACTTGGCCGTGGGTTAAATTTAGGTAACTATTTAGAAGCACCAAATGAAGGTGAATGGACCGGTGGCCGCTTGCTGGTAGAGCAAGACTTACAAATCATCGCCGATGCAGGTTTTAAAACCGTGCGAATACCGGTGCGCTGGTCGAATCATGCAGGTGAAAACACCCCTTACCAAATTGATGCCAGCTTTATGGCGCGAGTTAAACAAGTGGTGGGTTGGAGTTTAGCGGCTAACTTAAAAGTGGTGCTAAACGTGCATCACTACGAAGAAATGATGAACGACGGCCAAAACCAGCAAGAGAACCACATACTGCGTTTAGTGGGCATGTGGGCGCAAATTGCCGAAGCTTTTCCACTTAGTGAATATGATGAGGACAGCCTTGTCTTCGAATTACTGAACGAGCCAAACGGCACCATTGGCTACGATGATTGGAATGACATTATCGGGCGACTCACACAGCTAATTTGGACCACCATGGCCGATGAGCAAAATAATGGTACAGAGCAGCGCACCATTATGATCGGCACTGCTAACTGGGGCCATCCAGACGGGTTAACTCAACTCGATTTACCCAGCAGCGTAAGCGCTGATAACACCATTATTACGGTGCATTACTACGAACCTTTCCATTTTACCCACCAAGGAGCTGATTGGGTTCAAGGAGCTGACGAATGGATTGGCACTCCATGGTTGGGTACCGCATCCGATCAACAACCGCTTATTGATTTGTTCGACCGAGTAACCGCTTGGAACGCTGGAGCGGGTCGAGGTTTCGAAATCTTCATGGGTGAATATGGTGTGTTCTCACAATATTCAGATCCTGATCATCAACGCGCCTGGACAGCATTTATTGCTCGTGAAGCAGAGAAACGCAATATTAGTTGGGCTTACTGGGAATATGCCTCTGGTTTTGGAGCCTATGATCCAGAAGCTGGAGAATGGCGCAGCGCCTTAATTGAAGGACTCATTCCCGCTCAACCGTAGAGTTACCCACAATTGCCTGGCCGCCCTCCGGCTAGGCAAACGTAGTTTACCCCGCTAATTGTCTTTTTTCGTTTGTTCACATTATCTTATTGCTAATCAAGCACTATAGTTTCTGTATCTGTTAAGAATATAACTTTCAAATTCAAGCCATTAGCCGCTCATACTAAGTGGTTTATCTGTCCTGTTATTAGTGAAATTAGTGATGAAAATGATGCGTTGGTTAAAGCGAAGCCTTATTAGCTTTGCGGTTTTGTTAGGCATTTTGCTACTTCCCATTGTTTTGTTAGTGGTAGGCATAAAAGTAGAAATTGGCGATAGTCGCCAGTTCGTCACCAACTTACTGTCTGAGCAATTGCAGCGTGATGTGCAAATAAGCGGCGAGATTAATTTGGAGCTGTCTTTTAGACCGGCAATAAACGTAGAACAAATTGAAATAGCGAACCCCATCGGCTTTAGCGAACCCTACTTTGCTCAAGTTCGCCAAGCCAGTGTGCAAATAGATGTATTGCCGTTGCTTCGACGCCATCTGCAGATCGACCAAATTCTATTAGATGGTTTTTATCTCGAGCTAATACGAGCAGAAAACGGGGAAAACAATTGGCAGTTTGCGGCCTCTAATACCTCTTCTCAAGCAACATCAGCAAAAAAAACTGGCAGTGAGCAAACTCAAGAGGGGCGTTTTTCTTGGCAAGGGATTAACTACAGCTTCGACATTAAAGAACAAATTCTGATTAGTGATGTCAGCATTAACTACCGCGACCAAGCTGCCGAAGCAGTACTTAACTGGCACCTAGAAGAATTAAAACTTACCTCTATTGATAGCGAAACGCTGGCCATGACTGCTTACGGCAGCATGTTAGATGAATCGTACTCTGCGGATTCAACATGGCAGTTAGAGCCCTTATTGCAAGGCCGCGCTGGCGATATTGCGTTAAACATGCAAGTGGCCGACGCCAAGTTAGGCCTTAGTGGCAAACTTGCCCCACAGAGCGACCAAAACAGCTATATGGAGCTGAACGTAGATTGGCAAAATGCACAATCTATTGGTCGTTTGTTGGGGGACGATCTAGCGCAGCTTGCACCAATAAAGCTGGCCACTCGCTTTGATGGAAAGCCTGGTCAATATAGCTTATCCCCCATTAGTGCTCAGCTTGCCTCAAGCATTTTTAAAGGAGAGCTTGCGTTAAGTGGCCAAGAGCCCCTAGAGATTAACGGTAAGTTGAACATTGATAAGATTGATTTAGCGCCTTGGTTGGCAGAGTTACCAGATGAGACGGCTAGCAAACCGTTAGCAGACAATGAACTACCGCAAGTTAATTCGGCCGAACCGCAAGCGCAATTGGCTGGCGCTCAAAACGCCGAGCCTGAAGAAGAAACCTTGCCGTTATTGCAGATTATTCGTTATTGGTTTAATCAAGCTAACGCTGATTTATCCTTAACTATTGGCAGCATAGAAGGGCTTCCACAAGAAATAGCAAATGTTAGCGTTGGCCTTAAGGTTGAGGGAGAAAGTTTAAAAGCACCCCTGCGGGCAGTGGTAGACGATATACGTTTTCGCGGCAATCTGAAAGCTAGCATTAAAGACGATAGTTTAAATACCTCTATGCGCTTAGTCGCGCAAAAGTCCCCATTAGATAAACTCGCGAGTCGTATTCCCATGCTTGCGGGCAGCACCGGTAATATTGGGCGTTCGGTACTCAGAATTAATGCCAAAGGCATTACCGTGGCAGAGCTTTTTGCTAATAGTCACTTCAATTACAAAATTGAAGATAGCCAAATGCTATTGCCTGCTGGCACTGCCTTCAACATTAAACAAGCCAGTTTAACGGCGAGTGTCGATAGTGAAGTCAGCATTAATATCGACGGTATATTATTAGATATTCCTGTTAAGGCCGAGCTTAAAACCAGTCCTTTAAGAGCTATGCTAAATCAACAAGCTTGGCTAGTGAACATGCAGCTAGATTCTCCGGCGATAGAGATGCAACTAAGCGGTGAGCTGCCTAGCGGAAAGTGGCAAGACGGTGCAAGCGTAGAGCTTAATGCCAGTGGTTCTCAAATTGGCTTGTTAGCACCCTGGTTAGGGCTGGATAAACAAGCAAAAGGGGCGATAAAGCTGGCGTTAGATATGCAAATAGCCCGTGGCGAATCAAAACTACAGATTCGCCAGTTACAAATAGCCGATAGCCAAGGTTCTTTGGAGGCTTCATGGAACAAAGCCAAAACCGCGCAAGGTTTAGTCAGTATAAAATCAGATTGGCAGAAAATAGATGTTGGCCAACTAACGGCGTTACTCCCCAACGATGAACCCAAAAGTACCGCCAAAACACCAGCCGAAACCGAGCCAAGCCTTACTCGCCAAGAGTTGAAAACGATTGATATTCGAGTGCCGATATTGCCTCAAGGCTTTGCCATTCATGATGCTGATTTGGCGATAAGCATTAACAAACTGTTATTGGGTGATCATCAACTAGAAAACGTGAGCTTTTCGGGTTTAGCACGTGACGGTTGGCTACAGAAAGCACCATTTAGTGCCGAATTTGCTCAAAGTAAGTTCTCTGGTAATGCAGTATTAGACTTACGTTCATCACCATTAACGTTAGATTTTGCTGTTGCATCTAAGCAGCCAAATATCGGCCAATTGCTTAAACAATTTAATATTGCTGAACAAGCTGATATTCGTTTAGACAAAGCTGAATTCAATTTAGCCTTAAGTGGCGATAACATTGCTCAACTACTGGCGAGTACCGAGTTAAGTGCAAAATTAAGCGGCGGATATTGGACATTGGTAGACCCAAACACCCAAGCCAGCGCACGCGTAGAGCTTAGCGAGGGCAGTGTAAGTGCCAGCCCTAACAAACCGCTGCAGCTAGCGCTAAATGGCCAGTTAAAGCAGTTGCCACTAGCACTGTCTATCCGCACCTTAAGTTTGGCAGAATTTACTCAAAAACCAGACGCTTTACCTATTGAATTAGACCTAGATTTGGCTGAAGTAGCCTTACACGCTAAGGCCAATTTACCTCGCCCCATTTCTTTGCAAAATCTTAGCTTAGCGGTAGACATAAGCAGCCCAAAACTGAGTTTATTAGACAGCCTTCATGGCATTCAACTGCCGCCCTTTGGCCCAATTAAACTGGCTGGTGAGTTAGTGCTTAGCCCGCAAGGTTACGCCATTAACAAAATGCTTTTGTCAGTGGCAGAGAGTGAGCTAAGTGGAGCTGCTAGCTTAGTCACCACTAGCGCCAAACCCATGTTAGACATTGCGATCAGTGCCAATAACATTCAGCTAGACGATTTTAAAACAGGCGGTTGGCAAGGCTGGGCAAACGATACAAGTTCTGAGTCACCGGCAAGGCCTGAGTCCGCCTTAAAAATATCGGACCAACAAGCCGCCACAAATCCAGAAACCGAGGAAGGTGCACAGGCTTTGTTGAGTCAGCAGGTGTTTGAACAGCTAAATGCCAAGTTTCGTTTAGACGTAGAGAAGGTGCAGTCGGGAGATGACTGGTTAGGTCAAGGTCAATTGTATTGGACCTTACAAGATGCGCGTTTTCAATTAGCACCTTTATGGCTGGCCTTACCTGGCGGGGAGATCCACTTAAGTGGCGAACTTAGTACCCAAGGCGCGGGTTTTTACAGTGAGTTAACAGCCAAAGTTGAAAACTTTGATTACGGTTTGCTGGCGAGGCGAATTAAACCCGATACAGAGATGAACGGTGAGGTAAGTGTCCATTTAGATGTAAATAGCCGCTTTGAAACGCCACAGCAATGGCTAGAAAACATGAACGGGCAGGTGGGGTTTGGCGTGTGGCCGCAACAGTTTGAAGCAGGCATTATGGATTTATGGGCGGTGAGCTTAGCTAGCGCAGTAGTGCCAGAGTTAGACGATTCAGAAAAATCCGTCCTCAATTGCGTGGTTGCAGTTTTTGATAGTAAAGATGGCCAGTTAGCCCAAAACGTGTTGCTTGCGGATACCTCACGTATGCGAGTACTGGGTGAAACCCAAGTAGATTTCGACCAGCAACAGGTCAATATGATCCTGCGGCCACAAGCCAAACGGGCGCAAATATTTGGCTTATCTACCCCTGTTCAAGTGAGCGGTAGCTTTGAAGACTTTAAGATTGGTGTAGCTAGTGGCGGACTTATTGGCACTACTCTGCGTTTTGTTACCAGCCCAGTGGTATCGCCATTACGCTGGATTGTAGAAGCGCCGTTAGACGCCGATGGTAGCGAGCTGTGCAGGCAAGCTTGGCAGCAGGCTAAGCAGGTAAACGCTGCTGAGTAGCCATTGATGAGAGTGGATATCTTAATTTGTGCGTTGCTTCATAAGCCCAGTGCTATTGAGTTGCGAACTTAATGTTAGTGGCTAGGCTTATTACAGCGCTCTCATAAAAAGGACCTCTATGCGATTGTTTGAAGGATTGAAACGCCCCGCATTAAGTATTGCTATTGCCGCTTGTTTATCTTTTCCGGCCCTTGCCGAACTCTCTATCTGTAACCGGCTTACGGTAACGGGCAATGCCGAATACCCACCTATATTGTGGCGCGACCAAAACAACCCTGGTCAGCTAACAGGCCTAGCCATAGAGCTGTTAGAACTAGCATTAATGGATACTGGTATTACAGTTGACGCTAAAGATCGCGGCGTATGGGCTCGCGCCTTACAAGAAGCAAAACATGGCGAAGTAGACATGTTAGCCGGCGCGTTTTTAACCGAAGAGCGGCAAACTTACATGGATTACATAGTACCGCAGTTTAGTGATGTACCCAGTGTGGTTTGGACAAAAAAAGGTAAAGAGTTTGATTACCAAAAATGGGAAGACTTATTAGAGCTGCGAGGCGGTACGCTAATAAATAATAGCTTTGGCCAAGACTTTGACAGCTATTCGAAAAAGAATTTGGCCATTCTTACCAGCGCCACAGCTGAACGTTCGTTCGCTATGTTATTAGCTGAGCGTTTTGATTATGTGCTGTACGAGCTTTATCAAGGCTTAGCCATTTTGGAATCGGCGGGGCTAAAAGGCCAAGTGACTCCCTTAGAAAGCCCTATTTCAGTAGAAGGGCTCTATTTTACTTTTTCAAAAAAATCAGGCTGTAATAGCGAGGCCTTGCGTCGGCATTTAAGTGAGCGGGTAGCCCAGCTATCGGAGTTTGGTACCTTTGAACGTTTGTTTGATAAACACATGCAAGAGTGGCTTAAGCAGCAGCAACACCAAGGGGTTACTCCAGAAAACTAAGAATGGTTGGATGTTTGTGAATAATGGCACAGCACTGCACGTTACTCACTACGAAACTGCTTAGGTGTTTTGCCATAGGCCTGCTTAAAGCGTTTAGCAAAATAGGCGGGGCAATTAAAGCCTACATTATGCGCGACTTCAGTAATTGGGCGGCTAGATTCAATTAACTGGTTAGCTGCTTGTTGTAAGCGGTAGTGCAACAAGTATTGATTAGGGCTGCTTTTTAACGCGCTGCTAAACAAACGATAACACTCACTTTCACTAATATTGGCGGCCTTACTCATGTCGGCTGTAGATAGACTGTCGCGATAATGCTGGTGGATAAACCCTAATAAAGCTTGAACTCTACCCTGTTGAACCGACGATACCTGCGAGCTCGCCAAAATGCTTGGCTGATTTTCGCAAAATAGCTGCCAAAACCTCATTAGGTGTAAGTTTACCGCCAGCTCATAAGTAGCGTTTTTCTGTTGGCTGGCAGCAAAGGCCTGCTCTAACTCTTTAATGGCGCGGCTTTGCCAAGGGCTATTGGCAGAGAATTTATAATAGGGTAATTCACTATTGGTTATCACCGGGTACACATAGTGCTTATATACGCGGCTATTTTTAGCGCCGCCAATTAACTGTGGGGCTAATACAAAGTTTAAAATTCGGCAATCTTGCTCGCCAATTTGAGTCATTTTGTGCAAGGTGCCAGCATTCACAAACACCGCATCGCCAACCGTTAATGGGGTACTTCCGCCGACACATTCTAGCAGTGTGCTGCCAGCAACAACTTGCACTAGTTCTATTTCATCGTGCCAATGCCAAGGTACTTCGCCGCCAATAAACTCAGAAAATCTTTCGTCATAAAATGCGCAGGGGAAATCATCGAAACCATGATGGGTTAACTCGCGGCCTTCTGCATCGGTTTGAATGTTGTAAATTTGCATTTCATAACAACTTGGGAGCTTTGTTATAGTTTAAGAGAGTATTTAGCTACTAAGCAATAGTTATTGGGAGTATCGTTCTTATAAACCACTCCAGAGCCCTGTTTGATGTTGTTACTACTTGCCATAATCTACTTAGCCTTTATCAGTTTAGGTTTACCCGACTCATTACTGGGCTCGTCTTGGCCGATTATGAGTGGCGATCTTAACTCAAATCTCGAGTTTGCTGGGGTCATCGCCATTGTTGTTAGTGCTGGCACCGTGGTCTCAAGCCTGTTATCTAGCCGAGTTACCCATTACTTTGGCACAGGCAAAGTGGTGGCGGTAAGTGTATTGATGACCGCCATTGCGCTTTATGGCTTTAGTTATGCTGATAATGTTTGGCTGCTAGTATTACTGGCAGTGCCGTTGGGCTTAGGCGCTGGCGCGGTAGATGCCGCTTTAAACAACTTTGTCGCGCTTAACTACAAAGCCAAACATATGAATTACTTACATTCCTTTTGGGGAGTAGGGGCCACCGCTGGGCCGCTAATTATGGCCATGTACTTAAGCCAACAACAGGGCTGGCGAGAGGGTTACACCACCATTTCTTACATTCAGTTTGCTTTGGTGGCCGTGCTTTTACTGGCACTCCCTTTATGGAAAAAAGCCGCCAGTGAAGCATTAAGAGCTGGTGGCGAGCCGCAAGCTTTAATCAGCAATAGCAGTGCCTTAAAGATTAAAGGTGTGAAACTACAGCTACTCACTTTTTTCTGTTATTGCTCTTTAGAGGCGGGTACCGGTTTGTGGGCGGCCAGTTACTTAATTACTGAAAAGGGCGTGAGTGCATCGGTTGCCGCATTTTGGACAGCTATGTACTTTTTAGGTATTACTCTTGGGCGTTTTTTCTGTGGTTTTATTGCCGAGCGCGTAGCAGAAGACAAACTGATTAGAGTGGGCGTAATCACTATTTTTGTAGGCGTAGTATTGTTACTTGCGCCTATTTCACCGCTAGTCTCTAAATTGGGGCTGATTCTTATTGGTTTAGGCTGCGCGCCTATTTACCCCAATATTATTCACCTCACGCCAGTGCGTTTTGGCAAACAAGCCTCACAGGCCATTATTGGTTTGTCTATGGCCTGTGCTTATGTGGGTACTACTTTAATGCCACCATTGATTGGTGTGATTGCCGGTTCAACATCGTTTATAGCGCTGCCAATAGCCTTGTCTATCTTTAGTGGTGTTATGTTATTTAGCACCGAACGGCTAAAATTGTGGCCGAAAACTAATGCATCTCAGTCTGCTGAAGCGCCAGTAAAGTAGTCTCAAAAAATTGAATAGTAACGGTAAATAAAAGTGAAAAGGTAGTGATATGAGCAATAAACACGTTGGTGATTTAGTGCTAAGCCAAAGCCAAATTCAGCAGGGCGTAAGCAAAGTAGCAGAGCAACTTAATCAAAAATACCAAGGCGATAGTGCGGTTATTATTAGCGTAGTACCGGGTGGTATATTGTTTACCGCTGATTTGGTGCGAGAGCTGAGCTTTGATATTGGCATGGATACTATCTCTTGCCCGCATACACCGGGCGACAGCAATAACAACTCCACCATTGTATTCCATCAAAATATCACGATTGAGAACCAGCATGTGATTGTGGTTGATGACGCCATCGAGTCGGGCGGCACCATGAAGCGCTTGGTGAGTTACTTAAGCGAGTCTTACTCGCTCAAATCCATCAGCATTGCCACCTTGTTTGTAAAGCCTGGGCGAGTAGATATTCCGGTAACCCAGCACTATGCCTATGAAATGCCAAACAACGACATGTTAATAGGCTACGGACTACCGTGGAATAACCTCCACCGTAATATTCCCTACCTTTCGAAGCTGATTAAATAAGTCTGTGCCTCAACCATTTTTTGATAGTCATCAGTGATATCTGATGACTCGTGGTTTGATTATCAATGACGGCGAGAAATTTAAACCAGATATTGAAATACTAACAGGCCTAAGGCTAGCGCAAAGCGCTAGAGGTAGGCCTGAATTGCGCAAGTATACTAACTCTGTTCCCTATTTTACTAAGCAAGTGAAGCGTGTTTATCTGCACTGCTTATTGTTGCTTTGTTTGCAGCGTTGTTGCGCCCACTGCATTATAGGACGCTCCATTAAGTAGTAGCTAAACGCAGCGAGTAAGCTGCTTACCGCACATACAATAAGGGATAATTCAAACCATAGCTCTACGTCGCTTATGCCGGCATACACATAATTATCCACCCACATCAAGTGGATGACCTCCATGACCAAGTAGTGCCATAGGTAAATGCCAAAGGAGATAGTGGCGATATGATTAAATAGGCGGTTATCTAATGCGCGGCTAGCTACCTTGCTAAAGTGACTTACCACTAAGGCTGCCGCAAATAACAGTGATAAAAGCGGTGCAAGATAAGCTTGGGCAGTTACAGGATTTGCTGCACCTGGAATTAGTACATACAGGCTTAAATACCCGCTAATTAACAATATGCCAATAAATAGCGCATCGCACTGCCAATGCGCACGATACTGGCGTAATTCTAACTTGGCAATAATGGCGGCAGCTAAACATCCGCATAAAAATTGCCCCATAAAGCTAGCCACATTCCAGTAAGGCAGCCACTGTTTAGCACCGCCAATTATGCCATAACGCCAACCTTTGCCTGTTGGGTCGGTCATAAATAGCTTAATAATTAAGAAATGAGCAAATTGCGTTATTACGATCAAAGCCACCACGTAAGCCAATATACGCAGGCTAGATTTAGCTTTATGGCGCAACAGGGGCCATAGCAGTAGCGGCAATAAAGCATAGCAACTTACCTCTAAACCTACCGACCACAAGGGTGCGTTAATATCGGTGGGGAAAAAGCTAATGTAATGATATGGCGCAGTAAAAGTGAGCGCTGCAGCGAACCTTGCCCATGCGTAGTCTTGTGGAGTTAATGCTTGGTTTATTATAAAACTAAGCAGTAGCACTAAATAAAATGCGGGGATAATGCGTGCCGCGCGCTTAAGTGCGTAAGAGCATAGCGAGGGCAGGGCTTGATTGCGTAAATACGCATAACAAAACGGGTAACTGAGCAGTGCACCCGAGAGCACAAAAAATATGGTTACGCCTATCTCCCCTGCGTGCAAGCCTTGCACAATGCTGTTATTGCTGTCGAGTCGCTGCACTAAGTGATGCACCAGCACAGCTAAGCAAGCGAAGGCGCGCATGCCATTGAACCCCTTCAATTTAGTCATTTATCTTCCTTAATTAATTGGACGTAAGCGACTACGCGCTTGGTAACGGCCGCTCAATTCGGCCCATAAGTGCTCACCTTCGAACCAAAAACGGGTAAATACTCCAGCTTCTTCAATGCTGTAACTAATCTCTTGCTGCGAGAAATTAGCCTTAATGGCAATCGGGTCACCGCTTATATTCAAGCTGGGATTTGCGATATATTGCAGCACGGCTTTAACCTGCGAACTGCTTACTTGCTCCTGAAAATCAATAGTAAATACTACTGTGCCGCCCCAATGGCCTTGCCATTTTCCTAAAAAACGCTCGGCGGTTTGGGTGGAAAGAGGCGATGTCGGAGCAACGCTACGAGGATCTTGTAACCATGCGCGATGGGCAATAATGCTTAGCACTAAAATAAGGCAAGCGAGGCTGGCTAGCGCTAGGGCTCGCCATGGTGGTGGTGTTGAATTTAAAGAGTTCATCATCATACTCGATGTTGAAGAAGTAGCTCTATCTTAACGCCCCTCGGCAATAACACTTTGCTTAAATTGCGATCTTTCCAGGGTTGTTAAGTTAGTTTATTTTTTTAATTAAGCTGAAATTAAATTATAAACTTTAATAATTAATTTTATAATTCATGGTCTTAATGCGAGCCACTAAATATTTAATATAGAGACAAGGTATAATCTTGTCTCTATATCTAAGGTTAAGCTATATTGTACTGCTCAGTACGCTACTCATTAGACCAAGCATTTAAATTTACTGAACCACCGCCGCCAATCAGTTCAATAGCAAATATTTGATAATTCCAATTACCTATGTAAGGGTACTTTTCGTGTTTATATTGTTGCGGATTAATCCACATTTGAAAATGTTGCCCAACATTCATTTCGCCACGGTCTCTTTGATTATAATAATCTCTTATTGCCCAATACTGCTTGAAAGTGGTTAAGCCTGCGCCATAAGCGTGTGGTTTATTTGTGCGTGTTGATACGTAATAGTCGTATTTAGCACCATCAACATTTTTGGAACCTAGCCACCTTGCGCCATTATCATTTCCACCATCATTTTGATGCTCGGGATACCATCCGTTATGTTTATCAATAATGTAATATTCAGCCATACCATCGTAGTTAGAGTTATTGCTTTTTGTCCAACCATATAAAGCGAAAACTGATTTTTGACTACTGTTGTCAGGGTTATAGTTGTCGATGCTAAAGTTAACCTTTCTCCATTGCTTGCCTGTTTGCCAGCCTCGACCCGAGACCACATTTTGAGAATTTCCTGACATCTTTATATAACTAGCAGTATAGCTGGTTGTATACAGGTAAGTGTTTGGATCACTATTCAATTCATAGTGGCTTGTGAAATACCCTTGCTCAGTATTCGGGAATCTAGCTTCCGAGTTCTGAAAGGTTTCTGCTGCTATAACGCTTGATGTTGATAAGAAAACTGTTGTTGAAAATAGTAAAGGGCTTATCCATTTTTTGGACGCGTTTAGAGCTGTAATTCTATTTATTATATTCATTGCTTTTCCATGTGTAGTTATAATGTTTAAAAGTAATCATTAAACCAAGTACTGCATGAGTGTGTTTAACTCATGTATCAAGGCTTATTAACAACACCACTTTCCGCAATATCAAATACACACGGATATTGTATGGACTGATTTATCTCGTCTGTTAAAAAGCGAAATACATTACCTTGATCATCTATGAAAGTCGAATATCAAAGGTGGACTAGATGTAATTGATAATATTACAAATTGATTTTAATTTGACACTCGAAATATAATGGTAAACCAACTGTTAATTGTGTCAAACTACGTCGTTTTACATTTTTGTTCTAAGTTCACAGATTTGTTCGTTGTTATTGCAAGTTTAAATATTTGTGACGCGCGTGGTTATTTACACCCACACGGAAAGTAAAAAAGTACCAAATATTACAACCAAAATACAAAATATAATAATGGGTGGGTTTATGATAAGATAAGATAAGATAAGATAAGATTAAATGAAATGGCTTTGGTTTATGTTTTTCTATAGCAGGTAATGAATATACTTACTGTCCAGCTCTATCTAGGTAAGATGTTTCCATCTATCAAGCTCGTTTTAGATGTTAGTTTCTTCAATAATCACTTACTATTTCCCTAAATCTTAAAAAGAAAGAGAATCTTATGACAAGCCGTGTATATGTATTAGCTCAGTTCAAGCCAAAAGCAGGAAAGGAAGCTGAGTTATTTGAGGTGCTTAAAGCCCTTGAGCCAGATTCTTATCGCGAAAAAGGCTGTATTCAGTACATGCTAACGCGACAAATTGACCACCCAAGCGCGACCAGAAACGAATACCCAATTGTATTTAACGAAGTTTGGGATAGCCCGGAATCTTGGGCTGCGCATGGTCGTAGAAAACAAGTACAACACTTTTTCGAAACACAGGTTCAGGCAGAGACAGGCTTAGTGGAGGATGCAATGGTTACCGCCTATTCCGATGAAGGCTATAACTATGATGCGCCTATTTACGAATAATAACGAGTTTAAGTAATAGTAGATGACCACAGTCATGCCCAGTTTAACTTAGGGCTTGTCGTGGCTAGCCTATTACTAGGTTTAGTTCACGGCTTATATTCCACCTAATATCTTTCGCGCCTGCTGCCTACACGAAGTGAGGATTTCATTCACTACCTTCTGGTCATCTATAGTTCTTGAAATAGCCACTGCACCAATGATCATTGATGTTAATGACAAAATATCAGCCTTGTTATTAGGTGAATTGAGTCCAGCATAATCCATAATAATTGCATTGAAATTTTGGTAGGTATTGGCATAAGTTTCTTTGGTTGAACTGTCTCTAGAAACTATATCTGTAGCTAAGAATGCAAGAGGGCAAGGTTTTTCCCCCCGCACATGCTCAATACTTAAGTAGCCGTCTAATAAGTAGCTTAGCCACTCTTTGGTAGAAGTGTTTTGCGGCTTATTTTGTGTTAGTTGACTACTGGCCGCAGAAAACGTTAACGCTTCTTTATATAGGTCTGATTTACTTTTGAAATGTGCGTAAAAAGCGCCTCTGGTGAGTGAGCAGTGCTCCATTACTTCGTTTACCGTTACAGCATCAAACCCTTTATTGGAAAACAGCGTCTTAGCACCAATGAGTATCCGAACTCTCGTTTTTTCTTTATGTGCTTTTGAAAAAGGCATGTTATCGTTCAAATCATTTTTATATGATCTTTATCATATAAAGGTACCCAGTAGAATCAAGCCTTGTTTAACTACTTAAGGAGTTACACATGGTTTACGCCATTTTTGTTCTTTTTCTGCTGACTGGACTAGTGGGATTGATTAGCGTCAAAACACGGGCATTATGTGTTAAAAATGGATTAGTATCAGCCGACTATTTTAAGCTGATGCAAGCACAAGATGTACCAGTAGAGATGATAAAAACGACGCGTTGCTTCAATAACTTGTTTGAAGTTCCTGTTCTTTTTTATGCGGTATGTTCAATTTACATTGGGCTAGGTATTGACAGTATTATAGGGCTTTTAGCGGCTTGGACATTTGTTATTGCTAGGTGTGCTCAAGCTTACATACACATCACGTATAATAAGGTAAAACATAGGCGGTTAGCCTTTGCGACATCTGTACTATGTGTAGCGACTCTTTGGTGTGATTTACTTATATTTGAAATGTAATAACGAATGCTCAAATAAGCGATACGTATGCAGTATAAGATTATAGATTTGTTTAAAAGCCGCTAATGCGGCTTTTTTGGTGTTTATACTTTTTTACTTAAGGCTGGCTGAGAGAATGAAATCCCGTCCCACCCATTTTTTATAAACTGACGAATGTTTTGATGATCTTCACCTTGAGGGGTATCCAGTACATCTTGGTAGTACTGGCCAAATAAGGCGAGAGTTTGTTGTTTACTTAAGGCTTGTAGCTGGGCAAAAGCAAACACTTTACATGAACCTGAGTTTTCTCCAGCGGCATTATTTTGTTCACCGTTGCTAAACGCGCACGGGGTAAAACTGTAGTTAGCCTCAATAATAGCCATGCTATCTTCAAAGCGAATTTGGTCTGAATCTTGGGTGAGGATTTCTATGAAACTTGTGGTATCAGCTTGTGCCATAGTGTACTTCCTGTAGCGTTTGCAAAAACTACGCACACCTTATTGGAGAAGCACAGCCTTGGTCAACAAAAATAGCGCTTATCTAGGCTCGTTTTGGATTAATAACATTGCTATCAAAATGAACCCTGCACCTGGTAAGGTTTGCCAATCTAGTTGTTCTATACCCATTAAAACGGTGAGTAAAATAACAAATAGTGGGGTTAAATAGCTGTAAGCTGCCACCTTAGTTGGCCCCAGTTTCAAGGTGCCAACTTGTAATAAGATGAAGGTAATAAGAGTGGTAAATAAGGCTAGGTAACTAATGCCCGCATATACCTTAAATGGAACATTGCTCCAATCTATTTGGCTAAAGCTGGGTAACGCTAATACTAATAACCAAACGGCACCAAACAAGATAACCCAAAAGGTCATTAGCTCTTGGCGCTCACCACGATAGCGTTTTTTCATTAAGGGGTTATACACACTTAAGCTTAAGCAACCCACCAAAAACAACAGGTCGCCACTGTTCAGCTGCAAGTTAACCAGAGCGCTAATTTGGCCGCGAAATACAATCCATAAAGCGCCTACGGTGCCTATTAATAAGCCCAGTTGGCGACGCTTACTTATGGCTTGGTGATTGATTAAGTAACTGGCGAGCGCTGTCATTGCTGGCAAGGTGGTATAAAGTGCACCAGTGTTAATGGTGCTGGTATGACGCAATGCTTCGAACATACACCAAAAAAATATCACCAAGGGAATGCTAAGTAAAGCATAGCCGAACAAGGCGCGCAGTGGTGGTAGTGCCCAGCCGTTTTTCGCTATTACATAAGGGGCGAACAATAGGGCGGCCATTAAAAAACGCAGAAACATCATCACCACTGGTGGAAGGGCATAAGTAATAGCTGCGCCCACGGGAAACGAGCTAGCCACCAATGCCACCATGATGAGCATTAAGCCGTGAGTGCCTTTGTTGGTGTTTATTAATGAGTTTGCTGGCGCTAAGTGCTGGCTGTTGATCATTGTGAATATCTCATTTAAGGAAGCTGCGCCAGTTTAATCGTAATCGTATTGACTGATAATTCCCTAAATTTGATAATAACTGTTGAGTTTAAGTTGACAGTGGTGAAACTATGGATGGATTTTCGGCAATTCCTGTGTTTGTTGCAGTGGTGGAAAGCGGAGGTTTTTCGCCTGCGGCTCGCAGTTTGGGTATTTCTAAATCGGCGGTGAGCAAGCGGGTAAACCAGTTAGAACAACACCTTGGCGTAAAGTTGCTACATCGAACGACCCGTAAACTCAGTTTAACCGAGGCGGGAAAACACTATTTTGAGCATGCTGCTAAAGCGCATAATGCCGCTAAAGATGCCGAAGATGCTGTGGCGCAGTTACAAGGGGAGCCGCAAGGCTTGCTGCGAATAAATACGCCGATGTCTTTTGGTCGTTTGCATATTGCCCCGCTAATCGCCGAGTTTTTAACGCGTTATCCCAAAATCAGCATTGATATGATGATGGACGACAAGGTCAATGATTTAGTTGCTGAGGGTTTTGATCTTGCTATTCGCGCTGGCGACTTGCCCGATTCATCGCTTATTGTACGCAAATTAGCACCGCTAAATAGCGTATTGTGCGCCTCGCCAGCCTACCTAAAATTACATGGCACCCCCACGCAAATAGAGCAGTTAAGCCAGCATAACTGCTTACAGTTTAGTTATTCGCAAGATGTGAAAGAATGGACGTTTATGCGTGACGGACAGTCACAATCAATAGAGGTAAAAGGCAATTATCGAGTTAATAACAGTGAAGCCTTGCGGGATGCCATGCTGCAGGGATTAGGCATTGGCCGTTTGCCTACCTTTGTTGCTGGGCCAGATATTAAAGCCGGCCGTTTAGTGACATTGTTAGATGAATTTAAAATGCCTAACAAAACCATTCACGCGGTATTTGCTGAACGCCAATATTTACCAGCAAAGGTGAGGGCGTTTATAGATTTTGCTGTGGAGTACTTAGCGGCAGATCAGCCTTATTGGGAGCAGGAGTAAACAATAGCTTATTGTTTATTCCTGCTTATTTATTACTCTCTTCATAAACTAACCGTCGCTGTTATCATCTGCAGTGATGGCTTTATCTAACCAAGTTTGGGCATGTTTAATTGGGCCTTGAATCCCTTTGAGTGGTGCGTCGGGGCGATCGGACTGTACCTTGGAGTGATTGTTGAGCTTAAGCAGCACTTGCTGGGCGTACGCTAAGGTTTGTTGGTCTGGCATCGGTGTTACGCCATCACGAATACACGCAATGAGCGTGCGGTGTAGGCCGCTGGTTAAAGTCCAAATGGTGTTTAGTCTAAATCCGCCAAGTTCTTTGTTACTAGCGAGTTCATCCAAAAAACGGATTAGCTCTGGAAGCAGGGCCACAGGACGTTTTTCTCTAATGCTTACAGCGGCTACATAGAGCTCTTCCGCTGAGGATTTAAGGCTGAGATAGTCAGCTAAAGTATCAGTTTCTGATAGATTACGGGCTTCAGCTTTAATGACTTGCCTCGCATGAGCGAGTTGGCCAACAGGGGCATTAGGATCAAATCTTTGTAGAATGTCGTCAAACTGGCGGCGATCGTTTTCCATTTCCGATTCCAATTCAACTATTCTTTCTTTACCTTTTTCTAGATCTTCTTTTAGGGCTTGCAGCTCTAATTCAAACTGACCAAACTTTAGCTTGGTTATGCGCTTGCGAAGTTCCGGTTGAGTGACAACATAAATAATTGCTGCCAACACCATCAGCTCCCAAAGAGAGATGTTACCTAAAAACCTGCTAATAATGTCCATGTTAAGCCTAGCTATAAACCAGAATCCTCTATTAGTAGACTGTAGCTATTCATTAACAAAAAAGAAAACAAGGTTGTTATTTAAGATCGGGCGGTGTGAGAGAGTTAGGCGATAGATAGGCTCTATATGGCTCGCCACTTAGGGTTAAGAATGGCCCAGCGTTCGTGGTCTTTCCAGCCTTTACCGCCAATGTTTAAGTAGCTTTTAGATAAGCCTTCTTTCACAAACCCTGCTTTAGCCACCAAGGATATCGAGGCTTTGTTACCGGGCTGAATATTGGCTTCTAAGCGGTGTAAATTTAACCCTTCAAAGGCGTAGTTTAGTAATAGGCGAATACCTGCTTTCATATAGCCATTGGCCTGGTGAGGGTGGAACACTTCGTAGCTAAGATAAGCCGACTGAAAATGACCCCGAATGATTGCCGAGATATTAAAAGTACCAACGATCTCGCCGGTTTCAGCTAAACACACTAATTGGCGGTGTTCCTCTTCCAAATAAGCGCGTACGTTTTTAGGCGGGTAGCTCCAAGGGCGATGAAAAATCTCGCTGTTTTGGTAACACTCGCTGAGTTCCTCTAAATCAGCGCGCTCTGGCTGCCTTAAATATACGTTCAATGTTCTTGCCTTTTTTACACCTAGCTTGTTGAAAAAACGATGAAAGCTTCATTATCTTAGCTGATGTTTTGGGTTTAAACATTACTGATACATCTCTTTTTTGAAGAAATAAGCGTGCAGTCTATTTATTGATAAGTGCATAGTAAAGACAGGTAAACTGTATACTTAAACTCAACAGTATCTTTACTATTTTCCGTATTATCACCAAATATGAAACAGATTAAGCTAAACAGGAATTGATTAACCTTCTTTAGCTTATGGAGCCACCATGGAACTGTTTACTGCCATACAACAACGCCGCGCCGTTAAACACTTTGATACAAATGCAGCAATGGAGCCGCAACACTTCACCCAAATGATGGAGGCGGTGCTATTGTCTCCTACCTCTTACAACATTCAGCATTGGCGCTTTGTTCGAATTAGCGATGTCGGTATGCGAGAGCAAGTTAAGCAAGCTGCTTGGGGGCAAGCGCAAGTGAGTGAGGCGGCTGAGCTGATTATACTGTGTGCCGATACTCAAGCTTGGGCGAATAGCCCAGAGCGTTATTGGTCTGCTGTTGATGCTAAAACCCAAAGCTTGCTGGTGGGAATGTTAGGTAACTTTTACCAAGGTAAAGTAGAGTTGCAACGCGATGAAGCGATGCGCTCTTGCGGCATGGCAGCACAAACGTTAATGCTAGCGGCGAAGGGTTTGGGTTACGACAGTTGCCCAATGATTGGCTTTGATGCTGAGCAACTGGCCGAGCTGATAAAGCTTCCATCAGACCATGTCATCGGCATGATTATCGCGGTAGGAAAAGCGGCTAAACCTGCCGGTATTCGTGGAGGTCAATTGGGTTTAAGCGACGTACTCATGGTAAATAGCTTTAGATAATGGCGAGTTTTTAACTAAGCCAATGCTAGCGGTTGGCGTAATGCTTACGTTTATTAGGTCGTACGTTTTAAATGACAGTTTTGTCGCGACTACTTCCTGCTTCATTGGCAATCAAATGTGTTTGCTTCGCTTCCCCACCCAGAGAGTTAGCGAATAGGTCAGGCTTAAGCATATGGTAAAGGTTTTTTTCTTAAAGCTTGCGAAGGTTAGAGTGCCTATTTTTAGAACATGTTCAGTTTAATTTATTCACTCCAAAACGACAAATTCAAATTCGCACTAAAAGGCTGTTATTCTCCTTATTTTATCTTTAACTCTCTTTCACTTTGGATATTCGTCAGTAGAATAATTTGTACTATACAGGCAGACGCACTGTTACTAATTTTGCTTAAGGTGGCGATCTTGTTATCGGTTATTTCAGCATAAATATACAAATTGAAAAGGATATAGATGATGCTACTTCGTGAATTTGGTACTACTGGCCTGCAAACTTCTGCTATTGGTTATGGGGCCGGAGCTATTGGTGCTACAGAGGTAAGTGAAGATCAGGCCGAAGCCGTACTTAATGGTGCTTTAGATTTAGGGATAAACCTTATAGATACAGCCAGAGGTTACGGTTTATCTGAAGAGCGAATAGGTAAGTACATTAGTCATCGTCGAGAGGATTATGTTCTCTCTACCAAAGTGGGTTATGGTGTAGAAGGTCATCAAGACTGGACTTACAGTTGCATTGTTGCTGGGGTAGAACGAGCATTAACACTAATGAAAACCGATGTGCTTGATATCGTTCATTTGCACAGTTGTCCTGCAGCAGTATTAAAAGATGGCAGCGTTATTGATGCCTTGGATGAACTTAAACATCAACAGAAAATAAGAGTAAAAGCTTACTCCGGTGAGAATGATGACTTGTCGTTTGCTGTTCATTTAAATCGTTTCGACAGTATCATGGCATCCCTTAATTTTTGTGACCAACGCATCATTGATAATCAACTACCCCGCGCGAAAGAAAGAGGGATGGGAATGATAGCGAAAAGACCTATTGCCAATGCGCCTTGGCGTTTTAGTGAGCGTCCTACAGGTCACTATGCTGAAGCGTATTGGGCAAGAATGCACGCTATGGCGATTGATTTTGGCATGTCCGAATTAGAGATGGCTATTCGCTTTAGCGTATTCACCTATGGGGTTGATACCGCCATCATTGGTAGTATTAACTTAGAGCACATTGCGGCTAACATAGGGCAAGTTAACGCAGGCCCACTTGAACAAGAGTTATTGACCACCATTCGCGGGCGTTTTCAAGCTTGTGACCAAAACTGGCAAGGGCAGCTGTAGTGCTGAACCACCTAACGCTTTTAACTTTAGCTTGATGCTAAATCAAGCCACAGCCTCTATTTTTAGTAAATAGAGGCTGTGGTATTTTAGTATGTCTCACGGCTTTCACATTAACCCTTTATTGCTAGTTAGGCTTTGAATAAAAAGACATGTTTTTAGTTAGCGTAGAGCTAGCAATACTATCTCTTTGTTGGCTTTTAACATCGTACTCAAGCTGATGATTACATCTTTAAGTATTCGAAACACTTAGTCATTTATGGCATTTCTCTCTTGTTTTATTGCGTTAACAATATCCGCGTTCACTGTTGCTCCACGGGTTGAGTCATTCCAAATCTATATCAATGTTTTTTGACTGACTTTAGTCACTTAAAACCTGTTTCTTACACTGTGTCTTATGAAATTGTTGGTTTTTTATGCTTTGTCGTGGTAGCTAGTTAGCCTACATATGATAATTTTATATTTATTTTGGATTTTTATCCTTTTTTGGGGGTGGGGTCATGTATCCTATTAATAATCATCTTTTCAAGGAATAAAAGAATTATGCGTAGATATGTTTTCACGCTAGTTGCCTCTGTTATCACCGCCTCGCTGACTGGGTGCGGTGGCTCGGATAGCAGCCCATCAGGTAATACATCCACACTATCAGGGAAGGTTATTGATGGTTACATTTCTGGAGCCACAGTTTTTCTAGATGTAAATTTTAATGGAGAGCTAGACGAGAATGAGCCAAGTGCTGTAACAGATGAAAATGGTGAGTTTGACCTGCTACTAAATGAAACCTTAACTGAGTGTTCTTTATACGTTCCTACCGTAACCCATGTACCTGTAGGAGCCATCGACTCAGATAGTCCAGATACCCCCATAGCCGAAGCCTATACGATGATATCGCCCCCGCCATTTGCCATGGGAACAGATGAAGAGCTGCTAAACCTTACGCCTCTCTCTAGCATTGTTTGGGAGTCTGTTGAGAAAGAACTAGCAAGAGATGGGGAGCAACTAAGTTGTCAAAGTGTCATTGCCGATCTGGCCTTACGTGAGAAAATCACCGATCGATTAGAGCAACAAGAGTTCCGAACGGCCCAGCGTTACAACATCACCATTGACGAGCTATATGGTGACTATATTGAGTCTGGTAATACTGAGCTACACGAACTAGCTCAAGCTTTAGTTCCCGGTTTACAGGCATCATATGCTGAAACTTTAGTGTTAGAGGAAAACAACCCTGAAGCTGACTATGTCTTTGTTGAGTATTTCATTGGCTTGAGTGACAATTTTCAGCGTTATGATGACAGTTGGTATCGCCGAGAGTTTGTACAAGCGTCAACGGGTAATTGGGCAAGTAGAACTAACCAAGTGTCAGATGATTTGTCAGAAATACTTGCTGTTGTTGAGCAATACTCTCAGCGTACAAAATTAAGTGATAGCGTAGAGTATGCTGAAGATTTTTATTTAACGCGTAGTAATGAATGGACGCTAGAGGTTCCAAGTTATTATTGCGGAGTATCAGAAACTTATACTCAGATAGCAGACTTGGCATATGGGGTTGCTAACTCTGCAAACTCTCCGGTTTATGAATCATCTTGGGAAAGCTGTTTGGCATTTGAACGCTTGGGCAATACCACTCAAAGCCTAATTACAAAAGTATTTAGTGATAACGGAAATACATTGCTGACCGAGTCTTACCATTCATTTGATTCCGAAAATCCATCCGGCATGGAGCATTTAATCGGTCTTGGAGACGATATTGATGATTTAGATGGTTCAGAGCTTAATCAATTAAATTATATCGATACTGCTTTTGAAAATACTGATGCGTATGGAGCAGCGGGTTGGCGCCGTGTGAAGAACGTATATACCTCGTCAGATCTAGAGCAAACACAGCAGACACAAACAGTGCATGTGCACACCAATACGGATGATTATACCGTTTATGTATACAATCCAGACGGAACCAGCACTATGCAATGCGGGCTGTGGTCTACCCAAGAATTGGAAGATTGCACGCCTGATAAATAAGGTTATGTACTGGTATTGTTTTGCCTTTATGGTTTTACTTTAGCTATCAAGCAAATAGCCTTTCATTAATCGATGAAAGGCTATTTTTAAGCCGCCACTTTTCCTCCAGTAGTGGCCCAGCCTAACGACGAATCTAGCATAAACCTTCCCTTGGTTTAACGAGCGAACTTATTGGTAACCTGAGTTTTTAGGGGGCACCTAACACTTGTTTAAGCATTTGTCGTTCGCCCTCTGTGATTTGGGTTTTGTTTAAAAATGGCATGTCTTTAGTTTCTGTTGCGCGGGCCACAATTCGTTGTTTCCACCTTTCAACATCTTGCCATGAATCCAACATTACCCCACCTTGTGCTGCGGTAAACATGTCATCGGTGGTAGCGCGGCTGTGACAACTGGCACAGCGTTGATTGATTATGGTCATTAATTGCTGTTGCTCTGTATTTAGTCTGGTTTGCATATCTTCGGCCAACGACACCAATTTAGCTTGGCTGCCACTCCAGCTCAAAAACACCGCCAGTAACAGTAAACCTGCAGCGCCGCTGACAATAATGCTGGGTTTGTGAACGCCTTGATGTTTTAAGTTAAAGAAGTGGCGGATCCAAGCACTTAAACCAATTAAGGCACACAGTATTAACCAGCTGTGGCTATGTTGGTAAATCATTGGGTAATGATTGCTAATCATCAGAAAAATCACCGGCAGGGTGAGGTAGTTATTGTGCACCGATCGGCGTTTAGCTTCTAAACCCGGTGCGGGGTCTACGGTTTCGCCTGCGCTAACTTGTGCCACCATTTGTTTTTGGCCAGGAATAATTTTAATCCAAACGTTGGCTACCATAATGGTGCCAATTAACGCACCCATATGAATAAATGCCCCGCGGCCGCTAAATACTTGGGTAAAGCCATAACAAAATAGCGCGCCAATGATTACCAAGCTCAAGCTAAGCAGCAGAGGTTTGTTGGCAACGGGCGAACGTAATAGCCCTTCGTATAGGGCAAAGCCTAAAGTAATACCGCCCACTCCTAAGGCAATGGCTTGAGTGGTGCTTAATGCCATTATTTGTGGGTCGATTAAGTAGGCGTCGGCCCGTAAATAATAAATCCAAAACAGCAGCAAGGTGCCGCTTATCCAAGTGCTATAGGCTTCCCATTTAAACCAATGCAGTTTCTCGGGCATTTTCTCTGGGCCGACTTGGTACTTGGCAACTTCGTAAAAGCCTCCGCCATGCACTGCCCATAAGTCGCCTTTAATGCCTTTTTGTTTTTTCCAATCTGGCGGTGTTTTTAGGTTGTTGTCTAACCAAACAAAATAAAAGCTCGCGCCTATCCAGGCGATGCCTGCAATAACATGAAACCATTTAATAAATAGTGCTAACCATTCATACAGCTGTGGCCACATAGTGTTGTCCTTTTTTATAAACTTGCTTACCTGCTACATAGGTGGCGTTAATCATGCGGTCGTCACCTAAGGTGTTAATGGCAAATAACTGTTCACTTAAACTGCGCGCTTTATTTAAGCGCTGGCTAAGCATTGGCGTGGACTGCATATCAAGTTCAACAAAGTCCGCTTCGCTGCCCATATTTAAATTGCCTACTTGGGTGTCTATGCCCATAGCAACGGCTGCGCCTTGAGTACACAAATACAAGGAATCGAAAGGGCTTAGGCTGGTTTGTTGTAACTGGCATACCTTGTAGGCATCGGCTTGATTAGCAAACATGCTAAGGCTAGTACCACCGCCAACATCGCTGGCGAGGGCGACCGAGACCCCGTTGGCTTGGGCACGTTGGTAGTTAAATAATCCGCTGCCTAAAAACAGGTTTGATGAAGGGCAAAAATTGATGGTAGCGCCAGATGCCGCTAAGGCAATGTATTCCCTGTCGGTGAGATGGATACCATGACCAAATAGAGACTTTTCTCTAACTAAATCATGGGCTTCATACACTGCCAAGTAGTCGGAGTAATCAGGGAATAGCTCGTTAATCCATTGCACTTCGTTAGGGTTTTCAGACAAGTGAGTTTGAATAAATGTGTCTGGATGTTCATTGGCTAATTGGCCAGCCTTAGCCAGTTGAGCTTCACTAGAAGTGGGCGCAAATCGTGGAGTAATGGCGTACAACTGACGACCATTTTTATGCCACTGCTCAATCAATTGTTTGCTCTCGTAATAGCCACTATCTGGAGTATCTTGCAGCGCCGCGGGGCAGTTTCTGTCCATTAATACTTTGCCGCAAATCATGCGCGCGTTATGACTTTGTGCTGCCTCAAAAAAGCTAGTGACGGATTGCGGATGAACCGTGGCATATACGCTGGCAGTGGTGGTGCCATGAGCAAATAGTTGCTGTAAGAAAAACTCAGCTTGGCCGCGGGCGTATGCGGCCTCAATAAACTGTTGTTCTGCAGGAAAGGTGTAGGTATTTAGCCAATCTAATAGTTGCTTGCCAAAACTGGCAATCACTTCAACTTGGGGATAATGCACATGGCTATCAATTAAGCCCGGAATGATTAAGCCTTGATGCTCAACAATGGGTAATTGCGCTAGCGGTGTAGTCTCTGCTTGAAAGAAGTCTTTAGCGTCACCAAGGTGAGCAATAAGACCGTGCTTAACCACTAATACGCCATCTTCCCAGTATTGATAATGCTCACTGGGATTTAGGCTGGTTTTAGGAAAATGCAATATGCTGCCGCGATGAATTTGTCGCGTCATATTAGCTGCCTCGATAGGTTGAGTAGCTAAAGCCACTTAATATCAGGGGAATGTGGTAATGGGCTTGGCTTTCTTCGCTGTTAAACACCACATCGGCTAAGGGAAAGAAGCACTGTTTAAAGTGTTCATTACAGTAGTCTTCGGTGATAAAACGCAGGCAGTAACAATCGGCGTCTAACTGTAATTCGGCAAAGCTAAAGCGGCCATCTTGATTAGTGACGCCTTTAGCTAAACTCTGGGTTTCGCCAAATCGAAAAATTTCTACGGGAATGCCAGCCGCAGGCTGGCCACAACTGGTATCTAGTACATGGCAGCTCAATGTGCTCAAAATAAGTTCTCCATTCTAATAAGGCTGATTTGCTGCTGTTGCTCGGCAGCAGTGATTAATTCCTGTTGGCGACTTTGGCCATAACGTTGCTGTAATAAGTGCACCATTTGTTCGGCTGACTTACCGCTAGCGCACACGATGAAAATGAAGCCGTAGCGGCGTAGGTAATCTTGATTTAGTTTAAGTAGCGCGTTTAGGGTAGTTTGTTGAGCATCGGCCACTTGGGCTTGTTCAGCTTGGCTTAAGTTTTTGCCTTGGCTGTATTTTTTTTGCAGGCTGCTTAAATCACCAATCATCGGGTGACCAGCAAAGGCCTCTAACCAGTCCTGCTCAGTTAGCTGACTAAAGGCTTGAATGGCCATTTGGTAGCAATGCTCGGGTGATTGAAAAGGGCGCAGACTGGCCAGCTGTTGCTGCCACGTTTTACTGGTGCAAATGCTGGCCATTTCGCTAATAAACTGGCTAAGCGGCAAGTTGTTTAACTCACTTAGCGTTTGTTGCACTTGGTTATTGCTCATTGCTTTCTCCGGCCAGTTGTTTGCGCAGAGAGTTAACCGTTTGCCACTGTTGTTTATGTTGGTTTCTTTTAGTGTTGTTTAAGACTGGCTGATCAGCGTTTGAGTGATCGTTATGCAATAGGCTGATCAGCTGGGCACTCACCGACACGGCCACTTGCATTGGTAATTTGCCTTTCACTTCAGGTAAGCCAATAGGGCAAACCAATTGTTCACTAAGCTCTGGCTTAGCGAGTTTTTCTGCTAGTCGGTATTTAAATCGCTGAGCTTTGGTGGCCGAACCAATCACGCCTACAAAGTGTAAATCTTGGCGCTTTAGTGCGGCCAAGCTCAGTTCAAAATCTAAACTATGGTCTTGGCTTAAAATCAGCACATTACTGGCTGGTTTTAGTTCGCTAATGGTTTGCACTGGCTCTGGATGATAGTGGGTGTTCACACCTAATTTGGCGATTGAGTCCAACCAGTCTTGTCGATTATCAATCACCTCTAGGCTAAACGGCAGTTGTGACAGTATTTGGCACAGTGCATGGCTAACATGGCCTGCGCCATAAATGGTGATATGTGCTTGTTTAACCGCGAAATATTCAAACAGTACTTGCACCGCGCCACCGCAACATTGGGCTAAATCGGCCGCTAATGAAAAACGCTCTATTTGAGTACCGTTTTGGCCGTGTCGCAGATGATCACGGGCGTGCTTGATCACCTGATATTCTAGATTTCCACCACCTAGGGTATCGAATTGCTGCTGTTGGCTAATCACCATTTTTGCACCATTCGCTCGCGGAGTAGAACCCGCTTCAGCAATAACCGTCGCAATGCAATAAGCCTGCTGTTGCTCTTTTAAGTAGCAACAGGCATCTAGCCAATTGTGAGGCTGTAAACTCTGATTCCAGTTATGCATCTTGCGCCTCCAAGAAATCAAATTGGCGTTGGCAGGCCATAAGTATTCGCTCGCCAGTGGCGGGAGCATTTAACTGCGGTGCGAGGCGGTGTTGGCTAATCGAGGCAACCGCATCATAAATGGCGCACCAGGCGCTAATGGCTAACATAAAGGGGGGTTCGCCCACCGCCTTTGAGCGGTAGATGCTGTGCTCGGGGTTCATTTGGTCAAACAAACTAATGTTCATTTGTTTAGGGTAATTGCCAATAGTGGGAATTTTATAGTTAGCTGGGCTTTGACTTAGCAGGCGACCTTGCTCATTCCACACTAATTCTTCAGTGGTTAGCCAACCTACACCTTGAATAAACGCGCCTTCAATTTGGCCAATATCAATGGCAGGATTAAGGCTAGCGCCCACATCATGCAGAATATCGACTCGGTCTAGGCTCATTTCTCCGGTAAGAGTATCTATGCTTACTTCGCTGCAAGCAGCGCCTAAGGAAAAGTAGTAAAACGGTCGGCCTTCGGCTTGCTCACGGTTGTACCAAATCTTTGGTGTTTTATAGAAGCCTATGGCAGAAAGTGACACCCGATGCATGTACGCTTGCTGCACCAGTTCACCCCAGCTAATAGTGTTTTCACCTAAGGTAACTTGGCCATTTTCAAATTGAATGTGCTCTTCGCTGACTTGGTAGTGGCTTTGCGCAAAATCTAACAAGCGTTGCTTAATGTCTGCGGCAGCTAAATGTGCAGCCATGCCGTTTAGGTCACTGCCCGAAGACGCTGCGGTAGGCGAGGTATTCGGCACTTTGTCGGTACGCGTGGATGTGATGAGCACGTAGTCAAAAGGAATACCAAGAGTTTGCGCCACAATTTGCTGCACCTTGGTATGTAAACCTTGGCCCATTTCAGTACCGCCATGGTTTAGCTGAACACTGCCGTCGGTATACACGTTAATAAATGCACCCGCTTGGTTAAGGTGTTTGGCAGTAAAAGAAATGCCAAACTTAACTGGGCTTAGCGCCAGCCCTTTTTTAATGGTGGGATTACTGTGGTTCCATTGGTTTATTTGTTGGCGCCGCTTACGGTAGTCGGCATTTTGTTCAAGTTGTTTGAGCAAGTTACACATATCTTGGTGCTGCTCAACGGGCATGCCGTAATGGGTGGTGGCATTGCCTGCGTGGTAAAGGTTTTTGTAGCGAACATCTAAGGCGTCTTGGCCAGTAGCAATGGCAATGTCTTGCATGGCTTGCTCGATAAGCATCATGCCTTGAGGGCCACCAAAACCACGAAAGGCTGTGTGCGATACGGTATCGGTTTTAAGGCGATTACCCACTACTTCTGCCTGACTTAGGCTGTAGGCGTTGTCACTATGGAACATCGCTCGGTCAACAATGGCGTCAGACAAATCTGGCGAGTGACCACATAGCCCGTTTACTTCTAGCTTGGCACTTTCAATCACACCATCACGGCTTACACCTAGTTGATAGCGATTGTAAAAGGGATGGCGTTTACCGGTTACCGCCATATCTACACTGCGTGGTAAACGAATTTTTACTGGCTTACCGGTTTGCCAAGCCGCGAGGCTAGCCAAGCATGCCCATTGGGCGGCTTGGGTTTCTTTGCCGCCAAAGCCGCCACCCATGCGGCGCATATCTACCGTGACTCGATGAAAGGCAATATTGAGCACTTCGGCAATCAGTTTTTGTACTTCGCTAGGATGCTGTGAAGAGGTATACAGTAAAATGCCGTCTTCGCTTGGCATCGCTAGGCTTACTTGCCCTTCTAAATAGAAGTGCTCTTGCCCGCCGATGTGTTGCTCGCCGCTGAGCACAAGTTCGCTTTGCTTAAGTGTGTCTTGGCTTACCGCTTTGCCCATTCGATGAGCAGGGCGAACAAAGGGAGTTGGGTTGCTGGCTTGTTTAGCTTGCGCAGCGTTTAATATAGGCTCTGCTTGTTGCTGATATTGCACTACATCTTGGCTAGCTTGCGCTGCAACTTGCCAGGCTCGCTGGTGGCTATGGCAGAGTACTAGCGCAATCGGTTGCTGGTGATAGCGAATCTCCTGCTCACTGAGCAAGGGGTCACCTGGGAATATTGGCCCAATATCTTGATGACCGGGAATATCGTCGCAGCGAATAACCGCCACTACGTCTGGATTGTCACTGAGTGAGTCAAGTTGCTGCTCACTCACACAACCTTTGGCTATTTGGCTGGTAATAACAGCAGCGTGTAAACACCCTGCGGGCAGGTTTTGGTCGTCTACAAATAGTGCCTCGCCAGCCACTTGTTTCGCTGCACTTTCGTGAGGAACAGATTGACCTACAATCTCGCTAACATCTACTTGATGTAATTGCTGAGTCGTTAGTTTACGCATGGGCTGCTAACCTCGTTGGCAATTGGTGGCAGTACAAATAGAAGCGCTTGAGCAAGTTTTGCACTAGCATCACTCGATAAGCAGCGCTGGCTCTTACATCGTCAATCGGCTTGATAAATTGCGGCACCAACGCTTGTAGTTGTTTAAGCTTTTGGGGGGTAAAGGTTTCGCCTAGCAAACAGTTTTCTAGCTCAGTTAAGCGCACTGACTTTGCGGCTACGCCACCGGCAGAAATCACGCAGTGGCTTACCAGCTTATTGCTGTCGTATTTGAGCGCGACGGCTAATACCACCGTGGCAATATCATCTTCATAGCGCTTACTGACTTTGTAGATTTGATGCTGAATGTCGGGATCTAAATCGGGCAAGTGAATTGCGCTAATCCATTGCTCTGACTTTAAGCGCGTTTCACGGTAACCTGTGATGTAATCTTCTGGAGCATATAGTTCGGTGCTGTGGCCATCATCTAATTCAATTTTTCCGTTCAAACTGATTAACAGCGGTGCTATATCGCCAATGGGTGAGGCGTTACCCAAACTGCCGCCTAAGGTGGCGCGGTGGCGGATGGTGATACTGCCTAATCGTGCAAAAATCTCATCGGTAGTGGGGTAGTGTTGCTGCATAAAAGCATGAACGTCACTTAAGGGTACGGCGGCGCCTATCCGCCAGCCACCGTCAAGTCGTTCAATTTTGCATAACTCTGGTAGGGCGGTGAGATCGATGATCTTGGGAATGCGCTGATGCAGTTGAGTAACTTCTAAAGCTAAATCTGTGCCGCCGCCAATCCATTTAGCGTCGGGGTGTTGCTGGCGAATTTCGGCAAGCTCTTGGCGGTTATTAGGTTGCCAATAGTTCACACTATCTAATGGTTCGCATTTGCCCATCCAGTGCTTTACTGTGTCTTCATTTTGTTGGATATGGTCATTAGTGGCGGGCGCTGTCGCAACTTGTTGGGCAGCCTCTATTAGCGGGCCATAGCCGGTGCAGCGACACAGGTTGCCAGCAAGGTAGTCTTCGGGATGTTCAGGTTGTTGCTTTTGGCGTGATAAGGCATACAAAGACATTACGAAGCCTGGAGTACAAAATCCGCATTGGCTGCCGTGTTTATCTACTACTGCTTGTTGAACCGGGTGTAATTGCTGGCCTTGCTTTAAATACTCTACAGTGATGATTTGTTTGCCATGCAAAGAATGTAGCGGAGTGATACAGCTATTAATTTGCTGGTAGCGTAATGTTCCTTGGTTATTTGCGCTCACCATTACCACGGTACATGCTCCACAATCACCGCTGGCGCAGCCTTCTTTGGTGCCGACTAAGCTGCGTTGTTCACGCAAAAAATTCAGCAGCATGGTGTCTGCCGCTTGCTGACTGAGCGCTATCGCTTGGTCGTTAATCATTAGCTGCAACATACTGCTCCTGACTTGGCTAATATATAAGTTGTCTATGTGGTCAACTTTAAAGTTAAATTTTTTAATTGGTTTCAGTGTCGCTGCGATAGGCGTAGGTATCGGCAAAACGCGATAAAATCCAATCGCCGGCGCTAACCTCTGAGTACTTCGATGATTCACCCTCGGCTAAACAAGAGGCTAAGGTATTTACTGGTGTATCAAAATCGGGTTCTACAAAAAAAGGCATAGAGAAACGGGTAGTTTGCTCACTAGGGCTGGTGACCCGATGTGGTGTAGATTTGTACTTACCATTTGTCCAACGCTGCATTAAATCACCGATATTGACGACAAAACTGTTTGCTACTGGTGTGGCATCTAACCAATTGCCGCTTTTGTCCTGCACTTGCAAGCCCCCAATGTGATCTTGATAAAGCAAGGTGATGCAACCGTAGTCGGTATGTGCGCCAGCACCATTGCTGCTATTTTGCTGTGGCGGGTAATGAATCAGCCGTAACACACTAATAGGGCAGCTAAAGTTTTTACTAAAAAAGTCTTCCGCTTGGCCTAAAGCAATAGCCATTGCCTGTAGTATTTTGAGTCCAACCTGCAGGGTGAGTTCGTAATGCTGCAGCATTAGCTGAGCAAAGCCGTCAAGATTGGGGTACTGGTTGGGTCCGTACAGCAGTGAACATTTGGCCACTTGTGGGTGATAGGGGCTTAAATCCAAGGCCATGTCATAGGTTTCTTTAAAATCTTTCGGCCCTACGGGGTCTAATTGCTCGGCGCTAACTTGGCCCCAACCACGGTGATTAACCGAGCGTTGTATATCGATTTTGCTTTTTTCATCTTCGCTTAAGGCAAAAAACTGGGCGGCCATGCTTTGCACCGCTGCAAATTGCTCTGGTGGAATACCATGACCGGTCACGTAAAAGAAACCTTTGTCTCTACAAGCTGCATCTATCGCGTCCACCACTTCTTGCCAACTTTGGCTGTCTGCTTGGTTTAGTGCGGCAATGTCAATAATAGGTAAGGCTAAGGTCATGCTTGTATCTCTTAGTGAGCCCAGCTAAACGCTGGGCTTTTAAGTCAAATGCTACTTTGGAATGGTGGCGTCGATGCCTTCTACGTACCACATCACGCTAGCTAGCTCTTTGTCGTTTAGCGTTTTACCTGCCGGGATAACTTCCTTGCCTTGGTTGTCTTTCATCGGGCCAGTGAAAGGATGGAATTGGCCAGACTTAATTTTAGCTTCTGAACTGCTAATGGCGGTTTTTACCTCTTCGGGTAAGGCTGGGTTAACCGATACCACCTGTAGGATTTCTTCGGCAAAACCACCCCAATAATCTTCTGGCTTCCAAGAACCTGCCATCACTTCTTCTACAGTACGAATATAATGTGGTGCCCACACATCTCGAATTGAGAACATATGTGCGGTAGGAGCAAAGTGACTCATGTCAGAGGCTTGGCCAATGCCCATCATGTCGCGTTTTTCTGCTGCGATAAGTGGCGCGGGGCTGTCGGTGTGTTGCAAAACAATGTCTACACCTTGGTCCATTAAGGCATTGGCAGCGTCGGCTTCTTTACCGGGGTCGTACCAGGTATTTACCCAAACAATTTTAATTTGTACGTCTGGGTTAACACTTTTAGCACCAAGATATACCGCGTTAATATCGCGAATGACTTCTGGAATAGGGAAGGAGGCAATGTAACCAATAACGTTAGTTTTGGTGGTCATGCCTGCTGCTACCCCCGATACATAACGTCCTTCATAGGTACGAAGTATGTAGGTAGAGACATTTTTGCTGCGCTTGTAGCCAGTGGCGTGTTCAAAACGTACTTTAGGAAAACGCTTAGCCGCTTTAATAGTGGGGTTCATAAATCCAAACGAGGTAGTAAAAATCACATCGTGGCCCGATTTCGCCAGCTGAGTAATCACTCGCTCGGCATCTGCACCTTCTGGTACATTTTCTACAAAAGTGGTGCTTACTTTGCCGCCAAAGTGTTGCTCCATCTCGATACGACCTTGATCGTGCTCGTAACTCCAACCATGATCACCTACTGGGCCAACGTAGACAAAACCTACTTTTAGCGGCTCGTCTGCTGCCATGCTAGCGGGGGCAAGTAAACTGCTTACAGCAAACGCCGCTGCGCTTATCCATTTATTTAGTTTCATTAAGAACTCCGTTTCTATTTCGGCGGTGAGGTGTTGATTAGTGATAGCAAAAAGCTGGCCACTTGGTCATGTTTTTTGATTTAAGTCAAAAAAGCCCATTTGCACAAGCTTTGTTGAGATTACTGGTAATAATTGTTACAGGGCTAGTGGCTGTTGATTGTTAAATAGTGGTGCAGCGTTTGATTGAAAACGCACCACGCTTAGGCATTCAGTACCGTTTAGCTTTTACCAAGCATAGTTGATGTAGCCAAAATGTTGCGGCTGTGATTTATAGGAATAAAAAGGAGAGGGGAACTAGCCGCTGGCTTGATGCCGCGGCTAGTGGTTTTGCTTTATTTTACGCTTTATTCTACAAAGCGTATTAGTTGATTAGCTTGACTACCACACTGCCACTGCTGAATAGCAGCAGCTTTGTTAGCGCTGGCATTTTTTACATCAATACAGGCGTTAGATTTTTTAGCGCGCAGTTCAAACCAGCCATTTTGCTTGTCTACTAACTTCCAAGCTTGGTTGGGGTTATTTGCTCCACAATTGTATTGCTGAATTGCCGCGCCATTGGCTTGACTACCATTGGTTAAGTCCACACACTTTTCGCTTACTTGTGCTTCAATCGCAAACCAATTATCACCTAAGTCGGTAAACATAAAACGCTGGTTAGTATTTTGAGTATTACAGTCCCATTGGTGGTATTGGCTGCCATTTTCAGTTCTACCGTTGGCTACGTCCATGCACTTATAGCTGTGTTTAAACTGTAGGTTAGTCCAAGACCTTGGTGGGGTAATGCCTTCTGCAACAACGCTTAAGTTGTTTATTTGGTCGCTAGCTATATTACTTTGCCATTCGGTACCTACTGGTCGAATGCTGTTTTTAAGCGTGTAACCGTTTGACGCTACAGGTATGTCATCTAATTCAAGATTTAGCTGAGCAATGCCTTCGCCTGCCTCTACCGTAGTGGTAGCTTGGGTCAGCCATTGATCGTTTAACCACAGCTCTACAACTATATCGCGCTGTTCAGTGGCGCTATATTCAACATCAAATTGCTGTTGCTGAGCGTGCGCTAACATTTTCTCGGTTACGAGCAATTTAGTGCTGTCTTCGCTAGGAAGAGCATTAACAATAGTAATGTTAGTGATTTGCTCAAAATCGATGTTTTGTTGCCACGAAGCACCAACCGGGCGAATAGACCCTTTAAGGATGTAGGTGGTGCTACCTACCACAGGTGCAGTGCCTAGTTTAACGGTAACGCTCGCTCGGCCGTCACCCGGTTTCACCGTGGTTTTGCCGGCTGCTAGCCAATTGTCATCGTTCCAAATTTCAACGACTAGGTCGCGCTCTATCATTGCTGAATAATCTAGTTCAACGGTGTATTGCAAGGCGCTAGTTAACTCACTGAAGCTGTCTACAAATACCAGTTGATCGAAGCCCGCGCCATTATCATCTTCAATACTAATGTCGTTGATCTGGCTTTGTTGAATAATGCTGGCAACGTCGCCGCCTTGTGGGCGGATATTGGTTTTGAGTATGTAATCTTCTTCGCCTGCTTGAGTCGGCGTATTTAAGCTGATCTCGAAGGTTTTACTGCCTTTACCTGCGGCTACATTTTGGGTTTGTCCTGCTAGGTAGGTTTGGCCATTCCACAGCGATACCACAAGATCACGGCTCATAGAGGCTTCATAGTTCACCGTTACGGCGTAATTGCTACCAGGTGCAAGGCTGATGATTTGTTCTGCAAAGCTAATTTTGTCTTCGTTTGAGGTGGCATTGCTTTGGTTGTGAACCTCTAAAACTACCGAGCTAACACGGCCGTCAGAGTCTGGGAAGGTAAGGCTAATGGTGTTATTTTTTGCTAACAGTTGATTGCTTACAGGTATGCGTAATGTACCAAAAAAGTCATCTCGCGAGCTTTGGTCGCCACCTTTCCAGTTACTGGGTACCGAAACTGCGGTGCCATTTACTTTCACAATTGGCTGTTTTGATTTGTTGTGTTTACGGCCAATACTCACTTTAAGTATCGAATCGCCATTCGCTAAATCAACATTGTTAATGCCAAAGTTAAGCGCTTGATTAGCTGTAATTTTTTGCAGGTTAGTACTGCTGTAATAATTGTTTACCTTAACGGTATTATTTAACTCAAGGTTGCCGTTGAAGCGATAAGCCAATACTACGGTTTCACCAGGAATTAAATCTACAGAATTAGGTGTGTTAATGCTGGCTTGGTCTTGGTAAATAGGGGCTTTGTTGGTATAAATCTTTAGGGACTTTTTACTCACATTGGCAATACTGCCAAAGCTATTTACAAAATCTAAGTTCACTTGTTGATTGCTTTCAGACAAGCTATTTAGCGCTACGTAAGCGGTGTCACCATCAACAAAAGCATGTACTTGTACATCTTCATAATCAGAGAGTGTTTTTACCCGTAGGCCTTTTACTTCAGACCATAACTGGTAGAAGTGGATCCGCGGTGTCCAAAAGAACTTGGTGGGTTTGCCATTCACAATACTGGTGGGATCGGGGCGTGATACTACGGCTCCGTATGGTTCCCAGTTATTGGCAGCGTTATAGTGCCAAGCGGCTTTACCGGTAATAAACGGAATAGACGTAAGCAAACGGTCTTGGCGGTCTATTAGTTGAAATAACATGTTGTTAATGGAGCGAACCGACTGCACGCTGGCAATGTCGCTGTAACTATCGCCATAGCCTTTTTCAATTCCACCGTATTCGGTAATGGCTAGGGGTTTAACTTGGTCCCACTTGTGGTAACTGTAGCTTTCAACTAAATCTAAGATTGCGTCTAAGTTACTGCCAGAGCGCTGGCTATTTGCTCCGGTTACGTTAACTCCATCGTATAAATGCACCGAAAACGCATCCATGTATGGACCTGCGCTATCCATAAACATCTTCATACGTGTATCAAAGTGTTTAAAGTCCCATAATTCCATGGATGGCCACGCACCGGCATAACCAATTAATTGGGTATTGATGTTTTCTTGGTCAAACTTTTTGCCAATTTGCTTAAATAGCTCGGTAATTTTGCTACGCGCTAAATCGTCATCTATGCCAAATTCACCGGCATGTACAAAGGGTTCGTTGATTGGCTCATAGAAAATAGGGCGCGTGCTGTCGTCAAAGTAATATTTGAAGTAGTTGGCGGCCCATTCTGCGGCTTTTACCGGATCTTGGTTAGCTGCGAACGCATTGCGAGGGTGATCGGTAACGATGTAACGATCTGAAAAGTAGGCATAGTTTCTATGGTTCTTAGTGTTAGCCACATTTTTTGCGCCGTTGGTTTTGGCGGTGGCTTCATTAGGGTAAGAATCGTGCCCTTTGTGCGCTGAGAAGGGGCTCCAAAAGCCGCGACCAAAGCCTGCGTTTAGCTCGTTGGTGAGGTAATCCAATTCGTCACTGGTGACTTGGTTTTCTGAGTGGGTAGTATGTAGATTAAAGTACTTCTCTCGGTCTAACTTAGACACGCCACCAATAAACTTTTGGGTGCTTAAATCAATCGTAACGGTGGGTGCTGCATAAGACCCGCTGCTGACTAACAAGCTAAACGTCGCTCCGATCAGTGCCGAGGCAGTTGATAATCGCATTTGTATCTCCATGATAGTGTTTTAAAAAACATGTGGCATGGGTGTTAGTTAAATGCCTTGTTATAAGCCTGAGTCTTAGCGACTCAAGTTTGGCTACAACAAATCTAGTTTGCGCAAGGTAACACTCATATCATCCTGATATTGCTAAGCTTTGTCCCTGTATCTTATTACTTGCTTGGATTACTTTTATTGGGGGGCGAACTTAAACCAGTTATGGCTGGGCAAGATACTAGAACAGGCTTAATTGATATTTAAATTAAGAATTGAGTTTGTCACTAAGCTGTGAGGTATATCACGCAAAATTCTTGGTTTTAGTGCTTACGTGTCGTTAATGAAAGACAGTTATCTGACTGTTATTTATAGTTTTTTAATGCTTGTTTATGATTAGCACTTTTAGTGACTCTAGGAATGGTAAACAGCAGAAAAACGGTTAAAGCTACCGGTTTAAACAAATCGCTTATTAGGCTTTTGGGAGTGACACCAAGTGGTGCATGGTTTGAGAAATTCGCACCATGATCACGCTTGCTACAGATGTTTTTGCTGGCACATTTTACTCGGCATTGTTTTCTCCCTTCGCGCTCTAAACCTTTGATACAGGCGGCTTGTAGAACTCCTGAATGTTACAAAAAGGTAAACTGGCAAGTTTATTGCGTTATTAAGCTGACTGAGTGGTCAGGTTGGGCGGCGATAGCCGAACGCTAATGAACGGAGCCAAAGATGAAAACCGAAGCATCGCAGGAACTCATTTACACGCTAGACGAGCAGCCCAAAGCGGCCGAAGCTTTTTTTGCAGGATTACAGCATGTGTTGGCTTGTTTTGTTGGAGTGATTACCCCAACACTGATTATTGGTGGCGTACTAGGTCTAGGTGAACACATCCCTTATTTGATTAGCATGGCCTTGATTGTATCGGGTGTAGGCACCTTTATTCAGGCGAAGAAAATTGGCCCAATAGGCGCAGGCATGATTTGTGTCCAGGGTACTAGTTTTGCTTTTTTAGGCTCGGTATTAGCGGCCGGGTTTATTGCTAAAAGCCAAGGAGGCGGGCCAGAAGAAATGCTATCGCTTATATTTGGCGTATGTTTTTTAGGTGCCTTTATCGAGATATTTCTTTCTCAGTGTTTAGTGGCGATGAAGCGCATTATTACACCGCTGGTGACCGGTATTGTTATCACTATTATTGGGATCTCACTGATTAAAGTGGGCATGACAGATTTGGCGGGTGGTTTTAACGCGCCTGACTTTGGGAGCTTACCAAACCTCGGTTTAGGATTTTTTGTTTTAGCGGTCATTATCGCTTTGAACCGTTCGTCGAATCCTTGGTTACGTTTGTCATCAATTGTGATTGGTTTGGCTGTGGGTATGTTGATTGCGGCAGTGATGGGCAAGTTGGACTTTTCAGCAGTGGGCACTCAACCTTGGGTGAGCATTGCTATGCCGTTTAAATATGGTTTTAGCTTTGATTGGGTGGCTTTTTTACCGGTTGCACTCATTTACTTCATCACCGCCATTGAATCTGCCGGAGATATCACCGCCAACTGCGCGATATCGCAGCAGCCAATTAAAGGCGACGCTTATTTAAAACGTATTCGTGGCGGCGTATTGGCTGATGGAGTTAACTCTTTGTTAGCGGCAACATTTAACACCTTTCCCAATACTACTTTTAGTCAGAACAACGGAGTGATTCAACTAACTGGCGTGGCTAGCCGTTATATTGGTTACTACATTGCGGCCATTTTGGTGGTGCTGGGTTTGTTCCCAGTATTGGGTGCGGTGCTACAACAGATCCCTAAACCCGTGTTAGGCGGAGCAACCCTTGTTATGTTTGGTACGGTTGCTGCTGCGGGGATAAAAATCATCGCCAGTGAGGCACTTAATCGCCGTAAGTTACTCATAATGGCGGTGTCTTTTGGGGTAGGGTTAGGTGTGACCATGGTGCCTGATTTACTGCAACACGCGCCTAAACTGGCTCAAAATGTTTTTGGTTCTGCGGTGACTTCGGGCGGCTTAATTGCTATTGCACTAAGTTTATTGCTACCCGAGGAACAGGTCGAATCGTCAAGTTCGGTGGAGACTTCTGCCCGCGATTCGTCTGGTTAAAGTTTGTTCATTAGCTAGCTTGAATAAACGGCGAGCTTTTGGCAGAATGACGGCAGGTGCTAAAGGGGCGCCTGCCCGCCAAGAGGAACTCACCCTTAAGTACGCTAAGTTTAGCGACCTATCATTACGACACTGTATGTCATTCTGAATATTGTTTTGCGGGGAACAACATAAGTATTTAGGAACATAGAGATGTTATCTGCTATTGAAGAACTTAAGATCCGCAGTAAAATTTTGCTTAAACAGCGTCATACTGCCGACTCTCCGTTACCCGCCTTAGCCAAAGGCAAATCACCACAACTTAAACACGCTTTGTTGTATGTAGCACGCCAAGCGGGATTTAACGATTGGCAACACGCCCAAGCGGTATTGTCCTGTGAGCAAAGCGAGCCTAAACAACAAGATAGTGGCAAGTTTTGGTATTCCAATGCTTGCATGGCGTTGCTTAACCACTGGTGTGCTAGCTACCAAGAAGCTCTAGCACTGCAGACTAAAAGGGGCGGGGTAATACTGCCTTACAAAAGCCAGTTTGTGGTGGCCGACGGGGTGTATTTGCAAGCACTGGGTTTAGCTGCCAACGACCCACTATGGGAAGGTCTTAACTATGATTGGTGCCAAGGTTCGCAAGCCGTTCGACAAGAATTAGCCTATAAGCGTTTGTTAGCAATGCAAACTGCCCGTTATAAAGTGTGTTAAAACGTCAGTGATCCTTAAAACTAAAAGAGGTGAGTGTTGCTCGCCTCTACTGCTGCTTTTTGTCAGTATGTATAAATAGTTTTAAATCGCGCTTTTGTATTGGCCGTTTGACTAAACAATGCCAAGGTGTTGCAAATGTGATTATTTATCAAACCTATCTCAAGGCATTTTAATGCAGACGATTATCGAGTTAGTAAAACAAGATCTTCTTCGAATACAGGCGCTTGAACACGTTCGAGCCTTAACCTTGCCCGATTGCTATATTGCCGCTGGATTTGTTCGAAACTTAGTGTGGGACCATTTGCATAACAAGGTAGTACCTACCAAGCTAAACGATGTAGATGTGATCTATTTTGATAGCAGCGAAACTGACCCTGACAAATATTTGGCCTATGAGAAAGTGCTTAGCAGCGCAATGCCTAGTTTAAATTGGCAAGTACGTAATCAAGCCATCATGCATAAACGCAATGGCGACCCGCAATACCTGAACTCTTTAGATGCAATGCGTTATTGGCCTGAGAAAGAAACCGCGGTGGCAATTCGCTTGCTGGATAAGCATCGCTTCGAGTGTATTACTGCATTTGGTTTTGACTCTTTGTTTCGGGCACAAATAAGCTATAACCCTAAGCGGCAGAGAGCGGTATTTGAGCAGCGAGTAAACGCAAAAGGCTGGTTAATAACATGGCCAAATTTAAAGCCTACTTTTTAACATGGAAATTTCGGAGGTTAAGAGCTCACTAATGACAGCATTATGGCTCTATTATTCTTTTGGCTAAAGCGGGGAGTTAATCATCATGGATGAAAACAAAGAGGTTTGGCGGAAGTATTATCAAAAATCATTGACTAAGAAACATGCTCCCAGAACAGAATTAGCGATAAGGTTAAATCAAACGAGTCATCATATAGCAATTGATTGCGGCTGTGGAACAGGTGCTGATATCGTTTTTCTAGCGAAAAAGGGTTATCAAGTTCATGGCTTTGATAACAATGGTGAAGCGGTGGCAATTTGTTGTGAGCGGTTTTCTAGTGATCCACTTATAGACATATCTGAATCTAGCTTTGAAAGCTACGACTACCCTCGGTGCGGTTTAATTGTTGCCAATGCTAGCTTATTCTTTGCTACACCAACCCAATTTATAGAGACTTGGCACACTTTGACTAGCAGTTTGGTTAAAGGAGGCGTATTTGCTGGGGATTTTATGGGAGTGAATGATAGTTGGAACAATGAGTACAGAAATGACATTAACGCTTTTACTCGTCAGCAGGTGCTAGATCTATTTAGTGGCTTTAATGTGATTGAGCTTGTAGAGCGTGATGAGGACGGCACGACAGCGATAGGTAAAGTAAAGCGCTGGCATACCTTTTCTGTACTCGCGGTTAAAGCTGATAGCTAAAACCGTAGATAAGGCAATAGGAAAGTGCCCAGTTCGGCTTGAACTCCAGGATATTCCCGCAGCGAGTAAACGCAAAAGGCTGGTTAATCACATGGCCAAATCTACAGCTTATTTATGAGTAAAAGCAGATAAGTTGATACGAGCGTTCCACTTCTTCACACGCTAAGTCTAGGACATTGAAAGAGCAGGTTATTCTAGCTATTGCTCTTACTGGATTTTTACTTGATGCTAATGATTCACTTGTTAATCTACAGGCTTAAACAAGTCTTTTACTGTGTTACTAAACTGACTCTTAGTGCGCTTAACAAGAACGCGCTAGTTATGTAGGATACATAATGGCTGAATTTGTAATGAATGCGGGTGGGGAGCGGTTTCGTTTCGCCAGCTTAAAAGAGTTAATGGCGAAGGCTTCACCCTTGCGCAGCGGTGACCAATTAGCGGGTTTAGCCGCATTAAGTGACCATCAGCGAGTGGCGGCGCAAATGGCCTTAGCCGAACTGCCTTTAAGCCATTTTCTTAATGAAGCTTTAATTCCTTACGAACAAGATGAAGTAACGCGACTGATTGTTGATAGTCATGATGCTCAAGCCTTTAAGGCTATTGCTCATCTGAACGTGGGCGATTTGCGTAATTACCTGCTAAATGAGCAGGTCGGCGCGGCGGAGCTGGCAGCCTTAGCACCCGCGTTTACGCCTGAAATGTTGGCTGCAGTTAGCAAGTTGATGCGTATTCAAGATCTGATTTTGGTTGCCAGCAAGTGTGAAGTGGTTACCGCATTTCGTAATACCTTGGGGTTAAGCGGAACCTTGTCGACGCGTTTACAGCCTAATCATCCTACCGACGACCCCGCTGGTGTGGCGGCGAGCATTTTAGATGGCTTATTGTATGCCAATGGTGATGCGGTGATTGGTATTAATCCCGCTACCGATAATTTGCAGGCTGTTTCCACCTTAATGAAGATGCTGGATGAAGTGATTCAGCATTATCAAATTCCCACCCAAAGTTGCGTGCTTAGCCACGTAACTACCCACTTAGAAGCGATCAGCTTAGGCGCACCAGTAGATTTGGTGTTTCAATCTATTGCGGGTACCGAGCAAGCTAATCAAGGTTTTGGTATTAATTTAGCGTTGTTAGATGAAGCCTACAGTGCAGCGCTATCACTCAAGCGTGGCACTAAAGGCAACAACGTGATGTATTTTGAAACCGGGCAGGGCAGTGCGCTTAGTTCAAACAGTCATCATGGGGTTGACCAGCAAACCTGCGAAGCCAGAGCCTATGCGGTAGCGCGACGCTATAAGCCCTTATTGGTTAATACTGTGGTGGGTTTTATTGGCCCTGAATATTTGTATAACGGTAAGCAGATTATTAGAGCCGGTTTAGAAGATCATTTTTGTGGCAAGTTAATGGGCTTACCTATGGGCTGCGACATTTGTTACACCAACCATGCTGACGCCGACCAAGATGACATGGACATGTTATTGGTGCAGTTAGTCAGTGCTGGGGTTAACTTTATAATGGGCATTCCTGGCTCAGATGACATTATGTTGAACTATCAAACCACCTCTTTTCATGATGCCTTATTTGCTCGGCAGATTTCTGGGAAAAAACCTGCGCCAGAGTTTGAGGCTTGGTTACAACAGCAACAGATTACTGATGACCGTGGCCAATTAGCGCTTAAGCAGCAGTTGCCAAAAGCCTTTGATGTGGTGAGTAAGGAGTTGCACAAGTGAGCGATGACAAATCTAATTCATTGGTGACTAAACCTGCGCTCGCAGAGTTGGTGATTGAGAATCCTTGGCAATCATTAAAAACACACACCGATGCGAGAATTGCCTTAGGCAGAGCGGGTTCTAGCTTACCCACCAAAGCACATTTGGCTTTTCAATTAGCTCATGCGCAAGCGCGAGACGCTGTATTAATGCCTTTGGGTTATCAACAGCTAGCCGAGGAGCTAACCCGTTTTGAATTAGGTGTTAAACACCTCAGCTCGCAAGCCTGTGATAGAGCTACGTACTTACAACGTCCCGATTTAGGCCGGTTGCTTGATGAGCCATCGAAGCAAACCTTAGCGAATGACCTCGCTAGTTACGATATTGTGCTGGTGCTGACCGAAGGACTATCTTCTGCCGCAATTAGAGAAAATGCCAGCTCAATGTTAGCGGCTTTGCTGCCTAAGGTGGTTGGCTTAGGTTTATCTATCGCGCCTTTGATAATTGTTGAGCAAGGCCGAGTAGCTGTAGGTGATGATGTAGCTCACGCCTTGGGCGCAAAAATGGTCGCCATATTAGTGGGTGAGCGACCGGGTTTAAGCTCGCCCGATAGCTTGGGCATCTATTTTACCTATCAGGCTTATCCTGGCATTGAAGAAGCCAAACGCAACTGTTTATCTAACATTCGCTCGGCAGGCATGTCGGTTGACGACGCGGCATTTCGCTTAGCCTATTTAATTGAGCAAGCTAATCAGTTGGGGTACTCAGGCGTAGAGCTGAAGGACAAAACTAAAAGCAGTAATGCCAAGGTTGGTCAAAACTTTTTGCTTCCTTAGGCAAAGTGACAATAGAATTGTCGACCTTAGAGAGTAAGTTCTCATTAGTGACCCTAAAGAGGCTATGTTTAGGGTAATGACTATCGATAATGGGGGGCTCAATGCCGCAACCCATTATCGATAAAAGAGGTGAAGGATTAACGGAACTGAGGCATAAAGTCTAAATTTTCGTCAATCGTTTCATTTAACGCTTCTTCTAAAATGCTGCCTGTTGTGACTAATGGATTCAGAATTAGCGCTCGGTGGGCGATATTACGATCACCTGTTACTGCCGCTTCAACGGTTAGTGTTTCAAAATCTTTCATCATTTGAATAAGGCGTAATGTATCTGAAGGGAACGGTGAAACGTTTAGTGGTACGGGGCCAGAGCGAGTAATCATACTACTTACTTCAACCGCACAATCATCTGGCAGACCAGCTATAGTGCCATTGTTGCGTGTATTAACGTGCATGATGGTACGTTTGTCGTTGTAAATTGAGCTCATTAGCTCACAAGCTGCTTCTGAGTAATATTGACCGCCTCGTTTCTCTAGCTCTTTAGGTTTCTCGCTAAGAGCTGGATTACGATAGATATCGAACAGGCGTTCTTCCATTGCTTTAACTACTTCACCGCGGGTGCCCTCGCCATTCGCCTCTACAATTTCTTGCTGCATGATATCTTGGCTAGTGTAGTAATAACGCAAGTAAGCACATGGAATCATGCCCATGTTACGCAGTAACTGTTCGGGCCAATCAAATGCCGGTATGTTTGCAGGAACCAGCGTATCGTTGCCTGACAGCATCTCATCAACGATGTCTTCGAGTTTGTCTTGACCGTTAATAAGTACTTGTCGAGCAAAAATGAAGTGGTTTAATCCCGCAACTTGTAAAACAAAGTCTTGCTCGTTTACATCAAGCATTTTGGCAATGCCTTTTTGCATGATAACCGGCACATTACATAAGCCGACTGCTTTCACCTTAGTATGTTTTAGAATGGCTTCGGTCACCATGCCTGACGGATTGGTAAAATTGAGTAACCAAGCATCTGGACACAACTCTTCCATTTCATGGGCAATTTCAAGTGCGATAGGGATAGTACGGCAAGCATTAGCAAAACCACCAAGACCGTTGGTTTCTTGACCAATCATGCCGTATTTTAGAGAAATACGTTCATCGCGAATACGACCTTCGAGACAACCCGCGCGGAACTGAGAGCAAACAAAATCAGCATCTTTTAAGGCTTCTTTACGATCCAGCGTGACATGCACATTTATGTGTTCCAAATTGTTTTTAGCGAGCATACGGCGCGTTAGATCACCGATAATGTTGACCTTGTCGTGGCCTTCTTCGATGTCTACCAGCCAAAGTTGACCGATAGGAAGTTCGCTGCTGCGATGAATTAGGCCTTCAATAAGCTCTGGAGTGTAACTAGAACCAGCACCAATAATGGTGATTTTAAGTTGGTTTTTCATATGAGGCTTCTCTATACGGATTAATTGAGTTAATTAAAGGTCTTTCCATTAAGGGCGACAAACTAAAATTAATGTTATATACATTAGCTACGCTAATTCATAAGCATAATGTTTAGTTTAATGGACAAAAAACAACAGCAACTCACCAACATGCACACATTCAGTGTGGCGGCTAAGTTTTTAAGCTTTACCAAAGCGGCGGAAGAGTTGTTTATTTCTCAGGGGGCGGTAAGTCAACGAATCAAGCAGTTAGAGCTGCAACTCGGCTTTATGTTGTTTGTAAGGCTGACAAGGCGTTTAAAACTCACCGTAGAAGGAGAGCGCTTACTACAAGCGCTTAATCAATCTTTTGACCTGATTTTTTCTGAGATAGACGATATTAGGTTCAAGGAGTTAAGGGGAGAGTTGTATCTTGGCGTTGCGCCGACATTTGCGCAAAGCTGGTTGTTAAAGCGTTTACCTGAATTTCAAGCGATGTACCCCAATTTGAATATCAAGCTAAGAGTGAAGGCTAGTCCGTTAAATTTTCAACATGAACCAGTGGATTTGGCTATCTATTATAGCGAAAGGCACCACGCTGAGTTTTTCAGCCAAAAGCTATTTGATGAATACATTACTCCAGTTTGTTCGCCTAGTTATTATGAGAATCAATTGAATACTGTTGATAACAAAGGTGAGCCGCTTGAAAGTAACCTGCTGTTAGCTGAAAATTTTAGTGACCTGACTTTAATCCATTGTTCTGAATCGCTTGAATCGAACCAACCTCAACATGAATGGAAGTTATGGCTTGAAAAGCAAAGTGATGAGCAAGTGAAACGATTAGTGCTTCCTGAGGCTAGCATGATAGTTAACCATGCCGACATGGCAAATTCAGCCGCGAGTTACTCAATGGGCATGGCGATGGGAAGAATTGCGCTAATAGAAGAAAAGTTGCAGACGAAAGCGCTAATCGCGCCTTTTGAAAGCGTATCTTCAGGACGTGCTTACCATTTAATTTGCCCTCAAGGGCAGCAAACAAGGCCAAGAAATAAGGCTTTTATTGATTGGTTGATGGCCTGCTTAGCTAAGGCATAAGCCATCAACTACTACAATACTTGGTCAAACTGGCTAACGGCTTAATATCTCGTAGCCATCAACAAAGGTGTTGTAAAACTGAGCCATTACTTGTTTACAGTGATTAGAGCAGTAAGTGTTGGTTGACGGAAATGTTTAGAAGGTTGCGATAGCTTAAGTAGCTAAGGCTTTAAACATAATTAAACAATCCACTAAGCCTTGTTCGCTGTGTTGATAACCATTGGGAATGATGCCGATAACATCGAATCCCAGCTTTTTCCATAGAGCAATGGCCGCCTCATTGGTAGAGACTACCGAGTTAAATTGCATGGCGCTAAAACCGAGTTGTAATGCCTGCTGTTGAGAGTGCAAGCAAAGCTGCCGAGCAATACCTTTGCCGCGCGCCGCTTCACTGACCATATAGCCGCAATTACAAACATGGCTGCCAGGGCCCATCGCATTGGCTTTTAGGTAGTAACTCCCCAATATTTCGTCATTTTCTTCATATACAAAACACTTAGCTGGCAATACACACCAAAGCTCATAGGCTGATCAAAGGCGTAAGTCTGTTGGGCGCGAATCACCGCCTCGAAGCTCGGCCAGAAGGCGCTAAAATCCGCTTGGGTCATGGCTCTTATCATTTGAGTCTTCCTTTGGTATTCGCCGCTTCGCTTTGAGGAGTGCAGAGAGTTATGTGTTTACACTAACTGTTTTTGTTGGCTGGCAAAAGCCACAAAACTGTCGCTCATGGTCATGCCTAGGTCTTGATGATCCCAGCTATCGAGCAAGGCATGATAACCTTCTTTCCCCGCTAAGGTGTAAGCCGAAGAGACCCCTCGGTAGTTCTTATTTAGCTCAAGCGCCTGCCACATATCGCCGCAGCGTAGTTCTACCTTGCTTACACGTTTGCCTGCAGGTTTATCACCTTGGTAGTGGTAACGCAGTTTGTAAAAGTAGGGGAAGCTGCCGTCTCCAGTGCCTATAAAGCCATTGTTAGTGGCGTTATCTATAGAGCTTTCAATAACTTGCAATAATTGTTTACCTGATACTAGATAGCTAACAATGGCAATTTCAAAGGGTAATAAACGGCCGCATATTTCCGCTTTAGTAAGCGGGCCCGCTTTTAAGGACACACGCACACCGCCGGCGTTATGTAAGGCAAAATCGGTGGGCTGTTTGGCGTTAGCGGCTTGATAAAAACCTTGGCATACCAGTGGTGATACTTCACTGCCCTCGGGTAACAGGCTGGTGGGCATTCTAGAGTGCAATAATGGCTTGCTCAATGTGGTCACAACTTGGCGGCGCATTTCGTCAATCACCGGGCGATATTCTTGGTTGATGATCTTGGCCATTTGCTGATCATCCGGGTAGTGGCTCACTAAGGAACTACCCGCCAAATAATCGGCAATTTGAGTACGTATTTCGGGTGATACTGGCTGACCATTTTGCGAAGCTTGCCACTCATCATCGATAAGAAAACTTACGCCGCCATCTACCGAAATAACCTTACCTTCGCTATCAAATCCTAAGCGTTCTAGGCCGATAGATTCAGCATGTTTACCTGCTTGCAGAATGAGGCAGCCATGATACCAGTGCTGGCTTTGTTGAGTACTTTCAATACCAATTTCAGAGAAATCACCGGTTAATGTGTGTGAGTGGCCACCAACGATCAGGCTTATGCCAGATACGGCCTGCGCTAAGGCTAAATCTCCGCTATGGCCTAAATGGCTTAATACCAAGATGTGTTTTATGCCTTGTTGTTGCAAATGGTCAACGGTGGCTTGGGTAGTCGTAATGGCGTTTAAAAAGTGGCAATCGGCATCGGGGCAACCAATGTTATGCATCAGGTCGTGGGTAATACCAATAATCGCCAGTTGTTTATCGCCTAATGGCTTAAGTAGGTACTCAGCTATTTGTTGCTGATTGTCGTAGCGATAGAGGTTTTTATGGGGCGCTAAAGGTTGCGGTTTCTGTTGATCTTCTTGGCTTAAATCCATGTTGCCAGCAAGCAAGGCGAACTTAGCTTGATCAACAAATTGTGATACTGGCGCATTACCAAGATCAAACTCATGGTTGCCAATGGTCATGGCGTCAGGCATAAGCAAGTTAAGTAAACGGGCGTTAGCTAAGCCTTTGAATTGGCTAAAATACAAACTGCCTTGAAAGCTGTCACCTGCATGTAGCAATATACTAGGTACCTGCTGTTGTTTCGCTATTTTCCGCTGTTCGGCTACTGCACTAGCAATACGCGCATAACCTCCGCATTGCGCATCGATTTGGTAGCGTTGTCCATGTAAGTTGATGTGAAAATGGACTAAAGAAGACTCAAAATGGGAGTGGGTATCGTTGATATGAGCCAAGTAAAGCGAATAAGTCATAGAGTCTCCAACAAGCGGGAAGGCATGATACGCCAATTTATTACTTCGCTTGAACCATTCAGTGATATTTATTTTTTTACTGGCGCTGTTAGTCACCAAAAGAACAAAGCCTCTAATAATTAGAGGCTTTGAATTAGCTGGATACTAAAGCGTTAATGGCGTCTAGAATCAAAAGGTTTGGCCAAGCTCATGGGGGCTGCCAGCTTTTGGCGAATGGGGTTCGAGCTGATAATCACCATTACTATAATCGTGGCTACATAAGGCATCATTGCTAGCAAGTTGGGTGAAATGGTAAAACCGATACCTTGCATCACTAAGTGCAAGATAGACGCAACACCAAACAAGTAGGCGCCAACCATTAAGTAACCCACGCGCCATGAGGCAAACACAACTAAAGATAAAGCAATCCAGCCGCGGCCTGCGGTCATGTTTTCCATCCACATTGGGGTGTAAGAAAGAGACATATAAGCGCCAGCTAAACCGGCAAATGCACCACCAATAAGTACCGCGATATAGCGAACTTTAATCACTTTAATGCCTAAAGCGTTGGCCGAGTAGGGGTTTTCGCCTACCGCTCGTAAGGTTAAGCCTGCACGTGTTTTGTTTACCACCCACCAGCATATTGCTACCAATACAAAGCTGCCATAAACCAGTATGTCGTGGTTAAACAGCAATGGGCCAACAAAAGGAATGTCGCTCAGCAAAGGGATCGCAATGGGTTTAAATCCATTAACGGTAGAGCCCACTAAGCTTGCGCCCAAAAAGGCACTTAAGCCTGAACCAAAAATGGTTAATGCTAAGCCAGTGGCGACTTGGTTGGTATTTAAGTTAAGTGATAGTAGCGCGAAAATACCCGCCATCATCATGCCTGCCACCATGGCAAGCAACAAACCTAAGGCTAAATTGCCACTAAAATAAGCCCCCGCAAACCCAGCCATAGCACCCATTAACATCATGCCCTCTTGGCCTAAATTAAGTACTCCGGATTTTTCGCAAATTAGTTCGCCCAAGGCTACGAGCAATAACGGTGTGCCGGTTTTGATGGCCGCCACTAAAATTTGTTGAAACAGTTCCATGTCCATTAAGCGGCTCCTTGCTTAGTGCTAACTGGGGCAGTTTGAGAGTTTGATTTATTGGGCTGCCAGATGATTTTGTAGTGAATGAGAAAGTCACACGCGAGCAAGAAAAACAGTAATATTCCTTGGAATAGGCCAGTAATTGCCGTGGGCATGCCCAACTCTATTTGGGCTAAATCGCTGCCCATGTACAAGGTACCCATGAAAAAGGCCGCGAAGATAATGCCAAAGGGATTAAGCCTGCCAAGGTAAGCCACAATAATGGCCGCATAGCCATAGCCGGGAGATACTTGCGGTATGAGCTGACCAATGGGGCCGGTCACTTCTGCCACGCCAGCAAAGCCAGCCAGCGCACCAGCACTCAGCATAACGCTCCAAATAATAAATTTACTGCTGTAACCGGCGTATCGCGCGGCCGGTTGGTCTGAGCCAAATACGCGCAGCTGAAATCCCGGTAAGGTGCGGTACAAAATAATCCCCGAACCAATGGCAAAAATAACCGCTAATACAATGCTAATGGAAGCGCGGCCATCTTCCATTATGGTGGGGAGCAATACCGCGTCGGCAAATATGGCTGACTCTGGAAATCCAAAGCCTTCAGGGTCAATAAGTGGGCCGTGTACTCCCCATAGCAGCAAATACAAACCAATGTAATTAAGCATAATGGTGGTAAGAATAAGGTTGGTGTGAAACAGCTGATGCAGCAGGGTAGGTATAGCTGCCCATAACATGCCGGCCACCGCGCCGGCGAGTAGCGTAATGGCTAACCAGCCATAACCTGAATCATCATTGGCTTGCAGCGCAAAATATGATCCCACCAATGCGCCAACTAGCAATTGTCCTTCGGCACCAATATTCCAAATGTTCGCTTTGTAACACAGCGCTAATCCGGTGGCACACAATAACAAAGGCGTGGTTTTAACCATTAATTCGCCTAAGTTATAGCTGTCGCTAAGCGGATAGATAATGAACACCCTAAAAGCAGTGGCGGGGTTAATGTCTAAGGCCAAAAACATAATGCTCGATACCAGCATAGTGAGCACAATCGCAATCAGTGGTGATAGCCAAGACATCAGTTTGGAAGACTCTAAGCGTGCTTGAGTTTTAAGCATGTTTTAGTTCCTCCTGCGGCTTATCTTCATTCATGAAGCTGCCAGCAATCCATTTACCTACCTCTTCAATGTTGGTTTGTTCGGTGTGTACCGCATGTGATAACTGCCCTTCGTATAGGGCGGCAATGCGGTCTGAAATCATGAATAGTTCATCAATATCTTCCGATACCACTAAAATGGCAGCGCCGTTATCACGCAGCTCAATGAGTTGGCGATGAATGGAACTGGCTGCGCCTATATCTACCCCCCAAGTAGGGTGAGCACAAATCAGTACTTCTGGGTTTTGATCCACTTCGCGACCAATAATAAACTTCTGTAGATTACCGCCCGATAAGCTCTTAGCTTGCGCGTGGGCGTTGTGACATTTCACGTCGTTGCGGTGAATAATCGACTTGGCTAACTCAACCACTTTATGCGGCAAAATGAGACCACGACTCACCAAGCCCTTGCGTGCGCTAGTCAGCAAGGTGTTGTCGGCTAGGCTCATGTCTGGCACTGCGCCTTGGCCTAGGCGATCGGCGGGCACGTAACTCATGCCCAGTAAGCGCCGTTCACCAGCATTTAGCTTGGCCACTTTGCGCCCATTTATTAGTATGCTGCCGGCCTCTGCTCGAGTATCTTCGCCACTTAAGGCTTCTAATAAATCTTCTTGGCCATTACCGGCTACGCCAGCAATGCCGAGTATTTCGCCCTTATGCAGGCTAAGGTTTACCTTTGTGAGTCCAGTACCAAAAGGATTAGTAGGCGGTAGGCTTAAATCTCGGGTGACTAGCAGCTCGTTTGAGCCAATGGTTTTATGGTAGCGCTCTGACAACACGGCTTCACTGCCAACCATCATTCTGGCGATAGAATCTGGCGTTTCATTAGCGGGTACACATTCACCGCTCACTTTACCGCCGCGCAATATTACAGCCCGGTCGCACAATGCAGTGACTTCTTTCAGTTTGTGGCTAATAAATAAAATGCTGCAGCCTTCACTGGCTAGAGTGCGCAATACTTTAAATAAACCGGCGACTTCTTGCGGGGTGAGAACCGAAGTCGGCTCATCAAGAATCAGCAGTTTAACGTTTTGAATTAAACAGCGAAGTATCTCTAAACGTTGGCGCTCGCCAATGCTTAAGTTATGTACGTAGCGGTCTGGGTCTACTTTCAGCTCGTAGGCTGCGCTGAGTTCAATTATTTTAGCGCGCAAAGTGGCTGCGTCTTTCACAAAGCCTGCATCAAGGCTGAGCTCTATGTTCTCTTGCACGGTGAGGGTTTCAAATACCGAGAAGTGTTGAAACACCATACCAATGCCCATGCTTCGTGCCATATTGGGCGAGCGGATCACTACTTCCTTTCCTTGCCAAAGTAGGCTGCCTTCGTCTGCCTGTACGACGCCGTAAATCATTTTTACTAGGGTAGATTTTCCTGCACCGTTCTCTCCAAGTAAGGCCAGTATTTCCCCTTTGGCTAGCGTTAAGCTCACTTTGTCGTTGGCCACTACGCCGGGATAGCGCTTAGACACTTGCCATAACGACAACAAGAGATTGTCTTGTTTCATTTTGAGTCCATTCTTGTTTTTCTATCGATCGGTAAGCCATTTGCATTGCATAAATCTGACCAAGTGTTCAACTTCACTATTGTAGCTAATAAGTTGCAATTGTTTGTTTTTTGTTGTGCTTAGTTGGTGCGAAGTATGGCAATAAATGGCGCTTTATGGTGCGTTGATGGCTTTTTTTAGCAAACTGCAGTTTGCACTAGTGATTTATAAGTTAATCATTAATAATGCTTTCGTAAATAATATGACGCTTAAAAAGGTGGAACAAGGAGAGTGACTCAGCATGGCTAAAGCTACGGCAACCCAAAGTGGCGCAATTAGAAAAAAGAATGAAAAGGTCATCTTAAAAGCGGCGACCAATGAGTTCGTGAAACACGGTTATCAAGGCACTTCATTGCAAGCCATTGCCGATAGAGCTGAGCTGCCAAAAGCCAATATTCTCTACTACTTTAAATCTAAGCAGGGTTTGTATCGCGCCTTGTTAGAAGACATTCTTGCCATGTGGAATGACGCATTTGAACATACCACCGCCGATGATGACCCGGCCGTGGCTATTAGTGCTTATATTCGCTCCAAAATGCGTTACAGCCGCAGCCACCCTAAAAGCTCACGTATATTTGCCATGGAAATTATCCAAGGTGCGCCTAATCTAAAAGACAATTTGCAGTTTCCCGTTATTGAATGGAGTAAGCAAAAATGCAGCTTGATTCAAACTTGGATAGACCAAGGAAAAATTCAGCCCATTGAACCGATTTATCTATTATTTTTGATTTGGGGAGCGACGCAGTTTTACGCGGATTTTGATACAGAAGTACGAATGATTCACGGTAAAGCCTTAAGCGTTGAAGAGTTTAGCCAAGCCGAACAAAACTTAGTGGATATAATTCTCCGTGGTATTGGTTTAACGCCATAAATTCATTTTCTTGAGCGTTTGGTCAGCTTTTTGCTTATCCTTTTAGCTATATGCTTAAAAGGATAAGAGTTGCCAAATGCTTGCAAACAACCCATCAGCCAGTAAAACTCTGTGGATAAAGAATCCCTTAGCTGTTTTTAGTGGGGCATTAAATGGCCCTAACGCCGAGCGTGACTTAGCCGGTGGCATAGTGATTCTAGGTAGCCAAATTATTGAATGTGTGGCTGCCGGCAAACAGCCCACTGTTACCGTAGACCAACAACTAGACGCCAGCGACATGGTGTTGCTACCTGGCCTTATTAATACTCATCATCATTTTTATCAAACACTGACCCGTTGTTTACCCGCCGCCATTAACCAGCCTTTATTCCCATGGCTTAAAACCTTGTACCCCATTTGGAGTGGTTTAACACCCAAGCATATTGAGCTAGCCACTGAAATAGCCTGTTGGGAACTGATGCTAAGTGGCGCGACTACGGTGGCCGATCATCACTATGTTTTTAATCACGCCCTTAGTGAAGCAATAGACATACAAGCGGAGGTAGTGGGGCGCTTAGGTGTGCGCGCTACGCTAACGCGCGGCAGTATGAGTTTGTCGCAAAAAGATGGCGGCCTTCCGCCTGACAGCGTGGTACAAACCGAGCAGCAAATCCTCGACGATAGCCTACGTTTAATAAAGCGTTATCACGATGCCAGCAACGGTAGCATGCTGAACTTGGCGTTAGCGCCATGCTCGCCGTTTTCGGTTACCGAGGCATTAATGTGTGAAACCGCCCGCTTAGCTAAGCAGCAAGGTGTGCGTTTACATACTCACTTGGGCGAAACTATTGATGAGAACGACTTTTGCGTAGAAAAGCTGGGCATGCGGCCAGTAGATTACTTAGAGCATTGTGGCTGGATGGGCCCACAGACATGGCTTGCTCACGGCATTCATTTTGATGAGCGCGAGATACAGCGCTTAGGTGCCGCCCAGGTTGGTATTGCTCATTGTGCGACTTCTAACATGGTGTTGGCGTCGGGCATTTGTCCAACGCTAGAGCTAGAAGCCGCTGGCTGCAAGGTAGGTTTAGCGGTAGATGGTTCAGCTTCTAACGACAGCTCCAACATGATTCAAGAGTTACGTCATTCGCTTATGCAACAACGCTTACGTTATCGCGCCGACCAAATTACTCATCATCAAGTACTGAACTGGGCAACCCAAGGCAGTGCAGCGGTGTTAGGGCGCGATGATATCGGTGTATTAGCGCCAGGCAAACAAGCCGATATTGGTTTATATAAACTAGACGGGCTTAATTTTTCCGGGGCTCACGACCCACTAGCTGCGCTAATTCTCTGCGGCGCGAGCCAAGTGAGTAAGCTAATGGTGGCCGGTAAATGGCTTATTGAAGATGCCGAGGCCACTCGCGAACAACTCAATCAACTTAAAGCACAACATCACCAACTGGCCATTCAGCTGGTGGGTTAGGAAACAACATGACCTACAAAAACAACAAACCAATTGATTATCCTCGCGATCTTGTGGGCTACGGGCAACACCCGCCTCATGCCAATTGGCCGAACAAAGCTAAAATTGCGTTGCAGTTTGTGGTTAATTTTGAGGAAGGCGGAGAGAACTGTGTATTGCACGGCGATAGCCATTCAGAGCAGTTCTTATCGGAGATAGTTGGTGCAGCGGCGTATCCAGATCGCCATATGAGCATGGAGTCGATATACGAATATGGCAGCCGAGCTGGTTTTTGGCGCTTGCATCGTTTGTTTACTAGTCAGAATATTCCGGTAACGGTATTTGCTGTGGCCATGGCCTTGCAGCGCCAACCAGAAGCGGTGCAGGCAATGTTAGATGCCAACTGGGAGATAGCGAGTCACGGTTTGCGTTGGATCCACTATCAAGACTTTAGTGAGCAGCAAGAGCGTGAGCACTTAGAGCAAGCCATAGAGATTCATCAGCAAACAACCGGCAGCAAACCCAAAGGCTGGTATACCGGCCGCACCAGCCCACATACTCTTAAGTTGATTGCCGAGCGCGAAGATATTCTCTATTGCGCCGACAGCTATGCCGATGATTTGCCTTATTGGGACAACAACTACAGTAAACCCTTGTTAATGGTGCCCTATACCCTCGATACCAACGACATGCGCTTTGCTACGCCGCAAGGCTTTAACAGCGGCGAGCAGTTTTACCAATACTTAAAAGATGCTTTCGACGTGCTTTATTTCGAAGGTGAAACCGCCCCTAAAATGCTCAGCATAGGCTTGCACTGCAGAATAGTAGGGCGTCCAGCAAGGTTAGCTGCTCTGCAAAGGTTTTTACAATATACCCAGCAATTTGAAGGGGTGTGGTATGCCACAAGAGAGCAAATAGCAGAGCATTGGGTTAAAAGTCGTTAATACTAATGCCAAAGGGCTGCTCTAACTATCAATTGGCTCTTCAATGCTCAGGCGTTTTTGCGGTACCTTAACGCTAAATCAACTAAAAGTATCAAATGAAAAGCCCAAACAAAATGTAGTGTTTGGGCTTATTGTTCGAGAGTCGTATAGGTTAATCATCTTCAGTAAGAATCACTTCTGAGTCTGACTGAAAATCGGACTCACCGCTTCCATTGCACTCTGGACAGGGGGCTTCTTCGTAGCCGTCACCTCCACAAGTAGAACAATCTATGTCATCTTCATCGTTAGTTATGGCTGGGTTACCATGGCAGGACCTACAGGTTACAGCAATAACTCCACTATCGTCACATCTATTACAATTTGTCATAATAAGCCTCTCTTAAGGTATTGCTACTTCATCAGGAAAAACTGTTTGAACCCACAATTTTTCATCATCTATAGGTGATTTATGTTTTCTAATGACAATATTGGCCCTTGAAGCCATATTAAGACCTGGTAGTTGCCTTTCTTGTAATATCGTTAAGTTATCTGGTTGACGTTGCGCTCGGTAAAACGAAAATTCAGTTTGAAACTTTATTACTACTTCATCATCTCCGTTATCCAATTTGGCTAACTCTCTTTGTCCTAACACAGAGTTAAGAGCTTCATAAACAGCGGATATAACATCGTCAAAAGAATGAAAAGAGCTGGCCGTTCTGGGGGCATGTTGTCCATAAACATTATTTTTGCCAATGTGTCTGGTAACCCGAAGAGTTAAATCGGCCATGCTAACAGCCCAATGTTTATCTAGGGTGTGAGCTGCAGGACCTATATGGTCAGTGGTTGATGATCTGCGTTTGTGACCCTCACAAAGCGCATCAATTATTGCTCGTACTTCTCCCTTTGTGTATTGTCTGGCATAAGGCATATTTTTACTCCATATGTTTAATGGGCTTCTAATTTAGTAAAGTATCTTGTTAGTTTTTTCTAGTAGAAAAAGCGCATAGAGCATACTCTATGCGCTAAAGTGCTTAGCTCAATACGCCAGTAAGAGCGCCTTGGCCTGCTTTTTTCAGTACATCTAAAACACCGCCCCAAAATGCTGGGTTTACGCCGGCAGCTTTTGCTTCAGCGATACGGTTAGAGCGGTCTACACTTTCTGCTTGAATTGGCATTTTCATAATAATTTCCTTTTACTAGTTAGTTGGGGGAGTCCCCGGTACATACCGTCAAACATTGACGATAATTTGGTTCTGCAATCATTAGTAGGCATGCCAGCTGCGCAGCGTTCCAACGGTTACAGGAATTAGGTCACTCACGTCCACGGTGTAGCGGTATAGTTTGCGAGCATTGGTGAGGCGTTCGTTAGGGTTGAAGAATTCTAAAACTACATCCCAGCAATCAGAGTCTGGACGGCAAACAGGACTTGGTTCAGCGCTAATTTTACTTAGAACTAAATGTTGGCTAAATGCATCATCAAAGATCTCTTTCATCTGATAAGCATTTGTTGCAGCGTAATTAATTGCTCGCTCTTGAGAGGCTCGACCTAGGTTTCGCAGCTCGTAGTACACGCGATTTAAGAAGTTGCATAACAGGGTGCTTTGTTCTTCATTACCAGAGGCGCTGCCGAGTACCTCTTTCGCTAGAGCGTCTGAGCTCCAGTTAAACATGCCGCGCAGTACTGGAGAAATTTTCGGAATAACTTGGCCGTTAAATAATCTAGTTTCACCAGAAACGACTCCAGCAATTGAAACCCGTTCTATACCTTGAGTTTCTTGTTCATTAAGAAATTGAACGAGACGAGCGTATTGAACAACGGCAAATTGATTGTCAGGCTCAACAGCATAAACAGGAATGCCATCAATCTTAAGTAACCAAATTAGTGCGTTTGATTGCTCTGCGTTATCGCCTTCGGTTAGATGCTTTGCCATCTCGATGGGGTCAAAGGGGTGACCTTTTTTACTTCCCATCACTTGTGTGAAGTAATCTAGCCTAGCTTCTGTTCCAAAGTCATATCCCAAGGTGCCAACAATGAAGATTTTGTCTTGGGAGGCGGCTACTCTGGGATCACTGCTGGAAGAAGGACTTATCTCTTGAGTACTAACTTGAGAAGGCGTCTGGTGTACGTTTATTTGAGGAGCAGAATCTGCCACTGATGGCAGCTGAAGGCCGATGGGTTGGCTTAGCTCTGCCGTTATTGGGCTTTCTGTATTGTTTGAACTGGCTGGAATTATGGGTTCATCAACCGTAGTTTGCGCAGGGAGGACTTCTGCCTCTGCTTGGGTATTGCTTTGAGTATCAGACATGGGTAGGTACCTTTGGTTTTGTTGTGAAGGTTTAGTGAGTAACTCCTGCTTAACCCTTGTTAGTACGGCAGGAATATTGAGTTTTCGATAATGAGTGTTGACGTGGCTATCTGGTCTAGAGTCAATTAAGCTGGCACTGTTTATGAGTATTTCTTTGGTTTTCTTTACTGAAAAAGGTGTGGAGTCAGAAAGCTTTAGCGCCGACTGGATGAGTGCCGCAATTGCTGTGACAACGGGTGCAGAGAAACTGCTTCCTGATAAGACGCTGATTGCACCTTGGTTTTTGGCAACAGGCATATTTACACCAGAAGCAAGTAACATTTTACTTTTTAACTTTGTGCCGTAATTGTTAAATGGTGCTGGCTGACCTTTCTCGTCACAGGATCCAACGGCAAGCACATATTCTAAAGAGGCTGGAAGTGATTCTGTATTTCTGGCGTCGTTACCTACTGCGGCAACGATTAATATTCCCCGTTGTTCGCAGTGCTGAACTGCGTTTCGCAACTCATGCGTGCCCAATCCATTTAAAGAGGGGGTTGCTCCGCTAACGTTTACAATGTTGCAGCCATCGCTCGCTGCTTTATTTATTGCATTGGCTAAAGTGATTTCTGAGCAGCCAATAGGATTACCTAATCTATCCTCACTAAATACTGGGTAGCTTAATATGGTGGCTTTTGGTGTTAGCCCAATTGCTTTCCCTGCTATTAAGCTTGCGACTGCTGTACCGTGATTAGTGGTGTCTTGGGCTGATTGGCATATGGTCGCTTCTTCAAATAATTGGTGGTTTGAATCAATTGAGCCATCTATTATGGCAATTCTTATGCCTTCCCCATTGTTACCAATATTCTGCAATTGCTCGAGGCTATTTGCACTGGGCTTAATGGCTGTTATTCCCTTACTCATTTTCTTATCCTTTCACCGTAATTGAGTGTTTTATGTACTCAAGGTTTATTGATAGATTAGTGAGTATATTGAGGGGGCTCAATGTCAGTTTGGCGTCAGTTTAAGGTCACCTTGGTATCAAGTTGCAAGGTGACGTAATTGCTGTTCTATTAGCTTAAATGGTGAAACACTTTTGCTATATCAGGGTCATCTTGGTGCTTCTTTAGTTGCTCCAATAGCAAGCTAGAGAGAGAAGCGATCTCTTTCTGTTCTATTGTTTTATCTAAGCTTATTAATGAGAGCCAGTGGATGAGGCTGTAGCGAATGCCTCTTGAAACAGGGGAGGGGGAAGAATGAATGGATTTGGTTTGGTGTGTTAAGGTATCTCTATCTAAGCTGAATAATTTGCAGTAGTTTTTAAGGGTATTGAAAGATATGGGTTTGTTTTTTTCTGCTCTTTTTATTGTAGCTGCTGATATATAACACTGCGTTTTATAGCTATAGTCAGATAGTTGCTCTTGGCTGAGCCCCTTTTTAACCTAAGTTGTTTAAGTAATCGTGAGTCAACTTTAATTCCTTTATTACTCATAAAGCTTCCTTTCTTATTTGAGATTTTACTTTAAAAACATCAGTCGCCGTTTATTACAACTTTGATAAAGCCACATTAGAATACTGCTTTAAGTTCTTAAAGCAGTATTCGATAACAGTAGATTATATTTATAGTATTATCATTAAAAAGTAACGGAAATGTCATTGTCGACAACTGAAGGCTTCGTATTGTTGTTCTCGAGAGCTTCAATGTAGCTGCTTAGCAGGGGACAAAATTAGTGAGTATATTTAACAAACACAAAAAAGCAGCACTTAAGCGCTGCTTTTAAATCGATAACTTGAACCGGTATTAGCCGTCTAATAGCTCATGGTCTTTAGGTAGTTGACCTGCCAACCACAATACCAACTTGTGGCGCATTTCTGGGCCGGTCATTTTGTCTTTCGGTAGTGGGGTGAGGCGCTTATCTTCGGCTAACAGCATGTATAAAGCTTCTACTTTGTCTTTCTCTGAGATGCCTGGAGGAAACTTGGCAAAACCGCGTTGCAGTGCGTATACCTCGCCAATTTGTAAGGCTTTTTTGAGTAACTGTGCTTCATGTTTATACTTTTTCACTAATGGTCTCGCTACTGAGCAACTTTGTTCCAACATACGGTAAAGCGACCTTTAATAACAGCGCTTAAATCACTAATTGCAGGTCGCACCAATAACAATGGTTTAGTTGTCGAAAAAATAGTCGCTTAGGCTAAGTACTCCATGCGGAGGCAAAGGTTTAGATAAGCAAGTGACATCAGTTCTTTTTCATCAGCTCTGCAAATCGTGTTGATGCAAAATTTAGCCCCGCACTGCCTCCACCTAATAAACCGCCAGTAATTAATACGTCTGCAATTCTTATTAAGTGGCCATGTATGCCGCATATTTCAGTTAAGTTCATCATCACATCGCTAAGAATACTAAGCCCTAGTGATGCCAGTACAATACCCGAGATAAACACAAAAAAGGTCACATCGCGGTTGCAGGTAGATTGATGCCTAGCTAGCGAGAACTCGTAACTGTGTTTAATGCAAAGTAGCGCGGCACGGTACTCATCGGCGTTGTCTTCTGGCGGAATAAGCAAATCAACCATTTGCTTATCTAGCACTTTTTGGGCGACTTGGATTTCTCGCTCAAATACCATTTTTAGTACATTAAGGTGTTGGCTTTCATCTGACAGGGTTTCTTTAATTCTGGATATTCTTAAGGTCCAGTCTGCTACTTTTCGATTTCGGTAGTTACTCACAAACACCGCAGCAGCGCGCTCTACTGCAACCACAATAAATAGGTATTTGAGAAAAATATCGCTGCCTTTATCGGATAGCTCGGGATTGACCACCAGAAAGTGAATGTCTTTATAACCCCAGTAGAACGCAGCAATGAGGCTGGTAACAAAGATAAAAACTGCAACCACCACTTGCCAAGTGCCGGTAGATTTTTTGCTAGGGTGTGAATTGCTATTAGCCATAAGCTTTAGTCCTGATTGTTCGAGCAATCGGTCATTTGCTATTAAGCGCCCACCATAAGCTGTGGGTTCTACCCATAGTTTAGTCGCTGCTTAGTGGCTTGTGGGATGAATCACCAAACTAAGCTTATGGCTAGCGGCAAGTGATATGGCTTGGAATGACTAAATGCGATGGGCTCAATAACTAAGATTGGACGAAGTTAGTTAACTGTAGCAATAGTGTTCGGTTGCCGTTAAAATCCCGCGCAGTAAAAATAAGGCTGTTAGCCCAAGTAAAGTGAGTTTGAAACAATGACTAGAAAGATAGAGTTGCTTGCCCCTGGTGGTGATGTAGAAGCCATTAAAGCGGCGGTAATTGCCGGGGCTAATGCGGTGTATTGTGGCTTAGATACGTTTAATGCCCGTAACCGAGCTTCTAACCTTTCTTTTGAAGATCTCAGTGGCATATTACGCTTAGCGCATAAGTACGACTGTGAAGTGTTTTTAACGCTAAATGTGGTAATTCTTGAACAAGAAATTCCCGCCATGGTTAAGCTGCTGAACAAACTGGTCAATTCCGGTATCGACGGCATTATTGTTCAAGACTTGGGAGTATTTAACTTAGTTAAAAAGCACTTTCCTAGCTTGGACATTCACGCTTCTACCCAGCTTACTACGCATAACGAAGGCCAAATTGAATTTTTGGCTAAACTCGGAGCTACGCGAGTGAACTTATCGCGAGAGCTAAATCTGCCCGAAATTAAAACCCTAACTGCCTTAGCGCACCAGCACGACGTATTAACCGAAGTTTTTGTGCACGGCTCTTTGTGTATTGCCTTTTCTGGCCAGTGTTATTCAAGCTCGGTAAGTGTCGGTAACTCGGGTAACCGAGGCCGTTGTAGCCAAGCCTGTCGCGACGAATACGAAATTACCGCTGCTGGTAATCGTTTCCCGCTTAACCTAAAAGATAATTCTGCTTATTTTGATTTGCCGCAGTTGGTTGATGCTGAAGTAGACTCGCTCAAAATTGAAGGCCGAATTAAAGGCGCTCACTACGTATACACGGTTGTTGATAGTTGGCGTAAGCAAGTTGATAAGTTTGTAGAAAGTGGCCAGCTACTGGAAGATGACTCAAACCTGCACCGAGTATTTAATCGCGATTTCACTAACTCGTTTTTGCAGGGCAACCTGACCAAAGATATGTTTATTGATAACCCTCGCGACCACAGTGTGCAGCATGCGGTGCAAAAATATAACGCCATATCGGTGGTAGAAATTAAAGAAGCCAGAAAAGGCCTTCACGCCGAGCGCAACGAAATTGGTGAAGAACTGGCCGAAAAGATTAAGTACCTAAGTATTGCCAAGCAACCATTGGCAATGGCGTTCTCAGGCTCTTTAGATACACCGCTATGTTTAACCATGACCATTGGTGATAACGACAAAGTGCATCGCCTGCAAACGACATCATCGCTGCGAGTAGCCACTAAAATTACGCTAAACGCCGAAGCCATTGAAAAACGTTTTAAAAACTTTGCTATTAACGACTTTAGCGTTGAGGCGTTTGATTGCAGTGAGCTAGATGAAAACTTAAGCCTTCCTTATAAAGAGTTAACCGAACTTAAAAACCAAGCGGCATTTCTACTGAATAACTCGGTGCCTATAGTGCCAGCGGTAGAAGTACCAGCGCTTGAGAAGCACCCGCGCATTACTAGCAAGCCAAGTATGTCGATACTGATTGCGGATGAAAAAGATCTGCCGCTATGTGATTTAACCGAGTCAGATATCTACTTTAAGTTGCCAGAGAGTTTTAAAAAGGGCTGTAACAAGTACATAGATATTTTCTTGCGTAATCCGCGTTTAATTCCTTGGTTCCCTGCAGTACTTATTGGGAAAGACTATTTAGAAGCGGTGCGCTTATTAGAACAAGTTCGCCCAGCAAAAATAGTAAGCAATAATACCGGTGTTGCTTACAAGGCATTTGAAATGGGCATTGAGTGGATAGCGGGTCCATTCTTAAATACCACTAACTCATACGCTTTGCTTACCCTTAAGGAAGAGTTGAATTGTGCGGGCGCTTTTATATCTAACGAAATAAACCGCCTACAAATTAGAAACATTACTCGCCCAGACAACTTTAAAATGCTCTACAGCATCTATCATCCTATTTTGATGATGACCAGCCGCCAGTGCTTCTTCCAACAAACCGTTGGCTGTAACAAACCCGCGATTGAAGACGGTTGCATGCTCAAATGTACTAAGGCTACCACTATCACTAACGTGAAAGGTGTGTCGTTTGCTGTAGACAAACAAAAGGGTGGTTACCCGAGTATTTACAACCACGAGCAGTTCTTAAACTTTGATATCGTGAATGACCTCGCTGGTCAGTTTGACGAATTCTTTATCGACTTAACCAACATTGGTGCAGGCTCTAAAGCAGAGTTAGATAAAGCTGAATTAGTCACTCAATTTGAGCGCTTTCTACAAGGCGATGAGCAAGCACAGCAACACTTAAGTGAGATGGTCACCGTAAGGACCAATGCACAATATAGCCAAGGTTTGTAAGTAGGCGCTTGATATAGCGTTAGCTATCTGGCGACTATTTTAAAGGCCGTTTGTTAGCAAGTAATCTAGCTTTGCTTAGCCCTTAAGTGGCTAGATTACTTCGCGAACACATTTCTGCACCAACAACGGTAAATCTGTTTTAGCTGGTCGTGTTCTTATACCTAAGGTTACATTGATTAACCTTCGGTTAAGCGCGATGGATCTGTTTGTCACTCCTTATATCTATTCATTTATCTTTCTATTCCTCTATTTACTGATGTTCTTGTTTTTATGTCTTCAGGTTGCTGATAATATTGGCTTTATAGGAATGGCGCCTGCTAATAATAAGCGTCAGTAATGATCAGATAGCATAACAAGGAGTAGTGATGAATAAAGAACAAGCTCAAGAATACATCAAAGATAATCTGAATGAGGGTGATGCGCTTATTGGTTTTTTTCAAGCTATTAGCCCTCCCAATATTTGGTTGTTTTTCTTGATCGGACCTCTTTTTGTATTAAGTATGAAATCCTATTTCTTAGCGGTGACCGAGAAAGGTATCTCGTTCCACAAGCTCAGCATGTTAGGTAAGTTTAAAGAGCATGATTTTTTCGAATTTGATGAGATTGAAAGCGTGAAAATAGGCAAGGGATTGCTTCAAAGGCCAATGAAGTTTACCTTTAAAAATAATCGAAAAGTAACGGTGAAAGCCCAGCTTAAGGGTGTAGAAAAGATTGCAAAATTGTTGCCTGATGTACAGCAACACATCGAGAAAAACATACCGTTAGTTCAATGATTCTATTCCTTATCACAGTAGCCATTTATGTTGGCTTATTAGTGTCTATCAAGCCTGCGCCAAGCAGTTTGAAGGCCAGTGCTGTCACTTATAAAGAGAACCTTCAGAGTGTGTGGGCATCGGTATGTTCAGGAGTCTTAATCATTGTGGTATTTCTAGTCACCACTAATTTTGACTTTATTACTGTAGATGAATATTTGTATCACACATTGGCTTTGAGTAATGATGGTGAACAGTTTTTTAAATGGCCATTACAGCCGATAACTCATCTCTTTGTTCATGGGAATTTAGTCCATCTTGCAGCCAATGTTGTTGGTTTAGGCCTCGCTTCTGCTTATGAGCGCAGAGTTGGAGCTAAAAGGTATTTTGCTGTCCTTGTTATTGGGGCTTTAGCATCTATACCGTCAATATTATTCTATTCGGAAAGTATTGCTGTATGCGGTATTTCAGGCGGTGTCTTTGGTCTTGCTGCAGCCTATTTTACCGATGAAGAGGAGTTAACGCTTAAAGAGTGGTTGTCTGCCATTTTTCTGTTCTCGTTTATGGCATTAATGCTGGCTTTCTACTCAGAGTTTGACAGTGATGCTAACGACACCTTGGATATGGGCGTTGACCATATAGGCCATCTGCTCGGTGCGTTAGGGGCAATTTTATATTGCCGCTTAAAACCGCTGGGCGTGGTGCAATTAAAGCCGAATCACTAAGCGTTAGCTTTGAAAGATGAAATACCAAAGGCCTAAGGTATTCCTTTGGCCTTGGTATTTTTCACTTGTTTTTGTAGGTGTTAATTAGCTCATCACAACTTCTTCGCAAGCTGAAATATCTCGCACAAAATCCTCATCATGACTCACCAAAATAAACGCACCTTTATAGGTGTTTAATGCCTCTGCCAGTAGTTGCTTCGACTCTATGTCTAAGTGGTTATCGGGTTCATCTAACAGCAGCAATGGCGAATTAACCATGTGGCTCACCATTAACATGGCTAGTTTCATTTTTTCGCCACCGCTTAGCAGAGCAACTTCTCGGTGTACTAAGTCTCGTCTAAAACCAATACCTGCTAAGAGTGTGCGTGCAGTGCTGTGATGCAGGCCGCTGCAATGTGTGGTTAAGTTCTCTAGCAGGCTCGTTAAGGAATTGAGTAAACCAAAATGCTGATCCATATACACGGTGTTGGTGTTCACTGTAATAAGGCCGCTGTATTGAGTCGCTTTTCCGTTTATTGCTTTTAGTAAGGTGGATTTACCGCAACCGTTCGCGCCACTTAAGTGGACCCTTTCATTTTGCGATAGGCTAAAGGTAACAGGTTCGCTATTGCCTAAGGCTAGGCAACATTGCTTAATGCTTAACAAGCTACGCTTTTTGGTTTGCTCCGATTGTTGCAAGTACAAAGCTTGCGGTTTTAGCTGTTCTTTTTGTTGCTGTAAGGCTTGCAGTTTATCTTGGCTTCGCTCTCGTTGGTTTTGTTGCATAGTGGCCGTTGCAGAGAGGCTTTGGCCTGCGCGTTCTTTCATTGCGTCGAGTAAAATCTTTGGCTGGCTGCCCGATTTTCTTATTCGGTTGCCTTTGGCCTCACGCTGCTGAGCCTTTTCCTTATTAGCCTGGGCTTGCCGTTCTATCTTCTTTTGCTCCGACTTTACTTGCGTAATTTGCTTGTCTAAAGCGTCACTTTGCGCAGAAGACTGAGCCCAATACTCGTCGTAGTTGCCGCTATAGAAACGCAAACCTAAACGCGTGAGCTGATAAATAGCGCTCACTTGTCTTAGCAGTTGGCGGTCGTGACTAACTATTAATGCTCGGCCTTGGTAGTGCATTAATTGCTCTATTAACCACAGCCGGCCATTTGAATCTAGGTGGTTAGTGGGTTCATCCAGCAACAAAATGTCGGCGTCGGATTCAAATAAGCGATGTAGTTGGAGTAGGGCAAGTTGCCCACCGCTTAAGTTGTGGCAATATGCATCAAGATTTTCACTAATATTTAGTTTTTCTAAGGTGTGCTGAGCACGAGTTTTTACCTCCCAGTCTTCACCCAGCATATCAAAATGCTTTGGCTCACAGCTGCCTTGCTCAATCGCATGGTAAGCCACCAGTTTTTCGCTAATACCCAAATATTCATCAATACGAATATTGCTGTTTAATAAGTGGGACGGTAATTGTGAGTAAAAGCCAATGTTACCTTGGCGGGTTACGCTGCCTTGGGTGGCGTTAAGCTGGCCAAGTAATAAGGAAACAAACAAAGATTTTCCTACGCCATTGCGGCCCACTAAGCCGCTTAAACCTGGCGCTAAGTTAAAGTTTATTTTATTAAATAACCATTCACCGCTATCGAGCTGAAATGATAATTGGGTGGTTGATAATACAGGCATAATTCTGCCTCCCTTTACGTTAAACGTGTAAAAGGGGTCGGGCCATTCTATTCAATGAGAATGGCTTAGCCGTTACTTAGGTGAGATTGCCAGGACAAAGATCGAACGCGATCTAAAACAGCAATATGCTCAAATTTTGCAGATAAGAAATGACGAAAGTAACGCCCACTAACCCCGAGTGTCCAAATGGTTGATATAAATTGGATGTCAGGTGGTTAGTACTTCATTATGGCGTTAGCTCCATTAGATTAGGTGGGGGGATTATAGAGAATCACTGGCTAAAACTTCAACAATTATTTATAGGCCATACAAATAAGCGAATTTAGGGCGATAATTTGAGGCTTGAGTTTGATCAGTTTCTATCAAGCTAGCCCCGCTCAATAAAACATGCCTTCAACATAGATGCCTATGCGGTAGTATTGCTCTTATCTTTTTGCTGCTTTCTCACAGTGAATTCGCGACTCTCCTTTTCCTTGAGGTCTGCATCTTTCTATCATGGTTTTTTTGTCATTTTGGTTTTTAAGTCGCTGAATCAACAAGGTTTAAGTGATAGCATTGATTTGGCTAAATGAGAGGGCTAAGAAGATTCTCTTGTTTAAACAATAGGGAGCCTTTCGGTACGCAGTTATACGCCTTGGTGAGTTCGTTGGTAGAGCGCAAGAATGTAATACAAGTTCGAATTAACCTCCCTGTCGATCTGAGCAAGTAGGGGAGTAAATCGTAATATTGATTATAATTTCCCTCCGGATTCATACTCTGACACGAGGTTTACTTGTGTAGATTGCGGCATTAATAAAACGTGGGCAGCTCAACAACAGAAGTTCCACCAAGCAAAGCTATAGCATTCAAGAGAAATAAATGAGATTCATCAATATATTCATACTCTTAAGTATTCTGGGACTGACTGGTTGTATGGATACATATAATCATCGGCAATATTTATTAGTTCCAGAATTATCCAAAGATCAGGTAGAAGAACTTAAGCAAAAGTTAACCATAGCTTTTGAGCCTATTCTTGAAAAACATGGATTGTATCGTTCAACTCCGAATTCAAAAGTAGAAGGGGTTATTCTTTATTATTCAGATGGAAGTAATTTCGGAATTGGAGTCGGCGGACGAAATACCAGCCAAGGCGTTGTGATTGATATTACCCATTTTCACCCTGGCCGTGGTGAAACTCCTCGTTATTCTGAAATTGTGGAAGAGCTGGTTAAGACCTTAAGGGATCTGGAGAATTTTTCATATATTGAGTTAGATTATCGTAGCCAGATAGAAATCTGATGAATGCTAGCAAGCGATTCAATCCGGACAAAAGCAGTTAGTTTCTACTTATTCGCAGCTGATTTTGGCTAACAATTTTGTGTCTGTAGTTTAATTGTTTTACAGGGAGAGAGCGTTAATGAGTATTGAAGTTAACTTGGTCAACTCATTTACTGTTAATGGAAAAGGCGGAAATCCTGCTGGTGTTGTTCTTAATTCGGAACAGCTATCGAATGCTCAAAAACTAAACATTGCGCAAGCTGTTGGGTATTCTGAAACGGCTTTTGTTTCTAGCGATGATGAAGCGGATTACGAAGTCTCTTTCTTTACTACCGCTGGGGAAGTTGATTTTTGCGGCCACGCTACACTCGCTGCGTTTTTTACCATGTACCAAAACGGTATTCTTGCTGCAGGCTGTTATGTTCAGCGTACAAAAGCAGGATTGTTGTCTGTGACTATAGAACCAGATGGTAAGGTCGTTATGGAGCAGCAACTACCTAAAAAAATTGATAGTTTTACATACCAAGAAATCTCAAATGTTATAGGTATAGAAAGAGACATACTAGCAAGCACTAAGTTACCTATTGAGGTTATTTCAACAGGACTCGCTGATGTGATTATTCCTGTACCTAAAGGATGTTTAGATTCAATAGAACCTGATGATGCGCTTATCGCTGATTTTTGCGAACAGAATAAGCTGGTAGGCTTTCATGTTTTTGAGCTTTGTAAGTTGGAAAGTAAACTTACAGCAAGCTGTCGTAACTTTGCCCCATTGTTTGGTATCCCTGAAGAGTCTGCTACAGGCAGCGCTAGTGGCGCCTTAGCGTGCTATCTTTCAGAGCATTTAGCGCTGGGTAGTGATTATATTTTTGAACAAGGCAGGGCGATGGGAAGTGCGTCTATTATTACCGCATCTATTCAATCTGAACATTCAAGAGTAATTGATGTAAAGGTGGGTGGTTTTGCAACTAGCATTGGTACGCTAGTCATCTCCTTGTAACAGGCACTTAAAGAAGGATTGTGCCCATCCCCAATTTAGTCGCACGATTTCTTATCCTCAACCAGCAAAATCTTTTTAAGCTATCCAAACCCTTTCAGTTATGTCCTTAAGTATCTTTGCTGAGTGCATACGATTGCCCTTGGGTTTGAGCTCCAAAGCTTGGGCACTCAATAAAGCGGTCAAATTGTATTGCCTACCGAGCTAAACTAAATGCTAATCTTATTGGCCATGTAGTGTATTAGCCCGCATTAAACAAAGGATTGTTAAACGCATAATGAAAACCTTACCCATTTTGTACTCTCTGCAAAACTGCCCTTACGCAATGCGTGCGCGCTTGGCAATACTACTTGCTCAGCAAACAATACATTTACGCCCCATAGTGATGAAAAACAAACCCGCAGAGATGCTGGCGGTATCACCGAAAGCCACCGTACCAGTGCTAGTGATTGAGCCTTTAGTCGATGGGAAGCTGAGCGCTAAGCAGCATTCTAGCGAAGCACAAATTGTTGATGAGAGCTTAGACATTATGTTGTGGGCGTTGCAACGTAATGACCCCGAAGACTTACTGCGCGCATCTAATCCTGATGCGCTTGCTGAAATGCTTAATGTTATCGAACAAAATGATAAGCAGTTTAAGCCCGATCTCGAGCGCTACAAAGACGCTAAACGTTACCACCACGGTGATTTAGAAGCATGTAGATTAAAGTGCGAGCCCTTTGTTCAGGCGCTAGAGCGGCGCTTAAACCAGCATGCCTTTTTGATGGGGGATAAAGCCAGCTTATTGGATTACGCCTTATTACCTTTTGTTCGCCAGTTCTCAAAGGTGAATCGTCAGCTTTATTTGCAGGGACCATATACTCATTTGCAAGCTTGGTTAAATGCCCATTTGCAAAGCCGTTTGTTCTCAAAGGCAATGTTCAAATTTCCACTGTGGCTAGACACGCAGGAAGATATTTTATTCGGTGACTAGCTCGCTTTTCTACAAAAAATTGAGCAAAACGAAAAAGGACACCCATACTTCTTTTGTGGTTTGCCTAGCAAATACAAATTCATGTTGAAAATTTGCTATTGATCACGCGTTTTTGACCAAAAGTAAAGTACTAGGTTTTACACCTCGCGGTATTAATAATACAATAGTATTAATTATTTTTATTGAATCCCTCTCCACTTTTTATTGAATAAGAGAGCTAGTATGAGCAAGCAAAAATCCCTTGATGCCATTAGAAAAATGAAGTTAGAAAATGATACTTCAGCTGGCAACCTGGTAGATCTACTTCCTATCGAAGTACAAAAACGCGATTTTGATTTATCGTTTTTAGATAACTTGAGTGAAGCGCGACCGCGCCTTCTTGTTCAAGGTAAAGACCTTACTGAATTTCAAGCCAAGGTGAAAGCTGACCCATCATTTTGTATGTACGATGATTTCATCAGAAACTCGACCGTTAAGTTCTATGAAACAGCACCATTTGACGAGCCTCAAGCCTATCCTGAAGAAACAGTAGGTAAAGCCTCTCTTTGGCGACCTTACTGGCGCCAAATGTACGTTGACTGCCAAATGGCGCTTAATGCCACACGTAACCTCGCTATTGCGGGTATCGTAAGTGAAGACGAAGAGCTTATTGCTAAAGCCAAGGCTTGGACATTAAAGCTGGCCACCTACGATCCAGAAGGTGTTACGTCACGCGGTTACAACGATGAAGCTGCATTCCGTGTTGTGGCAGCCATGGCGTGGGGTTACGACTGGTTAAATGGCCACTTTACTGACCAAGAGCGTGAAACCGTAAAAGATGCCTTGATTGTTCGCTTAGACGAAATCATGCACCACCTTAAGGTAACGGTTGACCTGCTGAACAACCCACTAAACAGCCACGGTGTGCGTTCAATCTCTTCTGCGATTATTCCTACCTGTATCGCGCTTTATCACGATCACCCCAAAGCCGGTGAGTACATTGCCTATGCTCTAGAGTACTACGCAGTGCATTACCCACCATGGGGCGGTGTAGATGGTGGTTGGGCAGAGGGTCCAGATTACTGGAATACTCAAACAGCCTTCCTAGGCGAAGCATTTGATCTATTAAAAGCCTACTGTGGCGTAGACATGTTTAACAAAACATTTTACGAAAACACTGGCGATTTCCCACTGTACTGTATGCCTGTTCACTCTAAGCGAGCGAGCTTTTGTGACCAATCATCAATTGGTGATTACCCAGGCCTTAAACTGGCTTACAACATTAAGCATTACGCGGGTGTTAACCAAAAGCCAGAGTACGTGTGGTACTACAACCAACTTAAAAGCCGCGATACCGAAGCACATACTAAATTCTACAACTTTGGATGGTGGGACTTTGGTTATGACGATCTTCGCTTCAATATCCTTTGGGATGCACCAGAAGAAAAAGCGCCGTCTAACGACCCGCTACTTAAAGTATTCCCAATCACTGGTTGGGCAGCATTCCACAATAAAATGTGCGAGCGCGATGAGCACATTCATATGGTATTTAAGTGCTCTCCGTTTGGCTCTATCAGCCACTCACATGGCGACCAAAACGCGTTTACATTACATGCCTTTGGCGAAACGCTTGCTTCGGTAACCGGTTATTACGGTGGTTTTGGGGTCGACATGCACACTAAGTGGCGTCGTCATACCTTCTCTAAAAACTTGCCGCTGTTTGGTGGTAAAGGCCAATATGGTGAGAACAAGAACACCAAGTTTGAAGGGCACCAAGACCGATACTGTATCGAAGCGGGTGGTAACATCACAGATTACGATACAGAATCTGATGTGAAATTTGTTGAAGGCGACGCGACCGCTTCTTACAAGTTTTTTACGCCTGAAATTGAGTCTTACAAACGTAAGGTTTGGTTTGTTAAGGGCAAAGTGTTTGTCATGCAAGACAAAGCTACGCTAACCGAAGAGAAAGATCTTACGTGGTTAATGCATACTACTTATGCAACAGAGACCGCCGACAAATCTTTTGCTATTCAAGGTGAAAAAGCTAACTTAAACGTTCAATTCATTAATGAAAGTGCAGATAAGATTTTATCGGTGAAAAACGTTGAAGGTTTCGGTGAAGTAGACCCATACGAATTTAAAGATCTTGAAGTTCACCGCCATGTAGAAGTTGAGTTTAAAGCCGCGAAAGAACACAACATTCTTACGCTGTTAGTGCCTAACAAAAACAGCGACGAGAGCGTAAACGTTTCTCACAAGTTGGTGGGTAATACCTTAGAACTAAGCGTAGATGGTGAAGTAGTTACTATTGAATTGTAATTGCTTAATGAGTTTGCATTAAAAACTCAGCCACGAAGCGTTATCAAAAGCCATCCTTATTGAGGGTGGCTTTTTCGTTGTTGATGGGAGCCAATGTAATCAAATAGCTTACCTAAAGGTATTAAGTAAGTCCTACAAATAAGTGTTTTAACCAGCGGATATCTTCTGGTCCCAATTTAGCTGCATCGTGTACTTTCGGGTTATCAACAACTTCATGGTAAACATGGTAAACAGCCCTTTCTGTTAAGTTTCTCCAACTCTCGTTATCTAACTCAGGAATGCTACCTATTGATAAGTTGGGGTCAGTTAATGGGTCATGCTGGTCTTGATTTGTTCGAAGGGTCAACTCAAGTTCTTGTAATATAGGGTTTGTCACTTTAAGAGTGCTTGATTCCGAAAACTGCTTTAACACCGCTTTCTCAGCATTTTTGGCTTCTTTTTCAACTTGGTTGCGTGACAATCGTTCACCCAAAGGCCGAAGTGTATGTTTAGCTAACAAGCCTGAAATACTTGGCAATACTGCTTTAGCTGCAATGCCCACGCCAACTAAAGGGTTAAATATCGCAGCTACCCCTCCCACAATTATCATTCCATAAGTGAGTTTTGAGTCAAGCTGGTCAATATCGTTTGCTAGGGATTCGAGAGGATTCAATTTATCGGCATTGTTTTCGTAACACAAATCTTTAGCTGAGCTTAAAAGGTGCTCTCGCAGTGTTGCTTCATAATGCTCATTAGTAAAATGAAATATTCTTCGTTTAGGTAAGTCATTTATTTCGGGGACAGAGTTAGGCAAAGAGCGCATTGTATGAAGAGTGAACCCTGCTTCACATAAATGAAAAGGAATAACAAAATAATGTTTTTCATCATATTTTTGTTTAGCGGCTTCGGTTCGTTCTAGTGAAACAATTACCGGAAGGCCATTGACGACATCCCTGACTATCTTTATTCCAGAGTCAAATTCTTCTCGGATTTTATCTGTGGCTGTACTTAGTGCACTTTTACTTTTATCGAATATCTTATTCATAGAGTAGTGTTATCAACTAACGTATCGGATTGATTTGTTAGTTTTCCCTTTCAAATTCTTACCTGCCAACCAATGCGGCAATAAGGTTAAGTAGATTTCCTTATCAGTCATATAGGCGCTACCGACATAAGCCCTATATTCATGGCGAATACTCTAGCAGTTAACGCTTTAAACTTCAGCAAGCCAAAATACTAAATATGAATTTAGAGTGTTTATAATTTATTCAGCAACTTAGGTTTAGCGTACCGTTTCTATTGTGTTATGAGCCTAATACAGAGAGAGTTGATTTAAGTCATTTAATACAAAGTGTTATATGCATTTCTTTTGTTCTCAAGCTGTATGATGAAAAAAAGGGATAGTTAAGCGTAGTTGCTGAAATGATACGAAATCAGGGATGTAGGGTGGTGTTATGAGTGGATACATCTATCCATTTCTCACCATCTTGATTTGGTCGGGAAGTTATATTGTAAGCAAGCTGGCTGTAGGCAATATTGAGCCGGCTACTTTGGCTTTTTACCGCTGTTTTGTGGCACTTGTAGTGATGACGCCATTGGTGCTTCCTGCTGCGGTTCGTCAATGGCAGGCGATAAAAAGTAATCTTAGCTATTTGTTGATATTGGCCGCTACGGGAATGGTACTTAGCCAAACCATGACCTATTTCTCTGCTTACCATACCAGTGCCGCCAAAATGTCTTTGATAAACTCGATGATCCCCATTGTTAGCATCGTTTTTAGCGCTATCTTGTTACGAACGTCTGTTAGGGCTTATCAGTCGCTAGGCATTGCTATATCGCTTATCGGCGTTGGTTTTATTGTATCAAGCGGGGAGATACTGCAAGTTCTTAGCACGCCGCTCAACCGTGGTGACTTAATGATGGGCGTAGGCACGCTGTCTTATGGCTTTTATACCGTATTATTAAAAAAGTGGCCAGTTACGCTATCGGGTGCAGTGCTTATTTATGTTCAGTTGTTTCTCGGCTCCTTAATGTTGTTGCCGAATATGTTGGTGATGAGCGAGAGCGTTGTTCCATCACAACAGGCTATTCCGCTAATATTGTACGCATCATGTGCGCTCTCTATGGTGCCCCTTGGCTTTGGAAGCGCTCAATTGACCGAGTAGGGGTGATGAAAACCTCGCTGTCTATGAACTTAATGCCAGTGCTTGTATTTATGATTAGTTACTTGTTTTTGGATGAACGCTTTGAGCTTTACCATTTATGGGGAACACTGCTGATTTTATCGGGTTTGTTGATTGTTCAGTTCAGAAGCTTGATTAAGATGTATAGAGGCAAAAAAGGCTAAAGTAGCGTTCAAAGTTCTTTGGTAATTATCTATTTAGCTGAAACAAAAAAGCTCAAGCATTGGCTTGAGCTTTCTTAGTTTTTATCGGCAAACAAACTAGCCGTTAGCTACTTTTAACTGCTGTTCTTGGCTGGCCAAGTACTCTTCGTAAGTACCTTGGAAGTCCACCACCTGTTGGTCTTTAATTTCAACAATGCGGGTTGCTAGGGACGAAACAAACTCGCGGTCGTGGCTGACAAAAATAAGCGTGCCGTCGTACAGTTCTAACGCACTGTTTAGGGCTTCAATTGCTTCCATGTCTAAGTGGTTGGTCGGTTCGTCCATTACCAGCACGTTGCGGTTTTGCAGCATTAATTTGCCAAACAACAAGCGATTTTTTTCACCACCAGAACATACTTTGGCTTTTTTGTTAAAGTCGTCGGCAGTAAACAATAAACGGCCTAGTAAACCACGTACCATTAGGTCGTCGTGTTTGGCATTACGCCATTGCGACATCCAATCAAACAAAGTGAGGTCGTTATCAAAGTCACTGGTGCTGTCTTGCGGGCAGTAACCTACTTCAGCGTTTTCAGACCACTTAACAGTGCCGCTATTAGCCGGTAGTTGCTCAATTAAACAGCGTAAAAAGGTAGTTTTACCTGCGCCATTCTCACCAATTACCGCTAGCTTTGCACCCGCTTCTAAAATGATGTTGCCATTGCTAAATAGCTCGCCGTCTTTAAAGCCATGACCTAGATTCTCTGTTACTAGCGCTTGGCGGTGTAGTTTTTTCTCTTGGCTTAAGCTAATTGATGGGCTGCGGCGGCTAGAGGATTTTACTTCATCAAGTGTGATCTTTTCCATGCGTTTAGCGCGAGAAGTAGCTTGTTTCGCTTTAGAAGCGTTTGCCGAGAAACGGTTAACAAAGGCTTGTAGCTCGTCTATTTCAGCACTCTTTTTAGCATTTTCGGTATGTAGCTGTTCTCTAATTAGCGAAGACGCTTCAATGAACTTTTCGTAGTTACCTGGGTAAACACGCAGCTCACCGTAATCAATGTCGGCCATGTGAGTACATACTGAGTTTAAAAAGTGACGATCGTGCGAAATGATAATCATGGTGCATTTACGCTGGTTAAGCACCGTGCCTAGCCATTCAATGGTATGAATGTCCAAGTTGTTGGTGGGCTCGTCGAGTAGCAGAATGTCTGGGTTGGCAAACAAGGCTTGAGCTAACAATACGCGTAGTTTCCAGCCGGGAGCCACTTGAGCCATTAAACCGTAATGAAACTCTTCGGCAATACCGGCTTCTAGCAAAATTTCGCCAGCGCGGCTTTCGGCGCTGTAGCCGTCCATTTCGGCGAACTCTGTTTCAAGGTTGGCTACTTTCATGCCGTCTTCTTCAGACATCTCTGACAGCGAGTAAATGCGGTCACGCTCTTGTTTTACTTTCCACAGTGCTGCATCACCCATAATTACCGTATCAACCACGGTGTATTCTTCAAAGGCGAATTGGTCTTGGCTTAGGGTACCTACTGTTTCTCCAGGCGTGATAGATACGTTGCCAGAGCTTGGCACTAATTCACCACTTAGAATCTTCATAAAGGTTGATTTACCGCAACCGTTAGCGCCAATTAAGCCATAACGATTACCGTTACCAAACTTAGCTGAGATGTTTTCGAACAAAGGCGTAGCGCCAAACTGCATGGTGATGTTTGCGGTAGAAATCAAAAGGTAATCCCGATTAGGTAAATAAGGCTGTTAAGCAAGCACGCAAAGGTAAGCGTATAAGGGGGCGCACTATAAAGAAAAGTGTGACCAATGTCGAGTTAAGTTGTATGAAGTTTAAGCAGTACTTACCAGCGGCGGCCTATTTGAATGGGTCCTTCATTTGGCTTTAAGCTACTAGCATTAGAAAGTGTGCGTAGACTTATAAGGTTGTGTCAATTGGCAAGCGAAAGAGCGGCTGGGGAGGGGGAGAGGCGACTTTCGCATCGCCTAGTCCTTAGCCACTATTTCACTTGGTACCTCAATAGCACGCTGTTATCGAGTACAACGTTTGTTGACCAAATAAAGCTAGCTCCAGCACCACTAAATTTCTCAATAAAGTTCATATAAGCTTTTTTGTTGTTCACGCCTATCTCATCTTCTGTGTATAGGCTTGCCTTGGGCCAAGATTGAGCGTCAAAGTCTTTATTCATCCAGTCTTGGGGAATTTGCCAATGAACTGCAAAGGCATCTTTTCCGTCATCGGTGCCTTGAGTGCTGCAGCTTTCTGACAAACGTCTACCATCTATTTCCTGTAGGCAAGTGAGATCATATATCGGTGAGGTATAGAATGTTTGCGCTTGCCAATCGTCATTGGTGACCGTTCCGTCGCTAAAGCTGGCAATAAAGCCTCCGTCGCCAGGGTGAAAAGCCTTACCGCGATTATCCTCTGAACCCAGCCCAAGGTTTTCTTCCCAATCAATGACTTTTACCGCAATGCTATAGGGCTTGCTGGCTTTAAATCTCACGATACTTGAATTGAAAGGAGTAAATGGCACGCTATCAACAGCTATCAGTACACCATTGATATACAGTTCGAAGTAGTTGTCGGCAAAAATATAGCCGGTTATTTCTTCTCCCTCAGGGTCGACAATTACAAGAGGGACAGATGCCTCATCAACATCAGCGATACTTTTATGGGTAATGCCTGCACACTCTTCATATAAATCGACAGCCTTAGGCCCAGAAGCAAAGTTGTTGTTTGCTGGCACCGTCCATACTTGGCCGTTGGAGTCGGTAATTTCTCCTATACCTACAACACGGCTGCGGCCGTTTTTACACTCAAAAATATTCGACTCAAGGGTTTTAGCAAGGCCTTGGGTAATGCTGCCAGAACCGCTGTAGTTGTTAATACCATTGGCTGACGTTACTGGCGACATAGCTAAAAAGGCACTGAACATGATGGCTGAAGAGGTGGTAATGGCTCGAGGTGATGTGATGTTCATTTAATGCCTATATTAATGATACTTGATTCTCATTAGCTTAGTTGCGAAGTGAAAATACACGCAAAAAGAATCGAGGTTATAGAGCCTGCGAGTAGGAAATACTTGGCTTTTAGTCCGGCAGATGAGTCCTTGTCACTTATAGCTACTTGTTAGGCTAGTGGCTAGAGCAGTGGTAAGAATCTCAATTACTTAACCTATCCTATTTATTGGATGCTTTTGATAGACGAGTCAATGATGTCATCCAAATAGTCGACTGACTTTGTCTTCCACTCCCCATTGATTTTCTCCTTAAGCGTTAGCCTGGTGGGAGGCATGTCGAATTGGTTTTGCATAAAGACTGTTGGGTATCCTTTACCACCCAACGTTTCGAATAATAAACTTTCGTCATCTCCGGCTTCAGGGGATATATTTACCTTAATTATACGCTTCAAAGCGGTTTTCCCTCTATATGTTGATAATAACTCCTTTTCTAACTGCCGACAGTAACCGCACCAACCTGCTTGAAAATATAAAAAAATAGGTACATTAATTCGTTCACTAAGCTCTATTGCTTCTATATAACCTGGGTAATTACGATACCATTTAGAGTCATTATAGAGACCTTTAACTTCCTCAGAAAAGTTACTGTTATTAGCCTTAAGCTTTACGATTTCTCCGTTGCATTCTTTATCCGTAAACACAACTTTTCCTTCTACATTACATTTATATATTTGGCTCGCATAACAATCGCCGATTAGACAAATAGTAAGTAGAAATAGTGCGATTTTCATATCGGCTAATCTCCAGTATTGATTTACCCTATATTTGATAAAAGCAAACTAACATTTTTTTGTATCTTTATCAGTCGCTTGGGCTAAATAATAACAAAAAAGTCAATATAAAGGGTGATCACCTACGGAAAGGAGGAATTACAGTCATTGGTAAAAAATCGCAGTACCTTTCCCACTAAAAGGTAGAAATATTTAAAGGAGGAAATCGCTTATCAGAAGAATTTCTGGGAGATTCTGTAATTGTTAAATAGTTAGAACACTAGCAACAAAAAGCGAGCCCGCTTGCGTGGCACTCGCTTTTGTCATCTTGTTGGTAGTCTCGCTTTAATCTCAATTCCCCCTGGTCACTAAAAGTGCTCCGGTGGATAAAGGAGAGAACTGGTTTGGACTTAAACTAGCGCATTCAAATAAACGCCTGTCTGCAGCGCGCTGAAATCAATTCGGAAAACACCACAATAGATTAAATAGCCGAGGGTATTGAGGCCATAAAGCATATCGTTCGCAGTGCAATTACTAAGGTGCTAGCCAATCAATCAGGGGCAATTACTGCCACCAATAACAAAGCCCTCTGGCGAGGGCTTTGCATTGCTTCACATTGGTAACTTTCTATATTGCTGAGTGTTATCAGATTTAATCAGAACTCACGCATTTAAAATGGCCAACAAGCGCATCCAAATCTAATGCCATTGATTTGAGTTGATCACTAGAGGTTTCGATATTCTGTGAGGCCAATAAGCTGCGTTGGCTGCTATCGTTGATATTGACAACATGAGTGTTTATTTCGTTAATCACGATTGATTGTTGTTCAGTCGCTGTTGCAATTTGGGTATTGAGATCAGAGATGTGCTTCACTCTGTCTACTACTTGGCTCAGTTGCGCACTGGTTTGGCTCGCGGCCTCTACGCTTAACTTTGCGTGTTCGCGGCTTCGATGAACAGAGCTAACAGCATCTTTAGCGCCGTTTTGTAAATCAATAATCATTTGATTTATTTCTACTGTAGATTGGTTGGTGCGTTGAGCAAGGTTACGAACCTCGTCAGCAACTACCGCAAACCCACGGCCTTGTTGTCCAGCTCTTGCGGCCTCAATGGCGGCATTTAATGCGAGCAAATTGGTTTGCTCTGATATTCCTTGTATCACCTCTACTACCTTAACAATAGCAATACTCTGCTTCTCTAGGTTGTCGATGCTAGCGTAAACCTGTTCCATTTCTTTAGACATTACGTCAATGGTTTCTGATGATTTATTCACCACTATTTGTGCGCCGGCCATTTTATCGGTGGCTTCATTAGTGGCTTGCGCAGCAACGCTAGCGTTTTGGGCAATATCGGTAATGGTTGAGCTCATTTCATTCATGGCCACCGAGACTTGATTAGCTTCTTTACGCTGTTTATCTAACGCTATCTTTGATTCTTTTGCGTCGTTGTTTACGTTTCCAGAAGCCGCTTTAACTTTGGTGGATGTTAAAGACACATCTTGTACAACCGTTTGCACATTTTTGACGAAGTTATTAAATCCAGAGGCTAAACTGGCGATTTCTCGTATGTTCCCTTCCTCGATTCGAGAGGTTAAATCTCCGTTATCTTCACCTAGCTCTTGAAACGTTTGCGACATCTTTTCTATTGGTTTAATTAAGCTATTGGCGAGAATGGTACAAACAGCAATGAAAGCGCCAATAATAATGATTAAAACGATAATAATGTGCGTTCTAGCTTCATTTAATCCAGCGTAAAGCTCATTCTTGGGCACTTCTGCAACAACGTACCAATCTAAGCTTTGTATATAACTAGATGCAATAATGTATTTGTCGGTATGAATAAATGAGAAGTCTCGTTTTGTAAATAGCGATTGAGTATCATAGCCCTTATAGAAATCGGCTACTTTTTGATTATCGTTAAATGCATATTGCTTATGCACTTTAGTGAAGCCTTCATGGTCAACCAGATAGACAAAGCCTGTTTTCTCAATGGTGTATTCGTTTAAGGTATTAATCATGGTATCAAAGGACTTAGATACTCCAGCAAGTCCTCGGCCATTAGGCTGTTGGTAATTGATGTATACATCGGTTTTTCCATTACTGCCTTTATAGACACTTGAGCCTACAGCCACACCGCTATTTTTTAATCGTTGAAACCAACCATCACGCGGTAAGTTCATTACTCGAAGAAACCCATCTTGGTTCCAAAATTTATCTGTTTTCTTATCTGCAAAAGACGTATTGCTAAATTGATTGTCTTTGGCAATGCCATTTAAATATTGAGTTAACAGTTGTTCGCCTTGTGCGCTTTCGCCCTGCTCAAGCCAACCAATAATCATTGGGTTATGGGAAATAGAGCGAGCGATCATTTCCATCGAAACTATTTCGCTGTCTATAGAGTTTCTTATTTTCTGAACAAGATTAGGTAAGTCTAGTTGTTCCAGGCGGGTTACCATAAGGTTTCTTGATGTTGATTGTCCAACGTAAGCGACAATAGCAGTGGAAGCAATAATGGCTAAAAGCATCGTTGTTATCATACGGTTCTTTATTGATAACGTAAGAAATCCTTTCATTTATATGTCCTTGTATATCTAAAACTTATTTCAATGTGTAGCCGTGATGATTTAAAACAATAGTGTATGAATATTTTTGTTTTTCGATCGTTTTTTAATCTACTCCCGCCTTTTATTATTTTAATGCTATTTTTTATTTAAATAAACGGTTTGATTTTGTCTATGGTGTTTATTTGATCTTAATCTTGTTTGTTTAAATTTATAATTTTTAGGCGGTTGGTGTAAATATGTTATTTAGTTGACTCCTTATCATAATCTAGGGGTTTTAGGTGAATACTTATTCGCCGGGGGATGGTTTGTTTATTTTTATTGTTCTTTGTGTTGTTGTTTGTTTTATATTTTAGCTTCTTAAGTTATTGATTCATTTAAGTTATTTAAATATATTCGCCGGGTGTTTAACTTCAATATTATTGAAGCGGTGATTTAACGAGCACTTGTTAATGATTTGTTTGTGGGAAGTTTATTTTAAGGAATCTTTTTACATCTTATCTTTTTATATTTAAAGGAATGAAAGGGATTTAAATGAAAAGGAATGCAATTGCATTTTCTATTGCAGCTTTATTAGGAATGGGTTTCACCACTTCTGTATCAGCCATTACTTTGTACGAAACGGCTGAGGGCGATTACGTAAAACTGAATGGCCGCATAGAAGTAGGCGGTTGGTTTGGCAAGTCTCACAATGACCTTGGAGAAGAGTGGACTTGGTATCAAGGCTACGCCGATGACACCTTTGCCGATATTAGTTTTGAAGGCAGAACTGGTGATGTGTACGGTGTTCTTGATATCGATTTTGAACGCATGACTTGGACTCAAGACAATGAATTTCAAACCGTTTTGGATAAGGTTTACGTTGGCTGGGAGTTTTTGCCAGAGCACTTTGTAGAATTTGGTAGAAACGATACCGCTTATGATGATGTTGACTCTCACGGTGATTTTTCTGTAGATAGCGCACGTGAAGTAAAAGAGGCTGGCGACCAAGATAATACGATTAAATATCAAGGAAGTTACAACAACGTACAGATGGGTATGTCTTACTCATTAAGAGGCTGGGACGAATACCTAACAGACTCTCGTGAAGGCGCGGTATTTAATGGTTATGTGGGTTACTTTGCTGACAACTGGTCATTACTATTTGGTGGTGAAACAGCAAAAGAATACGGCGAAATATATTCTCTACACGGTACTTATTTCCTCGGTGATTGGGGCTTTGGTGGTTTAGTTTCCGTTGAAGACCGACAAGAGGAGAATGGTTACTTATCTCAAGATAATATTATTGCTGTTTTATCCGCTTCTTACCAAATTACAAGTACTGTAGAAGCCGTTGTAACGTATTCTAATATTAGCTTTGACGAAGAATATAAGTATTACGAAGAAGAGCAGGTTAACGAAGATTGGTTCACCGTAGGTGTGAACTATCATTATCGCCCTAATGTACGTCTTGCAGCGGAAGTAACAAGCGGCGGCGAAGATGGAACATTCAGTTATGCCAAGCTTTATTACAGTTTCTAGTTGCTCACTAATCATGATGTTTTTTGAAATATAAGCTACTAACCACGAGTGCTTAGGCAATGTTTGGTATGTTTTTAAATCATTGCCTGATTTTTCTCCAGTGTATAGTTTATGTCCAAAAATGAAATGACATTACATCAAGGATTTTTTCTACTAGATCAAGAATGTTGTTTATATTAAACCAATATAATTTAACTTATATATTTATTACGCTTTCTTTTTATTTTCCTTATTTATATAAATAGTAAGAATGACTTAGTTAGCTTGTGTGATTTTTGGTTTGCCTGTAATGAATGCAGAAGATATAGACAACTACCCTGTGTTTACTATTGCCGCAGCTTAATAGAGGTGTCGTAAATACCAAACTATTAGCAATGGTAAGCACAGCTTGTAGCAATACTTATATTAAAGGTTACACATATGGATATTTATAAATACTCTGCTGTATCGTTAGCGCTGTTTGCACTAACAGCAAATGCAGAGGTGTTTAGCCCGCAGGCCGCTAATGCAGGGATTGAGTTATCACAAAAAACAACCGAAACAATGTTGTTTACTGCGCAAAGCCTAGCGGCAGAAGAGCCCGCTTTTGACCAAGAAGCCACCATTGCCACCTTGCAAGGAGAGGGGCCTCATTCGCCATTTACCGATCCAGATAACAATAAATTTTACTCAGACGAAGTGTTTAAAGTACAAGGTGTTATTACTTACCTTAAGGCCTCAAATGGGGTGATGACACGAGGTTTTTACATTCAAGATCCTCAAGTTGATGAAAGCAGTTGTGCATCTAGTGGAATATTTGTTTATCAAAATCCTTATGGATTAGATCTGAACGTAGGGGATGAGGTGTATGTTTATGCCAAGGTTCAGGAATACTATGGCTTGTCTCAACTAAGCAGTGTACAAGGTGTTGTAAAGACCGGCGTAACCAGCGTTATTGAGCCTACCCCGTTACTGGTTAAAGATTGTGTTGTTGATGGGGTATCAGAGCAAGATAACTTTGAGATTACGCTAGAGCGTTACGAGAACATGCTGGTGCGCTTTGATGAGCAATCACACATGAAAGTCGCGCGTACGTTTGGTTTTGACTACAGTGATTTTCGCAATAATATGACCGCCTCTCACGGTACTCTCAACTATCATCCTAATCAAAAAAATGTGCCAGGTTCAGACGAAGCAATTGCCGCTGCGCAGGCAAATGAAATGCGTAGGGTGATTATTGAGTCAGAAGATAAAGCGGCAAATGGTGTTTTACCATGGTATCCCAACTTTGGTAAAGATGACGGAACGGGAACTACTGCTGATTACATTCGTGTTGGCGCTACGATAGATGGCATGGAAGGGATTGTTAATTACTCATACGATGAGTATCGCTTGTTTGTAACAAATACCGCCGACGCCAGCTTTTTCAACCATAGCGGAATTGAACGAACGGCGCGTCCTGATGTGAAAGAAGCAGATGTTAAAATTGGTGCTTTTAACGTTTTAAACTTCTTCACGTCTCCTTTTGGTGGCGCTAATAACCCTTTAGAGCAAAATCGAGGAGCAGAGAAATTTGCCGACTTTGAAACTCAGGGAGCCAAGTTAGCAAGCGCCATGTTAGCCATTGACGCCGATATTTTTAGCTTTTTAGAAGTAGAAAATAACGGTTACGACGCCATGTCATCAATCGTTACCATTACTCAGTTACTGAACGCAGAACTGCCACGTGAGAAGCACTATGCGGTTATGCGCCACTCTGACTCAAAAATTGTGGGCAGTGACGCTATTAGTACCAAAATTATCTACCGTCCTTCGGTAGTGAGTCTTGAAAGCGTAAAGATTATTAACATGCCTGAGCAGCATGTTCATCCTCGCTATTGGCCAACAGGTGTTGAAGCTAGCTCTGCATTTCAGCGTGCTTCAATGACGGGTACCTTTACGGTCAATGGCAGTGGTGAGCGGCTAATTTTGTCTACCAATCATTTTAAATCGAAAGGATCAGAATGTTGGGAAGATTACGACCAAGAAACCGGTGAACTAACAGATATAGATGCGCAGGGTAATTGTGAGAACTTCCGCGTTTCTGCTGCTTATCATTTAGGCGAGACTTTAGCGGAGTTAGAGGGTCACAAGATCATTCTTGGTGATTTAAACTCTTATGCCAAAGAAGACGCGATAATGCTGTTAACCAATACTGCGCCTTTTGGTTATCCGCTTAAAGCAGCACGTAATACTTACGTAAATGGCAATGAGTTGCACGGTAATGGAGGCGCAGTGCTGAGTGATCGCTACAACTACGTTGACATTATTGGGCAACTGCATCCTGATGGTTTTAGTTACGCTTATGGCGATACCGTTGGTAATTTAGATTACACCTTAATTTCCCCAAGTCTTGTTCCGCATGTTGTAGATGCAACGGAATGGAATATTAATTCTCGTGAATCCACTTTGTTTGAATACTCAACGGCGTATACCGGGGAGTTTCCAAAATATACAGACCCTTACCGGTCGTCTGACCATGATCCTGCCATTTTAACCTTAGCGTTTTTAGACAAGCATGAGTTAGGGGAGTCTATCGACTTACCTACCACGCCTAAGGACATGCCAAGTGAAAATCATCCTAAGCAGGGAGACACCTTTACCGCTGTTGTGGATTTAACCCAGTTAGGTGAAGCAAGCCTGCAAATAGGGGAAACCATTCAAACGATTATTTCAGATAGAAATCAATATGATGTGTCTACTTACTCACGCAGTCAAACCCGCGTATTGAATAGCAGTGATATTCAGCGAGGGTGGGTTTCTATGCCGTTAATCAACGTTGGGTATGGAGAAAACCTTGTGTCTTACCTTCACAACGACAGCCTAATAAGTGAGCGTTCAATACTGGTGAACGAGCAAGATAAAACGCATGGCGGTAGCGCTGCGGGTTACTTAATGATGATGTTAGCAATGGTGGGCTTTATTCGCCGCCGTCAGGCTTAGGGTTAAAAGGAAAACCGATGAAATTTAAAAATACCTATGCTGCCATGGCGTTATGTTTACTTGCTGTAGGGTGTGCAAAGGAGCATGAATACGACAATACCATGTTGGTGATTGAAGTGATGACCGACAGAGCTGCTGGTGAGTTGTCTTGGGCTTTGTATGATGCCGACGCGAATAAAATTCGCCAAAGCCAGGACTATGACAACGAAACCTATTACGAAGAAGTGATTGCTCTACAACCGAATAGTTATCGTTTTGTGCTAACCGATACCGGTAATGATGGGATTTGTTGTACTCATGGTGCTGGGCGAGTGACGCTAAAGCTTGATGGAGAGGTAATTGCTAACGTCGAGGAGTTTGACGAAAACGGCGAACTGTTTGTTGACGAATACATTTCTCGTTTTGACGTTGCTAACTACACGGGTCACCTTGCCACAAACTTACGGCCTGAGTATCAAGCCGCCGAAGGTTTACGTGGTTACGAACTAAAAACAGCGCTACATCAGATAAGTTCTGCCAACCACACAATTCAAAGCACTAGTTTAATCAATGACTTTATTGCTGAAAATGACTTGGACGTATACTTCGATGATAAGCAAGGTGTGGACATTGTCGATATATTTTCAGAAAACCCTACTGGCCAGGACCCTTATAATTACCTGCCCATTGTTGACGTTTGTGAAAGTGGTTCATATCCCGATGAAGAAGGCGTTTGTTACAGCTATGCCCGCATGTTTCGTACAGAGTTGCTAGGTAGCAGCAATCGTTATCCGATGGATCGTGATATTCACCATATTTTGGGTGTAGACAGCAGTATTGGGTCGTTACACCGTACCGATAGTAATAATGCTAAACCCTTTGGTTTTGTTAGCCCTTACGATAGCCAATGGAAGGGGAAAAATGGTACCGAATATGGTTATGGGCACCCAGAACGAGGTAACCAAAATTACTTCGTGTTTGAGCCTATTAACGAGTTTAAAGGTGATATTGCTCGCGCGTTATTGTATTTGGCTATTCGTTATGAAGATAAGGTGTCTAATTGGATAGATGTATCCAACAGCAACGTATCGGTAAGCCGTATTCTTGATGGAAGTAACGATAAAGTGTTTAAAACTTGGCAGTTACGCACCTTAATGGAGTGGCACCTTAACGATCCTGTTAGTCAAAAAGAACGAGACCGTAACGACGCTGCACAACGTTACCAAGGTAATCGAAACCCTTTAATTGACCACCCCGAGTTGGTAAAACTTATTTGGCAAGTTGAAGGGACTACTGCATGGGAAGCCTTTGAATAAAAGGTACTAGCGCATGAGATGGTAATCACTAGGCTTAGTTAAGGGTAAGCCGCTGTTTAGTCAGCGTCTTACACTGGGTCGTGACTCCCTTTTTACATTTTTTGCATATAGCCTTGTCCTGGGTGTTCACCAACACAGGATAAGGCTTTTTTGATCGTGTTTATCTGCTTGATTGAAGCACTTTGAAAAGCTTAAACCTTGCTTGCTAAAGCAAACTGTCGGCTTTAGTTTTTGCATATAAGTAAGCAGGTAGCGCACAACTTAAGCCAATGGTGAGGTTCAGTACAATGAACAAGTAGGGCTTGGGAGAGTGAGCTTGTTGGTTTTTAAACATGAATAGCCAAAACACTAATGAGCTAATTAGCAAGTCGGCACTGAAGCCCGCTGCGGCGCCATTGGCAAATAAGGCACTAACAAATAGCGTTAAGTTTATTCCGTGTAGATTAAAAAACTCAAAGAAAAACAGGTAAGGAACTACCGCACCCACAATGGCTAACAATAAGTAGAGATGTTTCATATTCTGTCCTTATGTATACTTGGTTGACATAAGCCTAGTGAGAGGAAGTGACTATGTCAACAAGGTTGACAAGAAAGGGCGTAGCAATGGTAGACAGCCGCTCGCTGCAGTTGGTTATGACGGGTGCTAAGGTTCAAGATTTAGCGGGTCTTTACTTGTGTACTGCATTGATGGGCAAAGGTTATCGCTCAATCACGCCAAATACTCTGCACTTCTTAAGTGCCTTAGAGTGCGGTATTAACTACGGTTCTGAGATTGCTCGAAACTTAGGTGTTAGCCGACAAATGGTGGCTAAAACAGTGAAAGATTTATGCTTAAAGGGCTATTTAGAGCAAACCGATGGCGTGGGTAAGCAAAAGCAAATAGTGTTTACTACGCAAGGCGAGTTGTTGATGGCCGACGCTAGGTTACTGTTGGTTGAGCTAGACAATAAACTCACTACAGAAATAGGGAGTGAATGTTTAGCTAAAGTGCTTAAAGGTTTATCGGCTATTCAAGCGGTGTTAGCCAACACCGAGTAAACTTAAGGCTGAGCCAAGTAGTAATGCCATGCATAGTTACTTTGCTCAAACTGATAAATGCAAAACTCTTTTCGCTCTGCTTGGTAGTCTTTTTCTATTTCATCTAATAGCTGCTTATGGCGCTCGGGATCTGAACCATATACCAAGCAAAGGGTGGAAAAGTAACGTTGTAAATCAAAGCTATGCTCGGCGATGTATTCGCTCATTTCGTAATATCTGGGTTTTTCATCCGATTCAAAGGCAAACATATCAGCGGCACTTATCGCAATGTCATCGCCGTGCTCTACATAATTCAACAACATTAACGTTGCCAGGTTATCTGCTGCATCTTCTTCTTTGCCCAATATGGGAATCTGTTGGTCTGCAATGTAAGCGTGGGCGGCCTCGTGCAATAGAGTATGTAATAGCGTATCTAAGGCGGCCTTTTCAGCGGAAACGCCTTGCTGCTCGGCGTAGTCATTGTTGGTGAAAAACTGCAGAGATTCACTAACAAAAGAGTAGGGGATGAAAATGGTGTGTTGCTCGGGATCATACAGTGGCCCATCGCTGCTGCCGTATTGCAGCGTAACAGCATGTTCAAAGGGAAAATGTTGCTCTAACAAACGCTCGAATTGCTGATTAACTTCACTGTGTTTAATAAGCTCATAGCTTGCTTGCTCTTGGGCGGCCGGCTGATCTAAGACTATTGAAACAACCTTATCCGTTATTGGTGCAGGCGTTGCGCTTACACTTTGACTAAATGCTAAGCAAGCTAATACAAATAACAATCTAGAAAACGTCATAATAATTTTTACTCGCAGCGTTATTGTTCCTTAAAGCATACCGCAGTTTGATTAGTGACATGAAGAACATACAGAAGGCTCAAACAAAGTAACCAGAGCCTAATAAAGCCAAGCCCTTGCGTTAGCTAGCCGTGAGCGGGTAGCGTTTTTTCATACGCAACGCGATGTTCACTAATGCAATCAATACTGGCACTTCAATCAGCGGACCAATCACGCCAGCAAAAGCTTGGTCTGAATTAATACCAAATACAGCAATAGATACCGCGATGGCTAATTCGAAGTTATTACCAGTAGCGGTATAAGCAATAGAGGCGTTTTTGTCGTAAGGAATGCCCATTTTTTTGCCCACTATAAAGCTGGCGAAGAACATTAATACGAAGTAGATCGCCAGCGGTATCGCGATGCGTACAACATCCATCGGCAGCTCTACAATCATTTCGCCTTTAAGGCTGAACATCAGCACAATGGTGGCGAGCAAAGCGACTAAGGTAATTGGCGAAATACGAGGAATAAATACCTCGTTATACCACTGCTCACCTTTAGCTTTAACCAAAATTTCGCGACTCAAAAAGCCTGCTAGAAAAGGAATGCCCAAGTAAATCAATACGCTGCTAGCAATCTCTAACATTGAAATATCAACTGTCATGCCTTGATACCCAAACAACGGCGGTAATACGGTAATAAACAACCACGCCATAAAGCTGTAGGTAACAATTTGGAACAGGCTATTTAATGCCACTAAGGCTGCGCCGTATTCTTTATTACCGCCACCAATATCATTCCATACCAATACCATGGCGATACAACGGGCAAGGCCAATAAGAATAATGCCCACCATGTATCCTGGGTGGTCGCCTAAAAAGATCAGCGCCAAACTAAACATTAAAATAGGCCCAACAATCCAATTCATAATGAGCGAGAGTTTTATGGCTTGTTTGTCTTTAGCCACCTTGCCTAGCAAGCGGTAATTCACTTTCGCTAACGGTGGATACATCATCAAAATGAGGCCAATGGCTAAAGGAATATTGGTGCTGCCTACCGACATGGCTTCATTCAGTTCTACAACCTGTGGAAAGGCCACGCCAATTGTTACACCTACTGCCATGGCGACAAAAATCCATAGGGTGAGGTAGCGGTCTAAAAAGCTAAGGGTAGATTGGTCGGTGTCTGTATTCATGGTTAAACCTGTTGTGAGTTAAGTGGTTTACTCGCGCTTTCGTTATTCGTCGAATAGCGATTAATTTATTTGTAATAAAGAGCAAATTGGTCGAACTGATCTGCTTTTAACCGGTGAGAGTATTCAGTAATTCTTTATATGCTGTCAGTGTGCTGTGATTTACTCGATAGCACATTTTAGGCGGCATTGGCTCTGCGCTAACAAACTCAGCTTGCTTAAGAATGCGTAAATGCTCCGACACGGTAGATTGCGCCAAACCTAGCTGTGAGACTAAATCACTATTCAGGCAGCCACCTAATTTATCCAAGTTAATTAGAATAGATAATATTCTTACTCGCGCTGGATGTGCTAAAGCTTTTGACCAAGCAGCAAATTGCTGTTCTTGAGCTAATTGTTGTTCGCTTGTAGAAAACGCTTGGTTATTGGTTTTGTTACATGCTGTTGTCATAAATCACTCGGTGATGGCTTACATATAGTTAATCGTCGATTTGCGATTAATGTTACGCCTTTCATTTTTTTTCTCAAGGTTTTTTATTAAGCAATTTAAAGAGCAAGCTAAGCACATAGCGCTAAGGCTAACAGAGGTTAAATAATTGGCCGATGATTAATCGGCCAATTATGAGTCTGTTATGCGGGTACCGCGTAGGTGCTAATACTCATATTTACTGCTTCTTCTCGCAGGGGAATAAGGGCTTGGTAGTTGTCACTTTTATACCAATTTTGCAGGGCGTCCATAGTGGGGAACTTAATCACACCTACTGCATCATGTTCGGCTGTTCCTGCAAGCGCTTCTGAAAATTTACCTTTAATCACCAACTCTCCTTGAAACTCAGAAAGTGTGGAAGCCGCCTCTTGCCCGTAGCGGGCAAATTTTTGAGGATCTTTAATTTGGCTTGTTGCAATAAAAAACGCAGTCATAGTTCGGTAATCCTTTTGTTTAGCTATCACACCACGCAGTGATGAATTGCGTAGACATGTAAATTGTACATGTGTGTACACTATATTCATGATGTTTTATTTTGTCCACATGTGTACATAAATAATAACTATTTGTTGCTTGGAAGCGTTGATTAGCAAAGAAAGAGGGCGCAAAGAGAAATCCAATTAACGCCACGAGACAAATGCTCAGTACTATCTTGTTTAGTTTTAACTAGTGAATAAATTTGCATGAGTTTGCTTTGTTGGTCTTAACGTTTGTTTTAAGTTTTAGATTTCTTCACAGGATAAAAACAGGTGTTAATTTATAACCTATTGTTAATTATGGCTATATTTTGCTTTCTTGTGAATTATTATTGTTTTTGTCATATATTTCTCACATATGGCTCTTATGCTTTTGTTCTTTAATTTATGTCTTCAAGTGGTTTTTAATACTTGAGTAAGTGTATGAAACATACAAAGGATTGATTGTGTTAAATAAAAAACTCCTGGCTGTAGTTGTTGCTTCGTCAACGGCTTTATATGGCTGTAATTCTGATAACGATACCCAAGTTGCAGAAGTAACAGTGAACCTACGAATTATTGAAACCAGCGATTTACATACCAATATTATGGATTTCAATTACTACAATAATCAGCAAGATCCAACGATTGGTTTAGCACGAGCGGCTAGTTTAATTGCTGCTGCTCGCGACGAAGTAACGAACGCAGTGTTAGTTGATAACGGTGATTTGCTGCAAGGTAGCCCAATGGGAGATTACATTGCTAGTGTAGGCTTGAGTGATACCCACCCAGCCTATAAAGCCATGAATACCCTTGATTATGAAGTAGGGAATATTGGTAATCATGAGTTTAACTATGGGCTCGATTTTCTTGAAACCGCTATTGCTGGCGCAAACTTCCCTTACATTAGTGCAAACGTAATTTGTGCCAATAAAGAAGGGTGTTGGGGCACCGTTCAGTTTAACGAAAACATGTTCAAGCCCTACCTGATTAAAGAAACCTCGGTAGTTGATACTCAGGGCAATAGCCAAACGCTTAATATTGGATATATCGGCTTTGTTCCGCCGCAAATTTTGCAATGGGATAAAGCGCATTTAACCGGTGAAGTGGAAGTATTGGGCATTACCCAATCGGCTAAAAAGTTTGTACCAGAAATGAAAGCAGCCGGTGCCGACCTAATTGTTGCTATTCCGCACTCGGGCATTGGTTCTAGTGAAAACCCAGGGGACCCTTGGGCAGAAAATGCTACGTTTGCGTTAACCAGTGTAGCGGGTATCGACGCGATAATGTTTGGGCATAGTCATTCGGTATTTCCAGCAGCGCGGTATAGTGATTTACCCAATACCGATGTTGAGAAAGGTTTGCTTAATGGTATCCCTGCAGTAATGCCAGGCCGCTGGGGCGACAATATTGGTATTGTTGATTTACAACTAACCAAAAAAGGTAACGACTGGATAGTTGACCACTCTGCTGCGCAAACCGAAGCAAGGCCCGTTTACGACAATACTAACAAGGTAGAACTGGTGAGTGGCGAGCAGAGTATTCGTGATGCCGTCGCGTTAGAGCACCAAGGTACCGTTGAATTTGTTAGCCAGCCTATCGGTGTTGCGGCATCAGATATGTTTAGTTTTTTAACCTTGGTACAAGACGACCCATCTGTTCAAATTGTCTCGTTAGCGCAAATTGCCGGTGTAAAAGCAAAATTGCCTGACAACTTGAGCAGCTTACCCATTTTATCTGCCTCTGCGCCGTTTAAAGCTGGGGGGCGTTACCAAGAAGGTGACGCTAGCCAGTTTGTCATGGTGCCTGCGGGGCCGCTGTCTTACAGCAATGCCGCAGATTTATATTTGTATCCCAATACCATGGTGATACTTAAAGCCACAGGTGCCGAGTTAAAAGATTGGTTAGAATGTAGTGCTAATCAATTTAATCAAATTGATCCAAGTATTAGCACTCCACAAAATCTGATTAATCGCGAAGGACACCCAACGTATAACTTTGATGTTATCGACGGTTTGAATTACAAAATTGATGTCACTCAACCGTCTAAGTTTGATCGTAATTGTGAAGTGGTAAACGCTACCGCTAACCGTATTGTTGAGCTTAGTTATACCGACGAGATGGACAATGTTATTAGCGGAGAAGACTTGGCGGCGAAAGAGTTTTTAGTGGCATCGAATAACTATAGAGCTTTTGGCGGTGCTTTTGCTGGAACGGGCACCGACCACGTCGTTCTGGAGTTGCCTGATACTAACCGTGAAGCATTGGCTGCTTACATTAGCGAACAATCTCAACCAGATGGTTCTGGCGGTTATGCCAGCGAAGTTGACCCTACAGCAGATTACAACTGGGACTTCAAAACCATTGCTGCAACAGCCGCATTAGATGTGCGTTTTGAAACTCAAGACAGTGAATTGGCAGATATCTTTATTGCTAACAATCAGCAACGCACCATGGAAAAACTGACTGGTGTAGACGCCGTTGCGGGATTTGCAATTTACCGCATCGATTTAACTAGCGAACCTGCGCGCCCTTAAACTAAGCCAGTTTTAGCAAGGCTAGCCCATGTTATTTGCCAAGTAACATGGGCTTTTTTATTTTTATCCCATTTTAACCAAATCACTAATAAACAAAGCATGCTCTGCAAATATCAACAATTGTTATTGAGCGCTTAGCGAGCCGGTAACTCTTATGTTAATTTGTACATAAGTGAACAGTAATTAAGTAAAGTGCGCAGAGGCAAAAATGGGTAGATCAATAAAATTTGATAGGGCTGTTGCCGTAGAAGCATGCATGAACGAATTTTGGTTAAACGGTTATGAGGCCTGCTCAGTAAAAGCCTTATCTGAAAAGCTCGGCATTACCCGCTCAAGTTTTTACAATGCCTTTGGCTCTCGCCAAGATTTGTTCCTAGAAACCTTAGATTTATATGCGACCAAAACGCCTGACCAAGTATTAAACCATGCTGAATCTGCTCACTCTGTTCTAAGATTATTAAACGATTTTTTTGCCGATGTTTGCCGCTTTAGAGCCAGCGACCCGAAAGCTCGCGGTTGTTTGGTGATCAACTCAGTTTCTGAGCTAGCGGCGGTTGATGAGGAATTGGGTGAGAATCTACAAAGTATGGTGTTAGAAAACGTTTCACGTTTTGAGCGTTTACTCGATCTAGCTGTCGCTAAGGGCGAGTTACAGCATATTAATGTTCATGAGAAAGCGCTAGCCTTGCAAAGCCTGCTGATGGGGGTAAGCGTGTTATCAAAAGTGCTTACTAGCGAACAAGAACTATTAGCCATTGTTAGGCAAACGCTGACTGGCTTGTTTCCCTCCAATTAACCACCGCAAACACTATTTAACAGCACACACTCCATTTTACACTACCCAGGATCAACTCATCATGGCCAATCTATTCGCTAAACTTCCTACAGATGTAAGCCAAGAGCACTTTAACGATTTGCTAAAAAGTGAACATGTTCGAGTTGAGCGAATAGTATCTTATGGGCAAAGCTCCCCTGAACAAGGTTGGTATGACCAAGATGAAAATGAGTGGGTAATAGTACTAGAAGGCTCGGCCACCTTAGCTTTTGAAGGCGGTAAAAGCCTTGAATTGGACAAAGGCGACTATCTGAATATTCCCGCACACCAAAGACACAAAGTACTTACCACAGCTGCCAAGGGCGCAACCATTTGGTTAGCTATTTTCTACCGTTAAACCGCTGACAAAAAAGCCGCCGCAAGCGCTTAAAAATACGACCTAGCGCAATAATAGGGCTGCATTTTTGGCTTATGTTTAAGCAATAAGGTGCAGTTAACTGTGGGAGAATAACCATGTTTACCGTAACTAGAGTGGCAGATAACCGTTTAGACATTGAATTTGGTGGCAAGCTTGATAGCGAACAAATGAAGGCGGCCTTGGACGAGTTAAGCAGTAAAGCTGTAGATATTGAAAATGGCTTAATGCTTTATCGTATTGAAGACTTTGCTCTGCCGACCTTAAGTGCAATTGCCGTTGAGTTATCCCGTATCCCAGAATTGTTTAAGTTGATCCGCCGGTTTGAACGTGCTGCAGTGTTGTGCGACAAGCAATGGATACAAACCATTAGTGAGTTGGAAGGTAAGCTCATTCCTGGCTTGAGCATTAAAGCCTTTGATATGAACCAAGTGGACCAAGCTGAATGGTGGCTGGCTAACCCTTAAACCTCGCAGGGTTCTTACAAATCTTTGCTATTCAAGTTTTACCTTTGCTGCTAGGGTTTAGCTATCTCGCCCAGCAGCTAATAAGGTTTATTCATGCAAGGTCAATCTGTTTATTTGTCTCGCTTTATTCAAGCATGCTATGTAGCCGCCAGCTTGTTGGTACCGTCGGTTTTTGCTAATGATGTCACCATTGTCGCCGCAGAATTTACCAAAGACGGCCAACGCACTTGGAAAGTAGATGTCTCTTTGCTGCATGAAGATAGCGGTTGGGATCATTATGCCAATATGTGGCGAGTGGTAGATGCTAAAGGCACGGTATTAGGTGAGCGTGAATTACTTCACCCCCATTTTAACGAGCAGCCTTTTACTCGCAGCCTGAGCAATGTACCTCATCCAGAAGTGGGCTCTATCGTTTACATTGAAGCTCGCGATAAAGTTCATGGTTGGTCACCGCAACGCTTCGAAGTAGATTTAAGCCAAGCTCAACAAGGGCATTTGCTTATAGAAATGCCCAAGTAAGCGTTGGTAGGGGAGTTATGCTTGTAGAGCTAAGTGGCTTATTAACGCTTCTAGTTCGTCAAAACTCTTTAACGACTGCATAGATATTTGCTTGTTGCCATTCACCACAATAGTCGGCGTTGATCTTATTCTATAGTCACTCGCGAGTTGGTTGTAAGTGTTAACTTTTGCTTTTACTTCGTTGGCTTGGCAGCTACTCATAAAGTCGTTCATGTTTACCCCACAATCCGCTACCACTTGTTCTAGTTCTTGTACGGTTTTTGGTGCACCTGCTGCGCTAAAGTGGATCTTCTTCATCAGTGCTTGGCTAAATTGATGTTTTACGCCTAAATGCTCGGTGGCCGCCATTGCTAATTGAATCTCGCTAGCCATTGGGCCACCAACCGCTAGCGGAACATCTACCATGGCAATGTTTAGCTTCTGAGCAATGTTAGCAATGGGCTCGTGCACCATGGCACAAGGCGCGCAATAGTGAGTATAAAACAAAGTAATGCTGGGTTTTTCGCTAGCTGGCTGTTTTAACGTGGTGTAATGACGATTTTCAGTAAAATCGGCAGCGGCTGTTTTGCTCAGAACCGCAGAGCCACTTACAAGGAATAGCGAGGCGATAAAAAAAGACGATAGTTGTTTAAGCATAGAAGGTGTTCCTAGAGTAAACCCAAGATAGATTCAGTAAGGCTTGGGCAAGTTGATAGTTAAATATCTGTTTCGAACAGGGAGACGAATGAATTAGGTTTGAATGTTATTCGTTATTTTATTAAGAGCGGCCGACCACACTAAGTAGTTCTTTGAAAACAACTCTATTGTACCTCTCTTGGGACAACCTATCTCTGCAGGCGTGTGGGTATTTACGTCGTTAATCTGACGGTAATCAAAGTAATCCCCAAAACGGGCTTTGGCTTTTCGAATACATTGAGCTTGTGTAAAGCCTGCGTAATGGGGGCGGCCGTGACCACTGCCAGATTGGCGAGCGGGGTTAAATGCTTGTTGCCCTAAAGCAGTCTCTAGTTTGATGAAGTTTTAGTTTATGATAAATAGACATTTAACGGTTTTTACTGACTTTTAACGTATTTATTGCCGCGTTTTCCTACTTATTTTGTTTAATTATAAAAATAAACATTGCCACAATTTGTTCGCTGTTTGTGTGTTAGGCTGATGCCGGAAAGGAAGCAAGCAGAACAACATGGATATTCAAAAAATACTAAATGTGGGGGCCGAAGGGCACTCATTTGCAGCCGTTAGTCGTATACGTCTCACCAATATCATCACCCTAATTACCACCATTATTTCTGGTGTATATTCGTTAAACTATTGGTTACTGTTAGACAATACACAGGTAGCTTTAATCAATTTTGGTTTCACCTTAGCCTATCTCGCGACTATCGCTTTTATGGCTAAAGGTTATGTATCGGGGGCTAAGACCTGGTTTTTTTCTGTGCTGATGGTACATCTGCTTATCTGCACCAACGTGTATGTAACCAATGCTAGTGGCTTTCACCTTTACTACTTTTTAGTGCCAACCGGTGCATTTTTGCTGTTTGAATTGCGCCAGCGACGAGAAATGCTAGCGCTGAGTGCTGCCTCCGTAGGCTTATTTCTATATTGCGAAAATACGGCCAATTTAACACCGCTAATTGAATTAGATGCTGCCACCAATCATTTGCTTTATCAGTCAGTTGTATTGGTGAACATGATTGAAGTGGTGTTTGTTTTAACCATTTTCGCTCGGCAAATCGAAGCCAATGAACAGCAACTCACACTACAAGCCTCTACCGATTCTCTCACTGGCTTGGCCAACCGCCACTGTTTTTTTGCTCAAGGCAATGCCATGTTGCAGCAGTCGCATAAACTTCATCAGCCTTTTAGTTTGGTATTGCTAGATTTTGACTATTTTAAAAGTATTAACGATCGCTATGGGCACATAGTGGGGGACTTGTGCTTGGTTGAAATAAGCAAAGAGGTAAAAGCGATTTGCCGCGAACAAGATTTGTTTGCACGGATTGGCGGCGAAGAGTTTGTGATTGCTATGCCAAACACTGGGCTCGAACAAGCGCAGCAAGCCGCCGAGCGGATGCGAGAACGCGTATCAAAGCACATTATTCCCATTGTTGGCGAGAAATCCTTTAGCTGCACAGCCAGTTTTGGCGTGGCTAGCAGCCTACGTAACCAAGCGCTAAAAGAAACCCTTCAACAAGCTGATAAAGCGCTGTATTTAGCCAAAGAGCATGGGCGTAACTGTGTGCAGCTATATACTGCATAGTGAAGCGGCTTGCCTCTATATTTTACCGTTTAAAATACTCCCTAAAGTGTTTGTTGGGCGAGGGCGTAAGGTGTCTATTTTTACTTAGGGAGTTATTGTGAAAGAAATTACAGGGATTAATCATCTAGGGTTGAGAATTCAGGATCTTGAGCAATCAAGAGCATTTTACGAAAAGCTTGGCTTCGTATTTTTAATCGGCCCGGTAGGGCCAGAGCCTGTTGCTATTATGGAGCATCCATCAGGGGTTAACATTAACTTTATCCTCAATGCCAACTCAGGCGTTTTGCACAATGTACTGATGGATGTGCCAGAAAAACACCCTGGTTATACCCATGTCGCCTTAACCGTTTCTGATATCGAATCGGTAGAGGCATCTTTGAAGAGTGAAAACATTCAAATCAGTGAGGGGCCAATTACTCTGGATAGTGGCGCGGTGATGCTATTTGTACGAGACCCAGATAAAAACGTTATAGAGTTTCATCAAAACCCACGCGCATAGCCCAAGCTAAGATCTCATGAGGTGGCAGTTTTCGGCTGAAAACTAGTGTGGGGGCAAACGATAGATTGCACCTAAAAGCCTCAGCCTTACTGTTGAGCGTTTTCCCTATATTGACTACAATGACGCACTTTTATTTACCTTGAGCCCAAGCCATGAGCAATAACGAATCACAACCTACTTTACCTGATCGCCTGTCAGGCAACCCTCGCAGCCCGCACCATGTAGCGGAAGTGTTTGAGCACGACATCGGTATTAAACTGAACGGTAAAGAGCATTTTAATGTTGAGGAATACTGCATTAGCGAAGGTTGGGTAAAAATTCCGTCTCCTAAGGCATTAGACCGTCGTGGTCAGCCGTTAATGGTGACGCTAAAAGGCACTGTTGAAGCCTTTTATCTTTAGTCGAACGGCTAAATTTTTATAATTATTGCTAAGGCTAAGCGGTATTCACTTGCTTAGCCTTAGCTTTCTATCAACTCAGTCGTCAGCCCTTTAAGCGTTAAGCATACTTAGTACTATCGTTGGCATCGCCATCTACTCACCAAACTTTCTACCAGTTTTTGCCAAACTAAATGGGCATTTCCTCTTAACGTATTAAACAAACTCCGTGTTAATCTTGTGAGCTAGGCCACATGGCGCACAAAGCTAACGGAGTAGTAGCAATGTTAGGCATTAATGATTTCTGGTTATTTGTGGTGTCGGGAATACTGCTTAATCTCATTCCAGGTCCCGATTCTCTATACGTTGTTGCACGCAGTGCTAGCCAAGGCTTTAAAGCCGGCTCGGTAGCGGCTTTTGGTATTGGTGCAGGAACATTTGTACATATTAGTGCTGCCGCATTTGGGCTTTCTGCCATTCTTGCGAGTTCTGCTGCGGCCTTTACCGTTCTAAAAGTAGTGGGTTGTATTTATCTTTTGTACATGGGGCTTTCAATGGCTTTACGTAAAGAGCAAAGCCAGCCTAAAGCCGAACAACTCAGTAGTACGGGTTACGCAAAAATATTTCGCCAAGGCTTTCTTACCAATAGTTTAAACCCAAAGGTGGCGTTGTTTTTCTTGGCCTTTGTTCCCCAATTTATCGATGCAGCTGAGCCTAATAAAGCCTTAGCTTTTATTGTGTTGGGCTTGGTGTTTAACCTTAATGCGATGATTTGGGGGCATATATTGGCGTGGCTGAGTGCGTCTATTTCTCATCGAGTGCAAACCAGCCAAGGGGCTAAGCGCTGGCTAAACCGCGCGTTAGGTGGAGTGTTTGCTGGTTTTGGTCTTCGTTTGGCATTTTCTGAGCTCAGTTAAGCCCGCTTGTTTGATGAATTAAAGGATTATGATGCAACGTTCTAAAAAGCAATTGCTGTTGATGATGGCATTTTTAATGCCGTTTAGCTTCTCGATTTGGATGGTATTGCTAAATAACTTTGCCATTGAAGTGGCGCAATTCACTGGGCGCGAAATCGGTATTTTGCAAAGCCTTCGCGAAATCCCGGGCTTTTTGGCTTTTACTGCCATTTTTGTATTGCTAGTGCTTAAAGAGCAAACCTTTGCCTTAATCAGTTTATTGGTGCTGGCTATTGGTATTACGCTTACCGGCTTTTTCCCCAGTGTATATGGCTTGTATTTTACTACCGTTTTAATGTCGGTGGGTTTTCACTATTTTGAAACAGTGAATCAATCGCTTACTTTGCAATGGATACCTAAAGCAGAAACCCCCGCTTTTATGGGGAAAGCGCTTGCTGTTAAAGGTGCTGCGGCGGTATTAGCTTATAGTTTGTTATGGGTATTGCTGGAATACAGTGAGTTTGAGTATGTGTCGCTGTACGCCTTGTTTGGCGGCATTACCATATTAGCGGTACTGTTTATTGCCTTGCGTTTTCCGCATTACACCGCCGAGCACGAGCAACATAAAAGGCTGATTTTACGCCAGCGTTATTGGTTGTTTTATACCTTGGTGTTTTTAAGCGGCGCGCGCAGGCAAATCTTTGTGGTGTTTGCTGGCTTTTTGATGGTCGAAAAGTTTGGATACTCAGTATCAGAGATTGCCTTACTCTACCTTGCTAACCAAGTTCTGAACATTATCTTTGCCGGTAAAATTGGCCAGCTGATTGGTCATATTGGTGAGCGCCGAGCATTAATGATTGAATACACTGGCTTGGTGTTCGTTTTTGGCGGTTATGCTTTGGTAGAAACAGCAGAGTGGGCGGCAGGATTGTATATTATCGACCATCTATTTTTTGCAATGGCGATTGCGATTAAGAGCTACTTTCAAAAAATTGCCGATCCGGCAGATATCGCCAGTTCAGCGGGTGTGAGTTTTACCATTAACCATATAGCAGCAGTAATACTACCTGCACTATTAGGTTTTGTTTGGTTATATTCGCCGTCGTTAGTATTTTGGTTTGGCGCTGCTATTGCTGTAGCTTCACTGGCGTTCTCATTCTTGGTTCCGCGTCATCCAGAGCAACATCGAGAAACAACCTGGGCGCTTAAAACCCAGTAATTTACACCATAATGGCGATGATGCTGCCTACCGTTCCAATGGCTTTAAGCACTTGGCCTGCGGTATAAGCACCATCTTCGTTTTCTTCTACTTCATTAGGCTTGTCCATGCCTAGTGCACCATAAGCAAAAGATTTTACGCTGCTGTCTTCTTCTGCTTTATCTGTTTTTAACGGTTCTGGCATAGTGGGCTGTGCTTGCTTGGGTTCAACCGGTTTATCCATAACGGGCGCTTGTTTAGCTTTTGCCTGAGCCATGTATGCATTACTTGCTGCTGAGTTGATTGACGATATCGACACTGCTGTTCTCCGATTAAATCCCTTTAACTCTTTCTATATCGGCGGTATTGAGTAAGAGTTGAGCAACAGTTTTGTTAAACCCAAACTATTTTAATAATTTAGGTTTTAATCAATTAAATCAAAAGCTTGAAACATAAAAATAAAGCCATTGTGAATTACCTGATAATTATTGATCGTCACCATAAAAAAACGTAAATCTGATTGCTGAAAATGTTTACCCTCGCTAAGTTGCTATCAGCGCTACGGAAAGTGATGTTGGTTATGGGGTACAGCATGTTTAAAAATTTTCAGGTTTTTTCATTTATTGGTCGTTTACGCAAAATGTCCATTCCTAGGCAGGTAGTAACGGTAGTTGGGGTGATCGCGAGTACCTTTGTTACCGCCATTTTAATTGCCATTATTGGCTTAAATACCATTCAAAATCGTAATCAGGAATTGGCTAGTCATTCGTTAGTTGCTTTGCAAAACGCCTCTGATGCCGAAGCTGCTTATTTGCAAATGAATCACTTAGTGCTGGCCATTCTCACGTCAAAAGACCAGTCCCAGCTTGATGTTCTTTATGCCGATTGGCAACTGTTGCGCGATAGCACTGAGCAATTACTGGCGCAAGCGGTCACTCGTTCACAAGTGCAACAGCAAACTAACGCCGCCACTGGTTTTGAGTCTTCTCGACAAATGATAGAGCACTTGGATAAGGAATTGTCTCTGGTTTACCAAGCGCTTTCTCAAAGCTATACCGAAGAGGCTGAGTTAAAGAAAATATTTAGCCAGTTTGTTTTGCAGTCTACCGAGTTATACAACGACATGGGCTATCAAGTAGAGCCTTACGCCTTAGAAGATCAATATATTCGCGACATTTATCGAAGCTATATGTCTTCATCTCAGCGGGTGCAATTAAAGAGCTTTGAGTTGGTATCTGTAGACAGTCCTGCGGCCATTGCTAAATTATTGGAAACGATTCGTGCCAGCACTAAGCGCTTAACGAATAGTTTTGACGACCTTGGCTTTGAAGTGGAATCTATTACTAAGCATGCAGACATCACAAGTAACTGGGCGTTTTTTATCAAGCATGTAAATGAGCCACAAGGTTTGTTATCTAGGGTGCTTAAAAACCAGCAAAGCATTGAACAAGTTGGGCTAAAGCGTACCCAGCTAGAAGCTGATATCAAGGCTCAAATAGTTGAACTAAAACATTTGGTTACTAGTATTGACCAGCAAAGCACACAAATGGTAAATGATGCTGAGCAGCTCGTAACAAAGGTAAGCGTTAGCGCCAGCATTGCCGGTATTATTGCTTTGTTGGTTGCAGTTGGTTCGTGTATTTCAATCAATCGCTTGATTAAGCGGCCGATTGACGACTTAGCAACGGTAACCCGTGCGATGGCGAACGGCGACTTTACTTTGCATATGCAAAAGGGATGGAGTGGGGAGTTTGCTAAAGTGGCTGGCTGGGTGAATGAGGTAGCAGAAAATACCAATCACTCATTGAGTGAAATCGTTCAAGTGACTAGCGAGCTAGAAACCATGGCCACCAGTAACGCCAGTATTACCGGTGACATTAAAGGCAAAAACGACAATCAAAATACCAGTTTAGGCAGTGTGAGTTCGGCGATTGAGCAAATGGCTAATGCCAGCCAAGAAATCGCCGGCATTGCGAGTGACTCTTTCCAGCAAACAGAGACCGCCGATAAACGATTGAAAAGTGGTACCGCGGTTATGCAGCAAAATCAGCAAACTATTCAAGCCTTGGATCAGCACATCAATAGCACTCATGGGGCAATGGAAAGCTTACTGAAAGATATTGGCGACGTTAAAACAGTACTAGAAGTGATTCAATCAATCGCAGACGCTACCAACTTACTGGCGCTAAATGCAGCTATCGAAGCGGCTCGTGCTGGGGAATATGGGCGCGGATTTTCAGTGGTCGCTGATGAGGTGAGAATGTTATCTAAGCGAAGTGGCGAGCAAACCGAGCAAATAGCTAAAGTCATGGCGCGTTTAGAAGAACAAGCGAGTACCTCTATGCAGTTAATGGGTGAAAGCCGCAGCAAAATGGGCGATACACTTAACTTAAACAGTGAGTTGTCAGAGGCGATTACGGCGGTGAGTAAAGATATTCAAAAGCTTCGCGATATGTCGCATAGCATTAATACTGCCACCGAGCAGCAGCGAGAAGGTGCTGCCAGTATCACACAAGAAATGGGTTTGCTGGCTCAGCAAGCTAAAGAAAACAGCCTAACGTTAGATACCCTTGCCGCGGAAGGACAGCGCTTAAACGCGCTGTCTAACCAGCAAGAAAGTAATGTAGGCAAGTTTAAGTTAGTGAGCTAAAAGTGTTCACTATAATCTTGCTCGTTTAGGTTCATCACATCCCATTGGCATAGGCTCAGCATCGATTGCAGCGCAGCTTGAGCCAGTGGGCTTTGGCTGTGCAAAGCGCTATGTTTAGTATGTTGCGCCATGGTGGCTGGCGAAGCTACTGTGATAACGCTGCGCTTTTGTGTAGCTTTGGGAGCTGCGCTGTTTAAGTGGCTTACCTGGCAGCGGTATTGGTTTAGCTGCTGGTTGTTGGCATGTATGTTTACACTGGTCATGAGTTGGTTCCTCTATTACTGGTTGTTGATACCCTTATAGTTTGCGCGTTAATCGCGGAATTAAAAACAGATGGTGTTTCTTAAGTTTGTTCCTTATTTTTCTTTTTATGCTTCTTTTGAATCGGTAAATCGTGAAAATTTGAAACTATTGCGTAAAATGGGGAAGGGTCATGAAAATATAGGTGAGGGTTTTGCAACAACTTAAATTATTTAGGTACTACTTAAAACTCATTCAATTTGGTACTGAGCAGCCAGTAAAATTGGCCTTGGCCGATATTGCAACGGCGGTGAGCACTAGCCCACGGCATGCACGCACCTTGTTAAAGCAAATGGCCGACGCAGGCTGGCTAAGCTGGCAGCCCAGTGTTGGTCGCAATCAGCGCTCTAGCTTGCAGTTGCTGTTTACAGAAACCGATCTAAGGCAAAGCCTAGCGAAACAGCAAATTGCTTTGGGTGACTACGGCGCTGCGCTTGGATTGTTAAACCATGATCAGCAATGGTTTGGCCGTTTGCTTATTGCTACCTCTGGCGCTAGTCATCGCGATGGTACGCTTAATCTACAGTTAACCTATTCCCGCCAGTTCTCTCCTATTTTGCCGCATTTTTTACAGCGAAATAGCGAACGCTTTTTGCTTCGGCAGCTCTATGCCAACTTAGTAAGCTGTAACGCTGAAGGAGTAATTAGTAGTGATTTAGCCCACCATTGGCGAGTGGATAACGGAGCTACTCGCTACTGTTTTTATCTTCGCCCGCAGTTGCAATTTCATGATGGGAGCTCGATTAATGCCAGTGCAATTGTGAATTTGTTTTCAGCTTTAATGGATGATCAACAATACGCCCAAGAACTGAAGCATGTTGCTACCATTCGGGCACTAAACCCTTTAACCATCGAGTTCAATTTGTCGCGCAGTGACAAAGGTTTTGCCGGCTTATTGGCTGACCCTAAATATTCAATTCAGCCAGCGCATCAATTAGCCAAAACCCACACCAATGATAAAGAACCTATAGGCTCTGGTCCGTTTGAGTTGGTTAGCCATAACTCTCAGCGCTTACATTTGCGGGCTAACCAAACTTATCATGGCTACCGTGCCTTACCTGATGAGGTAAGTATTTGGTTTGTTGAGCGAAGTACCAGCATTAAAGAAGGTCAATATGCCTTTGCTAACAACGATAGTGGCGAGCAACAACATGTACAGCAACGCTTAGAATTTGGTTGCCAATACTTGCTGTTTAATCAACAAAATGGATCACTTAACTATGCCCAACGGCGTTGGTTAGCGGGTTATTTACAGCCAGAAAAAATTCTGGATGTTGCACAGAAAAGCTTACAAAGCTTAGCGCTAGAGCCGGCGTTAAGCTTGCTAGATATTTGGCCCGATTGTTTTAGCTTAGATGCCGAAGAAGTAGAGCTGCCTGCTCAGTTAAGCATTGGCTTCTACCAGCACGATGATTTGCAATTATATGCCGAGACGATTGCTCAGCTGTTATCACAATTAGGTGTAAGCACCGAGTTAAGTGCTTACTCTTATGCTGAGTTGAATCAAGCTGCTCACCACGGAACACTAATACAAGATATCGTGATTACCAGTTATAACCTCGATGACAATCGCCCAGCCTCGGCTTTTCGTTGGCTATTTAACGACCCACTCATAAAGCATTGCGTAGGCCAGCAACATTGGCAGTGGATGCAAGGACAACTCGAACAAGTGCGAGCAAACCATCATCTACAAGACTATTTCTCTGAGATGGCAGCAGTAGCTAACACCATGGTGAGTGAGTATTGGTGTTTACCTTTGTTCCATCATTGGCAGTCGCTACGTTTTCAGAATGTATTACAAGATGTGGCAATGACGGATTGGGGCTGGCCACAGATAAAAGACGTATGGACGCCACATGAGCAGCCATTAGAGAGCCAAAGTTTAGATATTCGTTGTTAGTTTAAGGAGTACTTTTCGGTTAAGAACAAGGTCAACGTTTTGTTGTGTTGCTTGATAACAATCGAGCATGGCATCGCACTTGTTGGTTTAACCTTATCACCAAGTGCCTTAAAGATAAGGGGGGGGCCGCCAGTCAGCATTCAATATCATGTTTCACTAAGTGGCGGTATAGCCCAAAGCCACCGCTTCTTAAACTACTTAGAGATGGGTAGCCAAACCTTTGTATTTTTTATAAGTTTATTGATAGAACGGATATGGGGGGATGGTGCCATGGAAAATAGGCTCATCACTCGAATTATCAACACAATAAGCGACATCAGTCGTCTCTTTGTGAACATCTAGTCCAATGAAAATGTGTTAGATGTAACCATGTCGTTTTCCTGTTCTGTTATGCCTTTGCCTCTAATAGAGTGGCTCTAGTTTAACTAAGTCTCGATAAACGCAGAAGGTCGATACTTTCACTGGGGATCGTTATGGCTATAAGCTTCCAAAAGGAATCAAGTTGAACAACTATTTTGAAAGCCCTTTTGTGGGTAAATCGTTGAAAGAACAAGTCACGAACCCAAATATCATTGTCGGTGAACACAGTTACTATTCTGGTTATTATCATAATCATAGTTTCGATGATTGTGCTCGTTACTTGCTACCAGATAGAACTGATATTGATAAGTTAATTATCGGAAGCTACTGCTCGATTGGCTCTGGTGCTGTATTTATGATGGCAGGAAATCAAGGGCATCAAAATAACTGGGTCAGCACATTTCCATTTTTCTACCAAGATAATGAAAATTTTTCGAATGCTAAAGATGGTTTTGAGCGTTCGGGTGACACGGTTATTGGTAACGATGTATGGATTGGGACTGAAGCCATGATTATGAGTGGCGTATCTGTGGGAGATGGTGCGGTTATCGCCAGTCGTGCAGTTGTTACGAAAGATGTGGCACCATATTCAATAGTTGGTTCAAATCCTGCGAAACTTATACGTTACAGGTTTACAGAAACTGAGATATCTCTGCTTTTAGAGATGAAATGGTGGGAGTGGAGCGACGATCAAATTCAAAATGCGATGGGCTTAATGTGTTCGTCAGATATCGAAAAGCTTTATGATTATTGGCAAACGTTAGTACTCTGATAATAAGGGACTGTGGTTTAACGCTATCAAGCTTTTTCCCCGATTGCTTTTGCTCACCTAAAACTCAATTATTAAGCTAACGTACTCAGATATAAAGTTAGTGATGTATATTTTGTAAGGGCTAACATGATAAATGTGTATTTGTGTTAATCCCAATAAATCAGCATGCGCACTATAGAGATGCTATTACAAGGTTGTCCGATACATCGGACTGAATTTCTAGGCAAAAATGAAAACTACTCAAAAACAAGATGACCAAATCGCAGGAATGACTTTTTCAAAGATCTACCCACTTTACGCGGCAAAGGTAGAAAAGAAAGGGCGTACGACTGAAGAGCTTAATCAGGCGATTCGTTGGCTTACTGGCTATAGTGAAGCTGAGCTAAAAGCCCATATCGAAGGTTCTGCTACATTTGGTGAGTTCTTTTCTGGTGCCATGGTTAACCCTAACTCCAGCTTAATTACCGGAAAGATCTGTGGTTATAAAGTTGAAGAAATAGAAAACCCTATAACGCAACAAGCTCGGTATCTTGACAAGCTAGTCGATGAACTTGCTAAGGGGCATACAATGGAAAAAATATTGCGTGGCTCTTAATGGAACCAAGTAACAAAGTGTTGAATCAGCCGCTTCGCATCATAATGTTAATGATTTCGTTTGTACTGGCAATAGCGCTTGGGAGTTAATGGCTTTACTCGAAAAAAACGCAGCCTAGATTTAATGGGTTTTAATTTTCCCCTTCGCTTTTCCCCCTAGGCTAGTTTTGCCATTGCAAAATGCAACGGGCCTTTTCCCTCTACATGTTTTTCTCCTAAGCTGCTGATAATTAAGAGCTAAAATTGTTGGTACGGAATTCGCTATTCAAAGCTTGAATCAAGTGGAGAATACAATGGGCGAATTACTACCAAGAATATATTTAATTATTGATGCCCTATGGCGTCGACGTTACTTAATTGCTCTACCTATTCTATTGATGCCGATTGCTGGGGCTGTTGTGTCACTAATGTCGGACAAACAATATGCATCGCATACCAGTATGTTGGTGCAGGAAACTGCCAGCCTTAATCCATTTTTAGAAGATTTAGCCGTATCGGCCAATGTAGAAGGCAGAATGGAAGCGCTGACCACCTTGTTGCATAGTCGCCACGTATTGAGCGAAGTGGCTATTGAGCAAGGCTTGATGTTTGAAACCGACAGCCCGCAACGTAAAGAACAAGTGATTGCGCGTTTATCGTCGGCCTTAACGGTTCGCCAGGTGGGCAAGGATTTGATTCGAATTGATTATAAATCAACCACTCCGCAGGGCATGAGTCAGTTATTAGAAACGGTGTCTAAACATTTTATTGAGCAGCTTTTAGCCCCTGAGCGCTCGTCTATTCAAGAGTCCGAACGTTTTCTTCGCGAGCACTTAAGTACCAGTAGCATAGAGCTTGAAGAAGCAGAGCAAGCGTTAGCGAATTATCGCACGTTACATTCTGATGGTTTGCCCGAGCAACATGCTGCAAATACAGAGCGGCTATCGCGAGTGCGCCAGCGCTTAATTGAACGCGAGGCCGAATTGGCGGGCGCCAAGCAAAGCTTAGGCAGCATTGACCAACAGTTATCTCGCACTAATCCTGTGTTAACCCGCTTAGAAGAACAAATTGTGCTTAATCGCGCTGAGCTGGCCACCCTAATGTCTCGCTACACCGAGGGGCACTCTAAAGTTCTGGCGATTAAACGGGTACTGCGCCATTTGGAGCAAGAGCGAGAAGAAGTGCTCGCATTGCCGGAATCTGCAGTAAGTAAAACCGATAGTTCTGCCTTATTACAGCAGCAAATCTCAATTACTGAATCCAACGGTGAAATGCTAATTGTGCAAGTAGAGGCCTTAATGATTGCTCGCCAGCGAGTAGACGCCTTAGCAGCAGAGGTATCGCAATTAAAAAGTTTGGCAAATTCTATACAGCAACAAATTGGCTCGGTGGGTGAGCAAGAGAAACAACTCCGCATTCTAAATCGCAATTTGCGAGTGAAACGCAGCCTGTATGAAAACATGTTAACCCGCTACGAAATGGCGCAAGTCACCGGTGCGTTAGGTGTGTTTGAGCAAGCAGACCGAATCAAAATTATTGACCGCGCTTATACCCCTAGTGGCCCGTCTACCTTGCCATTATGGATGTTTGTTGTTGCTGGTTTTGTGGGTGGCATTGCTATTGGTATCAGCTTAGCGGTGATTGCTGAGTTAACTGATTCAAGTTTACGCACCATTAAAGATATTGAAGCTATAGCTGGAGTGTCGGTGTTAAGCCGTATTCCTCCGCTTAATGAATCGCATTAAAGAGGATTACCTAATGAGTATTTGGATCCAAGTCGTACAGCACTTACAGCCCGGTGGTATAGAAACCATGGCTTTAGATTTACAACGCATGGAAGAGACGCATGAGCAGGGGGTAATTATCTCACTGGAAGGCAACAAAGAAGAGGCTCTGGCGGCATGGCCGCGCCTTCGCCCCTTTGCTGACCGCTTGATGTTTTTAGACAAAAAGCCGGGTTTTCGACTTTCAACCTTGTGGAAGTTAGTTAACTTATTTCGCCGCTGGGCAGTGCCTGTGGTGCATACCCACCATATTGGCCCGCTTATTTATGGTGGCATAGCCGCGCGTTTAGCTGGCGTGAAAGTAGTGATTCATACCGAGCATGATGCATGGCATTTACGCCAGCAACGCCGCCGCTTGGTACAAGCTGCCGCACTCAGGTTTGTTAAACCTATGCTGGTCGCCGACGCCAATTTAGTGGCTGGGGAGTTAAAGGCTGCCTTAGGCTTTGATGATGAAAAAGTGCAGGTGATTAAAAATGGTGTAGATACCCGCAACTTTGCACCAGGTAGCAAAGTAGTGGCTCGCCGTGAGCTGGGTTTGCCAGAGCATTTTCGTTTAATTGGTTGTGCAGGCCGCTTGGAACTGGAAAAAGGCCAAGCAGTATTGATCGAGTCGTTATCGTTTTTACCCGAAGATGTGCATTTAGCATTTGCAGGTGATGGCAGCCAACGTAAGCAATTAGAACAACTGGTTGAATCTTTGCACTTACAAGAACGGGTGCACTTTTTAGGTTCGATTGAGTCAATGCCACGTTTTTACCAAAGCTTAGATTTGTTTTGCTTACCTTCATATTTCGAAGGTTTGTCGTTGGTGATTTTAGAAGCGCAGTCTTGTGAGGTCCCCGCTGTTGTGACCAATGTTGGCGCATCTACTGAAGCCTTATGTCCTCGCACCGGCACATTAGTTGAGCCAGGTTCAGCGTTTGCTATGGCTCAAGCTTTAGAGAAAAAATTGGAAAAGCCAGCTACTGGTAATCCGCGCCAGTTTGTTAAGCAGTCTGGTGATTTACGCACCACCGCGCGTAACTACGCCGCACTTCGTCATCGTTACTTATAAGGGCATAATTATGAATATTCTCATTTACTTAACCCTCATCGCGATGTTTTTGGTGGTCTATCATCATGCACTTTATCCTTTGTTGCTTAAGCTTCTCAGTAAAGGGCATAAACAGCCAGCGCAGGCGGTACCTGTTTCGGTGGTGCGCAAATATCACCATTGCGAAGACGATGCTCAGTTACCACTTATTGAGTTGTTGATTCCGGCTTACAACGAGCAAGATTACATTGCCGCTAAGTTAATTAACCTAGCCACGCTGGATTACCCAGACGACCGTTTAACGATTAAGATTATTTGCGATGGCTGCACAGATGATACGGCTGCAGAAGCGCGAGCGTGTTTGGAAGAACTCACTTTTTGCAGTTTTGAAATAGAAGTCTGTGAGCAGTTACAAAATCAAGGCAAGGTGGCGGTATTAAATCAGCACATCAGTCAAAGCAAAGCCGACATCGTGGCCTTGTCGGATGTATCAGCCCTTATCTCGGTAGATGCCATGCTGATTGCGGCAAGCCAATTCAAGCAAAACGATGTTGGTGTGGTATGTGGTTATTATCATTTGCTTAGCCCTGGTTCGGTGGGTGAGCAGGCATATTGGAACTATCAGCGCGAAGTGAAACGTTGTGAAGCTGAAATGGGTGCGCCACTAGGCGCGCACGGGGCTTTTTACTTAATTCGCAAATCGCTATTTAGACGTATGCCCGAAGACACCATTAACGATGATTTTGTTATTCCTATGGATATTGTAGCGCAAGGCTACCGCGCCATATACGAGCCTAATATCCGCGCCTTAGAGCTTGAGCATGCGGCCGATAGCCAAGATCGCAGTCGCAGAAAGCGCATTGGTGCCGGTAACTTGCAGCAATTAATTCGCTTGCGTCATATGTTGTTACCGCGTTTTAAAGGTGTGGCTTTTACCTTCTTCTCGGGCAAGGCTTTACGCGTAACCATTCCTTTGTTTATGTTAACTAGCTTCTTTGGTGCAATGATATTAAGCACTCAATCTACCTTGTTCGTGGTACTCTTTACCTTGCAACTGTTAGGTTACAGCCTTGCCATGTTGCCAAGAATATTGCCTAAGCTGACGTTGCCTGGAGCCATCGGTAGCCTTAACTATTTAGTCGAAGGCCATTTTTCTAGCATGTTGGGTTGTGTGGACTATGTGGCTAAAAAGCTTAAGAAAAAGCGTTTAACGTGTTTTGTTAGCCCATGGGTTAGTGCAGGCAAACGGTTTATCGACATAGTGGGCGCCAGTGTATTACTGGTTGTGTTTAGTCCCTTATTTCCGCTAATGGCCTTAGCGATAAAGCTAGATTCAAAGGGGCCTGTGTTTTACCAGCAAACCCGAGTAGGGCTAATCACTAAAGACTATGTGCAGCTATTTGATATTTATAAATTTAGAAGTATGCGCAGTGATGCCGAGCAATTGAGTGGAGCGGTGTGGGCCACCAAGCAAGATAAGCGAATTACTCGCGTAGGTAAGTTTCTCCGTAAAACACGCATCGACGAATTGCCGCAGTTGATCAATGTACTCAAAGGTGAAATGTCTTTGGTTGGGCCGCGCCCAGAGCGCCCTGTGTTTTATCAAAGCTTGGAGCAAGCCATTCCCTTTTATAGCGAACGCACGGTAGGCATTAAGCCTGGAATAACCGGTCTAGCACAAGTGAACTTAGCTTATGACTCAAGCATTGAAGACGTAAAACAAAAGCTAGCTTATGACCATTGTTATGCCTTAAGCCTAAGCGAATGTGGTAGTTGGTTAATACAAGATATGGGAGTGTTAATAAAAACAGTATGGGTGGTAGTGGCTGGTAAAGGGCAGTGATAAGGCTTTTTGTTCAACAAACCGATGCCGGCTGACCGTAACTCTGCTTAACGGGCTGAAAATGCCCGCGAACCAGATGCTGAATGTGTGTTGTAGTTGAAATATGTTTGTGAGGCGTTAAAAGAAGGTATTTACTCTGCAGTCATAGAGTTTCATTTTGTTGAAGTGTTTAACATTAAGTGTCACTCAAAAGTAGTATTGTTAAATATATAATATTACAAATGGTGAAAATGGATGAATCGCTTAGGCTTTAAATCAAGCTTACTGTCGGCTATGACTTTTATGCTTGTTTTATCTTTATTAGTAACAGGTTACCTTTCTTATACCCTGCTAAAAGATCAGATTACCAATAGTTTGTTAAGGGATATTCATCATACTATTGAACAGAAAACTACAGAAATTAATACCTCGTTTCAGCGCACAACCGGCGCGGTTAATCAGCTCGCTAAGTTATACCAAGAGAAAAACATAACTAGTAACCACGTTGCTATGACCGAATATACCGCTCGCTTAGGTGGTGTGTATAAGGTGATTATTGGCTTTGACGATGGTTCCTCGTTTGTATCTAAAGCTTCTGAGTCTTTTCCTGAGGGAGTGGGGCGTTTAGATAAATACGATCCTCGTACTCGCCCGTGGTATAAAGCTGCTAAAAAGACCGCTACTTTATCACTCAGCGATGTATTTTTTACGCGCAGCGATGGCGTGCCAATGGTTGGCGTGATGCACCCAATTAAGCAAGGGGTGATTATGGCTGATTTACGTTTTGACCATCTGCAAAAGCAGTTGAGTTCTTTAAGTGAAATTGCTGGTGCAACAGGCTTAGTAGTGGATAAAAGTGGCTTAGTATTAGCCTCAACTAACGAATGGGTGAAGCAAAAGGATAATATTGCTGATCTGGATGTGTTTAAGCAGGTTTATCGGGGCTTGATAGGACAAGATAAAGCGATTCAGTATGCCGATGTTAATCAGCAATCAACGTTGTTTGTCAGCCAACGAGTGAGCTTACTAGGCGATAACGAATGGTATGTGTTGATTGCGGTAGATGAGTCAACAGCGTTTGCCCCCTTACAAGCAACCACCTATAAAGTGGCAACCATCATTACTGTTGCAACCTTAGTGTCGGTTATTATTCTATTGTTTGTATTGAATCAGCTTTACCAGCCGATTATTAAGCTTCGAGACTTAGTGACCGAACTAGGCCAAGGTAGTGGTGATTTAACCCAGCGTTTAGAAGTGAAAACCGACGATGACATTGGCATTATTGCCCAAGGTATCAACGGCTTTATCGCACAGCTGCAAACTATGCTATTAGAAATAAATAGTGCTCGCTCTAAGCTTTCTGACGGTATTGAAACGCTGGATAAATACAGCCAAAGCAGCAGTGAGATTCTTAATCAGCATACCAACGAAACTACCCAAATTGTGGCCGCTATTGAAGAGTTATCTAATACTGCTGAGCTAGTAGAAGGTAATACTTCAGCCGCAGCCAAATATGCCAATGAGGCCAATCAAAGCGGTGAAGATTCGGTGCAAACCATTAAAACCACTCAACAAAAAATAGAAGCCCTAGCCAGTGAGATTCATGAAACCTCTAGCAACGTAGAGAATATGAATAATGAAACGGCGAGTATTCAAAATATTGTTGAAGTGATTGGCAGTATTGCCGAGCAAACCAACTTGTTAGCGCTTAATGCATCGATTGAAGCCGCGCGAGCAGGAGATCAAGGACGAGGTTTTGCAGTGGTGGCTGATGAAGTTAGAGCACTCGCCAGTCGTACTCAAACCAGTACCAGCGAGATCGGCTTGGCCTTAACCAAACTTAAACAAGAAGCTAGCTTAGTGGTGTCGTCTATTGGCAGTACCGAACATACCTGCTCAGATACGGTAGAAGAAGCCGATAAAACCTCGGTGAGTTTGCAAAAGCTGGGTGATTTTATTCACCAAATTAACGAATTGAATAGCCAGGTATCTACCTCGGCCAGCGAGCAAAATATTGTTATTCAAGAAATTAATAAAAGCATGCATCAAATCCACGGCATGGTAGAAAACCTAAACAACGAAGGGAAAAGCCAGCGTAGCGAAACCCAGCGTATTGCTGCTATCAATAATGAATTGGGTGACATGATTAACCAGTTTAAACTCTAAACAACACCGCTTCGTTTACCAAGCCTGAGCCCAAAACGCTCGGGCTTTTTTATGGCCTAAATTGCTATTGCCCACTAATTAAGCATTGGCTGTTAAAGCCTAAACTAGCCAAATTGCAATTTGCGAAAGCACTGTTAACCCCATCTAAATTTACTGTATTACTTTGAGGTTTTTCATGTAATTCATTGTTTATAAACACTAATTTGTAAGTGGCACAGAACTCGCTTTAACAGTCTTGAGAATCAGGAATTGTGGAGCGAATTATGAATATGCAACTAACTACTTCAGACCAAGGCGACGTAACAGCATCTATCAATGGTGCCTTTGATGCTAAGTCTTGTGCTCAGCACAAAAATCAGTTTGAAAACATTTGTCACCAAGCAGCCAGCAAGCTGGTTATTGTGAATTTGGCACATGTCGATTTTTTAGATGCTTCTGGTATTGGCGCGTTGGTATTTATGTTCAAACGCATTAATGCAGCGGGTGGTCGTCTTATTATTGTAGGCGCTCAACAGCAGCCGCGAGATTTACTCGTGATGCTTCGTGTTAACCACATCATCACCATGTTAGACACGCTTCCTAGTCAACCAAACAGTGTTGACACCTTACCTTCTATCGCCGCTTAAGCAGGACTCAAGGAGCCTATCATGCGTAGCATTATTATCCCCGTATTGTTAACAATGACCTCAGCTTGTACCAGTTGGCCAGAACAAGGACGCGGTGGTTTTGCTGAGCATCAACACGCTATATTGGCTTGGATGGACGGCGACACAGGCACTACCGACCTTCGCGAATTAGGCCCAGAACACGGTTTACATTTTGAAGCAGTATTAGTTAAGCATCAGCTAGATTTGTTGGTGTTAGAAGGTGCCGAATTATGTTTCCCTGCTTCAGTTACTCAGGCTCGTTTGCAGCAGCAACGCATTGTTCGTGAATTAGAGGGTGGCTTAACCTTTGATGCTGCCAACGATATCGAAATTCAACAACACTTTGTGAACATGCTTGAGCAGCGGCTAGATCGAGTAACCGAAAGCGGTGCTTGCCAAACCGACCGCTTAGGCCACATTCAATCTTCACAATTAATGGTAAGCATTAGCGACGCGCTAAATAGCAATAATCAGTTTGCTTTTGATTCAAGCGAGCTGACTCCAGCCTACAAAGACCAACTCACTAATCTCACGCCAATTATTGCTGCGAGCAAAGTAGCGTTAATTATTACCGGCCATAGTGACAGCAAAGGTGATGAGGCTTACAAGCAGCGTTTATCTTTAGCTCGCGCCCAAGCGGTGGCTGATTACATGGCTGAGATGGGCATGAACGAACAACAGATTAAGCTAGCAGCAGTGGCTGATTCACAACCTTATTCTGAAGGCGAAAGCGACGCGATTCGCCACTCTAACCGTCGAGTTACCATTAGCGTTATCGACGCCAACAATCACTTTTTCGCTCAACGTGGTCAATAAGGAGCACGCTCATGAATACTTCAAAAGTATGTAAAGGCATTGTGGCGGCATGGATGATTCTAGGTTTTGTTATGAGCATTGTGTTTAGCGCCAATGCATTAGCGGCTAGTCCTCAAGTACAGGCGGGTGACGTTGTACGCATTATTCTTCCTGGTGAAGCCTCGCTCGATAAAAGCTTTGAGGTAGACCGAAATGGCCGATTAATTCTGCCAGAAGTGGGTCCAATCATGGTATCGGGCTTTACCGAGCAGCAAATGCAAGAAAAGATTAAGCGTGAGTTATCTAAAGCTTATCGTGATTTAGCCGGTTTACGTGTGTTACTCGAAGAGCGTCGTATCCGCATTAGTGTATTAGGTTTTGTTGGCCAGCCAGGCGAAGTAGTGTTAGCCGAAGGTGCTGGCATTCAAATGGCGATTCAAGCCGCTGGTGGTTTACGTTCTGGCGCACAGTTAGACCGCATGCAACTGCGCCGCGACAGCTTTGAGCAAGCCAAAATATTTAACTACAAGCGTTACTTAGATTCTGGCGATTTGAGTGTATTGCCAGAGCTGGAGTCTTTAGATGTATTGTTTGTTCCTGCATCGCCAAAAATTGGCAATGTCGCGGTGGATTTTGACCCTAAAACGCTTAACGACAAAGGCGACGCTGCAGAAGACCGTACCGCAGTTAAAGTATTTGGTGAGGTATATAACCCAGGCAGTTTTTCTTATAAAGAATCAGCCTCGTTAGTGGATATGTTAATGCGTGCTGGTGGGGTGACTCGTTATGCCAGTGTGGAGCAAATTCGCGTCATCATTAATGGTGAGCCAAAGCTGTTTAACTTAAAGCGCTACTTAGATACTGGTGACAGCAACATGTTGCCACAGTTAAGTGCCGGCACTACCGTGTTTGTGCCCAAGCAAGAAGAAGAGATTAAAGCCGGTGCAAATACGGTGTATGTAATGGGTGAAGTATTTAAGCCTGGTGCATACGAGGGTAATAAATCAGCTGGATTTTTAGATGTATTAGCTAACTCTGGTGGCCCAACGCGCTTTGCTGAAACTCGCCAAATTAGAGTGATTCGCAGCAACGGAACGGTTGAACGTTTTGACTTGCAATCGTTCACCGAAGGGCGCACAGCCCAGCTGCCAAAAATCACACCTGGTGATGCGATATTTATTCCTGAGAAAACCGACTTAAACGAAAAGTCGTGGACCAAGGTATCACCAAACCGTGCAGTAAAAGTAATGGGTGAAGTAAACCGCCCAGGCCGCTTTGAGTGGGCCAACGAGATGAACTTAATGGATTTATTAGCGCATGCTGGCGGGCCTAAACCTAATGCCGATATGGCTAAAATCACGGTGTTGTTTAGCGATGCTAACGGCAATACACGCTCGGTTAACTTTGATTTAAATGCTTACCTAGCGGGTAAGATTAGCAATAAACGTTTACCTCAAATTGTGGCGGGTACCACCATTATGGTGCCGCAGTTGCCAGATGACCCAAGTGACAACAAATCACAATGGGTACGCCAAGCTAGCGAAGATTCAATCTACGTATTTGGTCAAGTGGTTGCCCCTGGTCGCTACCGTTTTGACCCTAGCATGCACTTTCTGGATATTCTTGCAGCGGCCGATGGCCCGTCGGAAAAAGCTGACATTAGCAATGTGCGAATTAGTCACCGCAACGGTAAACACTCGCAAGTATCAAAGCTAGATTTAGCGATGTACTTCGAAACGGGTGATGAGTCTTTGCTACCAAACGTAGTACCGGGTGACTCTATCTACATTCCTGAAAAAGACCGTAACTGGTTGTCTGAAAAGAAAGAGCGCACCGTGCGGGTATTGGGTTCGGTAAACAAACCTGGTCGCTACCGCTTTAACGATGATATGACCTTGTTGGACTTATTAGCCGAAGCGGGTGGTGTAGATAACGATGGTTTCCCTGAAAAAATCACCGTAGTAAATCTGTCTTGCTGTAAAGACCAAGCGCGTACTTTCAACCTATTAGAGTTCTCTAAAACCGGTGACTTTGGCATGTTGCCAGTGATTAGAGCCGGCGACACTGTGTACATTCCATCACGCGAAGAAAGCGGTTGGCACAAAGCTCGCCAGGGCATGGAAGACGTATTTCGTATTGTAACCATTAGCGCATTGTTGGGGTTCCTATGATTAATTTACCGTCAACTTATCAAGAGCTTGAGCGCATTTATCAGCGCTTACCGATTCAACAAAACACCTGCATTGGGGTGAGCTCAAGTCAACCAGAGGAAGGGGTTTCTACCTTGGTAGATGCCATTGCAAGGCGCGCAGCCGGAGCAGGGCGTAGCGTATTAGTGGTTGATTTTAACTTGCACCATCCCCGTCACTTTGAGCAACCCGTATTTGATTTAGGCTGGGACAGAGGCAAGGTACAAGGAATGATTAAAGACCCGCAATCGGGCATTGATTATTTGCCAGTACCCTTAGACAAAGTATCGCTGTTGTCGTTAAAAGAACCGGGTGTGATTGAGCAATGGACAGAGCAGTGGAAACAAAGTTACCAATTGGTGCTGATTGATACTTCAGCAGTTAACCAAAACAACTGTGGCAACGTTTCGGCACAACGCGCTCTTGCGGGTTGCGATGCCAGCATTATGACCATGATGGCAGGGGTGACTTCTCGCCCGGCGTTTGAAGCGGCCATTGCAGACCTACGAACCGAAGACATCCGTTTACTCGGAGTTGTGATGAACGATCGCTTTAATCCCAGCCTGCAATCTGAGTTAGTGAGAGAAACCTCACGAATTACCATTTTGTTTCCTCGTTTCCAGCGTGTGCTGCAAAGAATTCTTGTTAACTCTCAACTACTTTCGATAAGGGTATGATATGTTTTTTATATTACAAACCAACAATGGAGCATCAGCCACATTGAGTAAGCAGAAACCAGATATAGCGTTTCTCGAGATTAAGAGTAAACAGTACAAAGAAAAGCGAAAAATGCAGATTAAAGTCACCGTGTTGTTGGTGGCTATTTTGCTGGTGATCTTGGCGATTATTAGCAGCAGTGCTGAAGCAAAAAGCTATACCTTTGGCATAGTGCCACAGCAATCGGCTACCCGTTTAGCGCTGCAGTGGAGCCCTGTGTTAGATGCGGTTAGCGACACCAGTGGTTATCAAGTGGAGTTTAAAACGGCCCCCAGTATTCCTGAGTTTGAGAAGCGTTTAGCCAACGGTGAATATGACTTTGCCTACATGAATCCTTTTCATTACCAAGTGTTTTCTGCTTCGCCAGGATATAAAGCTTTTGCTAAAACTAAAGACAAAAAGCTAAATGGTATTATAGTGGTAAGGACTGATAGTGATATCAATATCACCGATGTTCAACAATTGAATGGTAAAACCTTAGCCTTTCCGGCTCCACGGGCTTTTGCGGCGAGTGTAGTCACTCGAGGATACTTAGAGCAACAGGGGGTTGCGTTTGTACCCAAGTATGTTGGTTCGCATGACTCGGTATATCGCGCGGTAGCGGCAGGCTTGTATCCAGCTGGTGGCGGAATTCCGCGCACTTTTGCTAATGGTGACGCAGACGTTACTGACCAACTGAAAGTATTGTGGGAGTCGCCAGACTATACACCTCATGCCATTGCTGCCCACCCAGAGGTGCCAGCAGAGGTGGTTAACAAAATTCAGCAAGCTTTGGTTGAAATGGAGAATAAACCTGAGCAGCAAGCCTTATTGGGTGGCCTTAAAATGAAAGGTTTTGTGGTGGCCAAAGACAAAGATTGGGACGATGTGCGCCAGCTCAGTATAGGTGATACACATCATTAACTAGCCTTAATGACAAGCATGGAAAGGCGCGATGAATCTAAGCTTTAAAGCGAAAACCGTTCTCGGCGTGGCCCTAATAGAAGCCGTATTATTAGGGGTATTGGTTTATAGCAGCATTGGATGGCTGTACGATTCAAATGAGTTACAAGTGGAACAGCATGGCAGAATGATGTCGTCGCTGTTTGCGTCTACCACTAAAAATGCCATTATCACCACCGACTTAGCCACACTTGATAGCCTAACTGAAGAATTTTCCTCGCAAAAAGATGTCGCCTATGTGGTGATTACAGACCAGAACAAACGTTTATTGTCTAAAGGCGGGATCGACCCACATCAGCATCCCTCGGTAGATCCCAACCTTGGTGACCATGAACACAAGATATTTGTTAATGAAAGTGATGTTGTTATTGGTAACAAACTCTATGGTCATATTCAAATTGGCATTTATGATCACGGCCTACACGGCTTAATTTCTGAGGCGAGTTCTTTTGGCGTAAGCATTGCGCTGTTAGAAATTAGCTTAGTGGCTTTGTTTTCGTTTTTGCTTGGCACTTACCTTACCCGCCAACTCGGTGGCCTGCGCGATGCTGCTAAAACCATTACTCAAATTGGACCGGGCATTCAGCTTGATGTGAAGGGCAAAGATGAGATTTCAGAAGTCTCGCGAGCCTTTAACAAAATGTCTGCCGCGTTGGAGCAATCACATTTAGAGTTTAAACAGGCCATAGAGGTTCAAGAAAAATTAGCCTTAGAGCTAGAGCAAAATCAGTCGATTTTAAAAGCAACAATTAGCTCGGCCATGGACGCGGTAATTACCACCGATCGCCATGGTTATGTGCTGGAGTTTAGCCAAAGTGCCGAGCGTATTTTTGGCTTTACTCACGATGAAGTGGTGGGCAAAGAACTGGCGAGCTTTATTGTGCCCGAGGCCTTTCGGGATGCTCACCGCAATGGCATGAAACACTTTAGAGAAACCGGCGAAGCCCCGGTGCTTAATCAACGTTTAGAATTACCTGCATTGCATAAAGATGGCCGAGAGTTTCTCTCAGAGCTCACCATTAGCTCGGTTGAAGTGGGCGATGACACAATATTTACCGCGTTTATGCGAGATATCTCCGATAGAAAACGCACCGAGCAAGAGTTGCAGTTAGCCGCCGAAGCTTTTGACGCCAACGAAGCCATTTTTATCACTAATCAACACGCAGAAATTGTTCGAGTAAACCACGCTTTTAGCCGAATCACTGGCTATTCAGAAGAAGAAGCCATTGGCCAAACACCGTCTATTTTAAGTTCCGGTGAGCATGATCAAGCCTTTTTCAACAACATGTGGTTGCATCTCAAACAGCAGGGTGAGTGGTCGGGTGAAATCGTAAATCTTCGTAAAAATGGTGAGCGATTGCCTGAGTGGTTAAGCATTTCTTCGGTTCAAGACAGCGAAGGCGAGGTGACGCATTACGTTGCGCATTTCACCGATTTAAGCGAGCAGAAAGCCGTTGAGCAATCCTTAGAGCGTGCCAGGCAAGACGCTGAAGCGGCCAGTTTAGCCAAGAGCCGTTTCCTTGCCAGTATGAGCCATGAAATTCGTACCCCGCTAAATGCCATTATTAATATGAACCAAATCCTTAAAGACACAGACTTAAGCTTAGAGCAGCAAGGCTTTGTTGATACCGGCAACGAAGCAGGCCATACCTTAATGGCCTTGGTAAACAACGTATTGGATTTTTCTAAAATTGAAGCCGGCCAATTAGAGTTTAACAATGAATGGTTTTCTGCCGCGGAGACCTTAAAAAGTATTGTTAGGCTATTTAATACCACCGCTCAGCAAAAAGCCTTGAAATTTGAATTGCAGATAGACGATGACATTTTCCCCGAGTACTTTGGTGAGCCGCTGCGCTTTAGGCAAATTGTATTTAATTTAATGGGCAACGCGATTAAATTTACTTCTGAGGGTGGGGTAACGCTGGCCCTAAAACCTATCCAGCCTTATGGCATGGAGCTAAAAGTAAAAGATACTGGCATAGGCATTGAGAAAGAAGATAAAGAACGTTTGTTTGAAGAGTTTTTCCAAGTAGAAAGCGGTGTCACTAAACGATACTCCGGCACCGGCTTAGGCTTGGCGATTACCCGTCAGTTAGTGGAGAAAATGGGGGGCGAAGTTGAAGTGGAGAGTGAAGTTGGCCGTGGCACAACCTTTACTGTTCGTTTGCCATTTAGAGGGCGACATGCGCCTACCATTCAACTAGACGATGCGCTGGAGCAGAAAGAGCCTAATCCCGAATTAGCCAAACATGCGCGCATTTTATTGGTGGAAGATAGCGCCATGAATCGCGCTGTGGTGACTCAAGTGCTTAAAGACTTTATTAAAGAATTGAGCAGCGCTGAAAACGGCCAAATAGCCGTAGAAATGTGTCAGCATAATCATTACGACATTATCTTAATGGACATGGCCATGCCGGTGATGGATGGCTTAGCCGCCACTCGTAAAATACGAGAAGCTGAAGGGCTTAATCAGCAAACGCCAATATTAGCCATGACCGCCAATGCCTTTGCCGAAGACAAACAAGCGTGTTTTGCAGCAGGTATGAATGATTTTATCACTAAGCCTATCGATATCCCCTTGCTTAGAGCTAAACTAGTGCAATGGTATAAGGAAAAAACACCAACACTAACCGTTGTTGAAGCTCCTTTAGTTAGTCATACGCTTGATCAAGTTGACGTGAATACTGAAGTAGCAAACGATGAACCCGAACAAGATCTTAGCTTACTGCTTAACCGACAAGTGCTTGAACAGTTGGTAAAAGACGCGGGTTTAGATGCTCTGCCAGTAATGCTTTCGTTGCTTTACCAAGAAACAGAGGCTCAATTGGCCACCATTACACTGGCACATCAGCAGCAAGAGTTTGATGATGTGGCCTTAGCAGCCCACACCATGAAGGGGAATGTGGCAACATTTGGTGGCGAACGTTTACGTAAGTTAGCGTTGGCTATTGAGGTAGCAGGTAAAGCTTCCGACATATCAGCGTTAGATGAACATGTGCCAAGGTTGGCGAACACCGTAGAACAAACGCTTACTGCAATTAAGCAGTTTGAAAAAACAGTTATTGCCTAGGGAGATGCTATGGGAACTGAGCTTAAAGCCTCGGTATTGTTAGTAGAAGATAGCGAAACATTGGCTGCCACTTATCAAGCGTATCTTAGTAAAGAAAACCTTAAACTTGAGCGCGTAGCTACCGGCAGCGCAGCAATAGACTTCTTATCAAAACAATCGCCTCAGGTCATGCTACTTGATTTAAACCTACCCGATATGGGCGGTATGCAAGTGTTAGAGTGGATGGTTGAGCGCAGCTTACCGACCTCGGTGATTATTATTACCGCCTATGGTTCTGTGGATGTAGCGGTAGATTCAATGCGTTTAGGGGTGGTAGATTTTATAGAAAAACCCTTTGATGCTAGCCGCCTAAAAGTGACCGTGAACAATGCCGTTAACCTGCACAAACTAAAATCGTTAGTGGAAGACTACCAAGCCGATGCGGGCCGCGACAGCTTCCATGGCTTTATTGGTGGCAGCTTAAGCATGCAAAATGTGTATCGCATGATTGAAGCAGTAGCGCCCAGCAAAGCCACAGTGTTTATTACCGGAGAGAGTGGAACAGGTAAAGAAGTGTGTGCGGAGGCAATCCACAAACAAGGCGGCAGAGCCGACAAACCTTTTATTGCAATAAATTGTGGCGCTATTCCAAAAGACTTAATGGAAAGTGAAATTTTTGGCCATGTAAAAGGCGCCTTTACCGGAGCATCATCCATGCGTTCTGGCGCGGCTTCGCAAGCCCATGGAGGAACGCTGTTCCTTGATGAAATTGGCGAAATGGACATGGACTTACAAACAAAGCTACTGCGCTTTGTGCAAACGGGGCGATTTCAAAAAGTAGGTGGTAGCCAAGAAGAGCAAGTAGATGTGCGTTTTTTGTGTGCCACTAACCGAGACCCATGGGAAGAAGTGCAAGCAGGGCGTTTTAGAGAAGACTTATATTACCGTTTGTACGTTGTGCCTATTCATTTACCTCCACTGCGCGAACGTGGTTTAGATGTACCAGGCATTGCCCAGAAGTTTTTGCGCCGTTATGCCAAAGAAGAAGGTAAACAATTCCGCCGTTTTTCTAGCCTAACCGCTACAGTAATGAGTAACTACGATTGGCCAGGTAATGTTCGCCAATTGCAAAATGTGATCCGCAACATTTGCGTGTTGCATGACGGTAAAGAGGTGTTAGCTAGCCAGCTTCCACCACCTATCAATACGCTGGTGCCAGAAGGCGCGATTGGTAAAGATGGTCGCCATCAGGAAGAAGTAGAAGCGGCTGAAGCTAGCGCAAATGCAGTGGGTGGCAGCCAGTATCAAATTCAACCCTTGTGGATCACCGAAAAAGAAGCCATTGAACATGCGATTGATCACTGCGATGGCAATATTCCAAAAGCCGCTGAGCTATTAGATGTAAGTCCTTCAACCATTTACCGCAAAAAACAATCATGGGAAGAAGCTGAGGCTATTTAGCTTATTTAGTGATTGCTGGTGATAAAAGCCCTGTTCGCAGGGCTTAGCGTTGGTAAACAATAACGTTTGAGCATTCACAGTAAGCTTGAATATTATTGCTTTAAAGAAACTGTTGGGTGTTTGTGGTTTGTCTCATTCCTGCCATTTTACGTGTTTATAGCGCTAAGCTTCTTATTTCCTCTTAAGGTAATTTGACTGCCTTATCCTAGTCCGCGTAACTTTTAGAAGGGTTATTAATAGTTTTGTAGACTGGATATGACGACAATCGTAGAGAAAATAATCAATCGTGAAATTGAAGCCGCTATTGTATTTGAATCAGAGGACGTAATTGCTTTTGCTGACCATGACCCAATCAATATTGGTCACATTCTGATTTGTCCGAAGAAACCCTATGAATCGTTCATAGACCTGCCACCGTCGGTGAACGCAGAGATTCAGTATGTAGCGAAAGATTTATACTCGCGGATAATAACTAAATTTAATCCAGACGGTATCTCCTTTATTCAAAATAATGGAAGTTGTAACGAACTTAGCCATTACCACTTACATATCTTCCCGCGATTCAATAATGACAAATTTGGCTGGGAAACTAGTGGAATAGGAATGCAAACAGTCGAGGACCTGAAAGCTACTTTCGCTGATTTATAGTGAATCAATTCTGGTTTATTACTGCCCCCAAACATGTCGAGCCTTCTTACGAACATCTCTCTCATGAATGAGTGTTCCCGATTAAAACTAAGCGTTTTGTTTCTGATTTGCGAACCAAGTTTAATCGCCAGCTAGAATGCATAATCGCTTTGAAGCGCTTTAAATAAATCATCTACTTTGCAGCTTGAACTAAGCACTCTAAAGGGCTTTTGACGCCCGTGGTATGACGACCGATGACATGTGTGTAAATTTCAGTTGTTGTTACATCTTGATGGCCAAGTAATTCTTGTATTGTTCTTAAATCAGTCCCTTGTTCTAAAAGGTGGGTGGCAAAGCTATGCCTAAAGGTATGACAACTTGCAGGCTTATTTATTCTAGCATTACGCACGGCTTTGGTGACAGCTTTCTGGAGCACACTATGGTGAATATGATGACGCTTGAGTTCACCTGTTCTAGCATCGATACACAGACGAGTAGAAGGAAACAAAAACTGCCAAGAAAACGATCGTTGAGAATGTGGATACTTACGGGCTAACGCGTAAGGCATTGTTGCTCCTGCATAATGTAGACTCATATCGTGGGTAAAAACACTTTTGCTTAGGAGAATGTTATCGCGAAGCGTTGGGATCAAGTTAGGGGGTAATAGAGTCACGCGGTCTTTATTACCTTTGCCTTGCCGTACGGTAATTGTATTTTGATCAAAATCTAAGTCTTTAATCCGTAATCTCAAACATTCACTGAGTCGTAATCCCGATCCGTAAAGCAGTGAAGCCATGATCTGATAGTCCGCCGGTAAATTCGCAATCACCTGGCTCACTTCTCCTCGAGTAAAAACCACGGGAATGTTGACTCTTTTTTTCGCGCGTTTAGCCTGAATTCCAATCATTTCGATACGCAGTACTTTGTTATAGAGAAACATTAAGGCATTAAACGCGATGTTTTGAGTCGCTGGAGCAACTTGTCTATCGACCGCTAGGTGAGTGAGAAATCGCTCAATGTCAGCAGCACCGAGTTTTTCTGGGTGTTGTTTGTGATTAAAATACAAAAAACGCTTTATCCAATGCCAATAGGTTTGCTCGGTACGAATACTGTAATGGTGCTGATAAATCGTATTTCTAAATCGCTGCTGGAGCCGCAGTGGTGTGTTTGACATGTTGCGCACTTTTTAGCTGTATATCTATGGCTCTTCACCGTTCTTGGTGGAAAGTCATATCAAGCCCTCCAAAGTGAAATAAAATGGCTCGCTTAAAGCGTTCTT